>CAZNSK010000006.1:0-86332 GCA_964575505.1 uncultured Phaeodactylibacter sp.
TTTGACACTCCAGAGCTGATCGCTGGCGTACCGCATGGCTTTTTTCAGGTCCACGATAGGAGCCGGGTAATGGGTACCAAGTTCAAATCCCAGGAATTGCCGTTCCAGGGGCGGAATTTCCCAGGGGGCATGGATATGCGCATCGGGAAGGCTAGCCACTTCCGGTACCCACTGCCGGATAAAGTCGCCGTGGGGGTCATGCTTTCGGGAGTTGAAAACCGGGTTGTATACCCTTATCGTATGAATGCCCGTAGTGCTCGCCTGCATCTGAAACTGCGGATAGTGGATACCGGGTTCGAAATCCAGAAATTGCTGCGCCAGATGGTGCACACCGGCCTGCCAGGGCTGCCATAGGGTGTGGGTCAGAAAGGAGACCAACATGGCCCGCATCCGGAAATTGAGGTAGCCGGTTGCATTGACGCAGCGCATCGCCGCATCCACCAGTGGAAAGCCAGTCTGCCCCTCCTTCCAGGCACTTACCCTTCCAGTATCCGCAGTGGTGCGCAGGGGGTTGAAAGCGGGGTTGAAGTTTTCAAACTCGATACGGCATTCGCTTTCAAACTTTTGGATGAAGTGGTCGCGCCAGCGCAGGCGGGAGAGAAAGTTGTTCAAATCCCGTTTATCGCTGACCCGGTGCCGGTTCTGCCAGGTATATTGGTAAGCCTGCCGCAGGCTGAGGTTGCCCCAGGCGAGATAGGGGGAAATCCGGCTGCATGCCCGCCGGCTGGCCAATGGCTTGGAGATGAGGCGGGAGTACCCCTGAATACGCTCATCCTGCAGAAAACTGCGCAAATACCGCCAGCCCGTTTGTTCGCCCCCGGGCTGAAAAGCCTGATGCCGCTGCGTATATTCTCCGGGCAGTTCGGCCCCACTCACCGTCTCCGGTAAGACGGCGCTCCAGTCGAATACGGGTAAATCTGCGGGCGAATAGGACGGGATGGCCGATTCAATATAGCTGTACCAGTTTTCGCGCCAGCCGTCTCGGTTGGGCCGCCCCCGTTGCACCCCCGAAAACGGATATTCTTCCCACCGGATACCCTGCTGGCTACACCACTTCGCAAATGCCTTATCCCGTTCGTAAGTTTGGCGGACCCCGATTTCTTCGTGGCTAAATACCGTGCCAATTCGGAAGTAGTGGTTCAAATCGCCGAATAGCGGCAAAACTTCCCGCTGCGCGATAAGGATCCGGCCGGGCAGGCGGGCTTGCATATCCTGGAGCGATTCCCAGACAAAGCGCCAGTGGCGGCTGCTGTAGTCGGAGTGGCTTAGTAGGCTGGGCTCGAAACAGTACAGCAACAACAAGGGGCGCCCGCCCTGCATCGCTTGCCGAAGCGGCGGGTGGTCGTGCAGGCGCAAGTCCCGTTTGAACCAAACAATGTCTATTTCAGGCTTCCGGATACCCATAGCTTACAGCTAACACCCCAGCCGGATGATTGTTAGCGTGGGCGGCCTTTTTTGCGATGCCGAAGGCGCAGGCAGCGACAAGTGACGGATTTTTGACAAATAAATACCGGTTCCTGAAAGTTTTGATTGTCAGTTGGTTACAAGCCAAAGCGCGGAACAGGTGTGAGTATTTTGTTAGCCTTTAGCCAAAAAGATAAGCCTATGGGAACCTTTGGTATTAAATTTTGCGTTTGAATGTTTGTTAATCCAACATTAATTCTGTTTAAATTTTCTAAGACCATACACTGTATGGTTTAGGTTATTTGTATTTTTAGCAAAAATCGACCATGACCATGAAATGGCGAAAGCTTAATGGCGAAAGGCTCAACTTGCCGATTAAAGAAGAGGTGGAGCAAACCATCCTCCGCGAAAAGGCTGCCGGGCACCGGCTGAAGGTTTGTATCGGATCCGACTCTCAGGTGCGGGGCGGTTTCATCGAGTTTGCAACCGTAATCGTGTTCTTGCGGGAGAAAAAGGGTGGCTTTATGTACATCCACAATACCCGCGAGCGTGCCGGTATGGGCCTGCGGGAGCGCATGATCACGGAGGTAGCCAAATCCGTGGAAGTAGCCTACAGCCTCTGCGATTTGCTCGACAAGCACAAGGTAGAGCTGGAAGTGCACGCCGACATCAATACCGATCCCGAATTTCAATCCAACGTCGCGCTCAAGGAAGCGATGGGCTACATCCTCAGCATGGGCTTTGTCTTCAAAGCTAAACCGGATGCTTTTGCCAGCTCTTCCTGCGCCGACAAGGTCGTGTAAATAAAGCCCAGGCTTCCCGCTTGGGTTTTTTATTTGCGGGGGTCATCAAAGGGTACCGCCTTTAGTTTAGGTTCAGGTACAGGCTGTATTTGGCGCTCAAATTCCACCATCCGCTGTTCGAGTTCCCGGGCTCTTTCCGGGAAATTTTCAATAAGGTTTGTGGTTTCATTTGGGTCCTTAGCCAGGTGGAAGAGCATTGGGCCGTGTGGTTTCATGTGCTGCCGATAGGGGTTGTCCAGGACGGGGCGCATGTATTTCCAGTCGCCAGACCGTACGGTGCGCAGGCTTTCATTGAAATAGAAAAAGAAGTCGCGGCTCTGCGGAGTACCACGGCCAACGAGCCATTCACCGATGTCCTGTCCGTCGTAGGGGCGGTCTTCGGGCAACTCTCCGCCTGCAAGCTGCGCAAAGGTGGGCAGCCAGTCGGTCATCAGCATAGGCTCAGTGAGGTCCTGCCCCGGTTCGATCTTACCGGGCCACCAGGCGAGGGTTGGCACTTTAATCCCGCCTTCGTAGGTTGTGGCTTTGTGGCCTCTGAGCCCACCGGTTTTGCCTCCGCCTTTTGCCGCCGGCCCATTATCGCTGCTGAAGACCACCAGGGTGTTTTCTGCTATTCCAAATTCCCTAAGTGCCTTCAAAACCTCCCCCACACTTCTGTCCAGTTCCTGTACGACGTCCCCGTATTTGCCGTAAGGCGAAGTGCCTTTATACTCGGCAGATACATGCAGCGGTTTGTGCGGGAAAGTATGCGGAATATAAAGGAAAAAAGGCTCCTCCCGGTGACGTGCGATGAAGGTGACCGCCTCAGCGGTGTACCGCTGCGTCAGCGTAGGCTGATGGGCAGGCTGACTGATGGCCTTACCATTACGCATCAGCGGCAGGGGCGGGTCTTTGCGGGGCTTCCACTCCATATCATTGCTGTAGGGAATACCAAACCAGTAGCCGAAGCCGTGCTCCATAGGCAGGTAGGGCGGCAAGTGCCCCAGGTGCCATTTGCCAATGATACCCGTGGCATAACCAGCATCGCGGAACATTTCTGCCATCGTGTATTCCGAGCTGTCGATGCCCTGAAGGCTATTCGGAAAAAAGACCCGCGTGATGCCCGTCCTGACTTGGTAACGGCCCGTCAGAAGCCCGGTGCGGGAGGGGGAGCAAACGGGCGAAGTGACGTAGAAGTTGGTAAACCGGATACCTTCTGCCGCCATTTGATCGAGATAGGGCGTGTGAATGGAATCCGCACCGTAACAGCTCAGGTCGCCGTAGCCCAGGTCATCCGCATAGATGAAAATGACGTTGGGGCGTTTGGGGGCGTCATTACTGGTCTGCCCCCACGCTGCGGTCCAGATCATGAGGAATAAGCAGGTCGTCAATTTAGCGTTCATGGCCATTGATTTTTAGCAAAACATACTGCGCCGCCCGCTTATCATACGGCCGCCCTTCCTGTTCAGTGAAGAGCCGGAGTTGGCTGTCGTATTTTTTGAGCTCATCGGGCGTAAAAATCAATGCCTGGTCAAGTACATAGGTCCGTACCATCACGTCCTCGTGGGCCAGCCACTGTTCGAATAGTTCAAATGCCTTCGCCCGGCCGCCTAATTGGTAAAAAGCGCCAATTAGAGCGAGGTGTACCGGCGACCCAGTATCGGCAGCAAGCTTCTCCAGCTCCGGCAGCAAAGTTTTGTGTGCCGGGGCGGGGCTGCACCGTATGGCTTGCAGTGCCCAGTAGCGGAAAGGTTGGGAAAGCCCGAGCCAGGCCCTTAGCGAATCTACTGGCTCCGCTTCCCAGCTGCTGGCGGCTTTGGCTGCCCCCAGCAAGCGGGCATACGGGTAAGCAGGTGTGGTGATGCGGGCCCTCCAATCCATATTAGCTGATTCGTTTCTCAAAAATTCCGGTATAAGGCCCAAGTCCCGGGTTTGCATCATCCATTCATCCAACTGCTGGCTGAGGCTGTCCTTGATGGCAGCGTAACCAGGTTGGGTGGCCAGGTTATTGATATTGTGCGGGTCTGAGCTGATTAGGTACAGCTCCTCGGATGCTTTTGGCTGCCAAAACCGGTGCTGTACAGGGTTGCAGCGGTTGTTCTGGCAGGCTTCTTCCCAGGATCGCTGAGAAGGGGCCCGCCATTGATAGTTGACGTACTGCCCGTTGGGGCGGTAGGGCATGAAATTACGGATGTACCGGTATTTGGGGGTGCGTACAGCCCGTCCAAAGTCGATGGTGGCATCCATGCGCTCCTTGAAGTTGTAAATGGCCGGCTTGGCGGCGGAGGCGTAAGGGCCGAGAAAAGCTTCGCCCTGCATGTATTCCGGCGGCTCAATGCCTGCCAGCGAAAGTACCGTTGGCGCAAAATCCACAAAGCTTACCATACGATCGGTGCGCTGCCCGGGCTCGTAGCCAGGGAACAAAGCCCGGTATTTTTCCGGTACCCGGATGATCAGCGGGATGTGCGTGCCTGATTCGTACAAGAACCGCTTGGCCCGGGGCAGGCCGCCACCGTGGTCGCTGTAGTAGAAAATGATGGTCTCTTCGTATAGCCCATCCTCCTTGAGCTGCGCAATGATTGCTCCCACCTGCTCGTCCATCTGCATCACCCGGTCGTAGTACTGCGCCCAGTCCCGGCGTATGGTATCGGTATCCGGGTGGTAGGGCGGCAGGGGGGCTTTTGCAGGGTCATGCACTAATGGCTCCTTGCGGTTGTGGATTTGGCTCTCATGAGAAATCCCAATATTGTGCACATGGAAGAACGGCTGTCCTTCCCCGCCTTGGCTGTAGTGGGCTTCCTGGCTGGAGGCATTCCAGGTATCCGGTTGGCCCGGCGTATTGTAATCGGTTTTTGAGCGGTTGGTGCAGTAATAACCGGCTTCCCGGAGGTAGTTTGGAAAAAACCGAACCTGCGGATCAATAGGGTAATAGCTGCGCATGCCCGCCGTGCCCATCGCGCTGGCGTAGGTGCCGGTGATGATGGTAAACCGGGAGGGCGCGCAGACCGGCGCACTGGCAAAAGCGTGGTCGAAAGCCATGGCATCTTCGGCAAAGCGGTCCAAATTTGGCGTGGTCGCAAAGGGGTCGCCGTAGCAGCCGAGCAGGGGGCTGTTGTCTTCGCTGACGATCCAGAGGATATTTGGCTTCGGGGGTGGCTCCGGTGGTGGGTCTGTAAATGGAAGCAGGGACAATAAGGTCAGGGCCCAAATCATAGGAATAGGATTTTCTTAAAAAAAGGAAGATTTGCGGTCCTTGCTGTAATGGCCTGTCCGGTGAACAAGCTATTTTTTTTATCTTTTCTGGAAAAACCAGACCCTATGACACCGTTTATCGCAGAATTCATCGGCACCTTTTTATTGATCCTGCTCGGCAATGGCGTAGTGGCCAATGTCGTGCTGCAAGATACCAAGGGCCATCAGGGCGGGTGGATTGTGATTACGGTGGGCTGGGCGATGGGGGTCTTCGTCGGGGTTTTTGTAGCCCAGGATTACAGCGGTGCCCATATCAATCCGGCGGTGACGGTGGCGCTGGCGGTCGCCGGCAAATTTGCCTGGAGCAAGGTCTGGGGTTATGTGCTAGCCCAAATCCTAGGGGCAATAGCTGGTGGCAGCTGCGTCTGGCTAACTTACGTGCAGCACTATCGGACAACCAAGGATCCCGTGCTAAAACTGGCCACCTTCAGCACCATCCCGCAGATCCGACACAATGGCGCTAATTTTTTTTCCGAGCTGATTGGCACTTTTGTCCTGATGATTGCCGTTCTTTTTCTCACAGCGCCTAATATCCCCGTAGGTGATCCGAGCCGGCCCGTAGGCTTAGGCTCTCTGGGGGCGCTGCCCGTAAGCCTGGTCGTCCTGGGCATTGGTCTCAGCCTGGGCGGTACCACGGGCTACGCCATCAACCCGGCACGTGACCTCGGTCCCCGTATTGCACATGCCCTCTTGCCTGTTTCTGGCAAGGGCAGCAGCAACTGGGATTATGCCTGGATCCCTATTCTGGGGCCGCTTGTGGGTGGTGCGCTGGCCGCGTTGGTGTATGGGTTGGTGCAGGTATAGAGATGCTAAAAAACGCAACCTTAAATTATGAAAATAAGAAGGCTGCTGATCTTCACGCTCACCTTCGGTATGCTTTTGCAATATCCACCCAAGATTGAGCGGGAATGATCGTTCAAATCGGTTTGGGCGTTCATCAATGTTGAGTTTCCATCGAGTGTAATACTTAACAAAAGAGATAAAAAAACCATGCAAACAATTCAACTATTGTATTGTGCCCTTTTTTCGTTACTATCTCTGGGTTCGCTCCCCGCCCAAAATGAAGAAAAAAACGAATCCAGATCGTTTTGGGAACGCATTTATGCGGGAGGGCATTTTGGTGCGCTTCTTGCAGATAAAATCTATGACATGAGCCATATCGGCGCAGGCTACAAAATCACGTCACGCCATTATCTTGGGCTTGAGTATATACCTGCTATGAGAACTTCCGGCCTGGGTAACTCTTGGGGGGTATTTGATGGTTGGGGTGTGCAGTATCAATACCGTTTTCGTAAGTGGTACCTGATATTTAGCGGGGGCCTGATGAGTGAAGGCCATTATGCAACGGATGGTCCATATAATTATGTTCCCGCTGACCCATCTACTCCATTTTCTTACTTTCGCATGGGAACGAAACATTGCTTCTGGGGGGTGTTTTGTCTGGGGTGCCAGTACGCTCAGAGTGGCCTATACAAAGGATTCGCATACGATGCCACTGGTTCGGCCCCGCCTGACGATTACGAATGGGAACAACGTTTGCGGTCCCTTACCCTTTCATTTGGGTTGTTATTGCAAAAGCCACCTCAACTAAAATAGCGCGCAGGTGCCTTAAGTCAAGCTTATATCACTGAGCCGTCACTGTCACATCATACGGCCCGTAAGTGCCCACCACCTCCTTCGGCCAAAAGCAGTGAAACCAGGCATCGAGCCGGTATTGCCCAGGTTGGAGCGGCAGGCCATCAAAGTAGAACCGTTGCGTGATGCTGTCCCGCACAATCATTTCGCGTTGCTCAGTCCCCACTTTGAGGTTGAGGCTGCCGTGCCCGGGCAAGGGTTCATGGAAGAACAGCTCGAAGTTGTAGCTCCCGGCCTTTGATACCTCCACGGCCCAATAGCCATGCGCCGCCTGGCTGCTCCACTGTTTGGTAGCCGGTCCTTTCCAGTCGTTGCGGTTGAGGCGCACAGGGTAGCCCTCAGGGGTACGTAACGCTACAGGGTGCTCGCTGAGCAGGGCGGGCGCAGCTTTCATCTCTGCCTGCCAGCTTTGAAATTTTTCAGATAATATCCGGACTACTTCCGGGTATTCCCGGCTCAGGTCGGTGGTTTCGAAAGGATCGCTGCGCAAATCAAATAGCTCAAAATCATCTGGCGCCTTTTCAAACCGGTACTTGCCCACCAATTTGAAGGAATCCGTCCGAACCGCCATGTTGTGGAACCCCCGGGGATAGCCCCGTTGCCATTGAAAAAACAAAGTGCGCCCACCGGCTACCTTTTCCTTTTCATCGGTAAGGGCAGGCAGGAAACTCTGGCCATCCAATTTTGCTTCGGGCGTGGCACCGGTAAGTTCAGCGAGGGTAGGGAGCACGTCAATATGAGCAGCAACACCCGGTACGTCCCGGACCGCACCAAAGGCTTTAGGGAAATGCCAGAAGGAAGGCACCCGGATACTGCCTTCATATACCGATCCCTTCCGCTCGTAGAAGCCAGATTTGTAGCGGATTTGCTGCGGGCCGTTATCCGTCAGGAAAATGAGGAGGGTGTTGTCGGCTACACCGGCCTGCTCCAATGCCCGCTGCAGCCGGCCCACATTTTCATCGATATTGGAAACCATAGCGTAGACTTTGCGGGCGGCTTCAATGTCCTTCGGCTTCATCCGTTCAAACTCATTGAAACCCTGAATGGCAAAGGTGTCAAAGGGATAGGGCATATCACGATAGCGTTCGTAGGCTCCTTCCGGCACTTCCAGTGGGGTGTGGGGCGCATTAAAGGCCAGATACAGGAAAAAGGGCTGATCGTCTCCGGTTTGGAGAAAGTCAATCGCGGCATCCGTAAAAACATCAGAGCAGTAGCCTTCCCCCTGCACCACTTTCCCGTTATGCTCCAGCAGGGGGTCAAAGTAGCTTTGCCCTTTCCGGCTGAAATTCCCGTAGCGGTCGCCGGGTTGCTCCAGTCCTCCGGCAGCGTGTACCAGCGCCTCATCAAATCCCTGATCGATGGGGCGGTAAGGATAGTTGTCCCCCAGGTGCCATTTGCTGAAAACGCCAGTACGATACCCGGCTGTTTTGAGTAGTTCGGCCATGGTTTGTTCCTCCGCTGCCATCGTTGCGCCCCCGGCGTAGGTATCGTACACACCGGTTCGCAGCCCGTAGCGCCCGGTCATGAGGCTGGCCCGGGTGGGGGCACAAACGGGGGAGACGTAAAACTCCGTAAGGCGCACACTGTGCCGAGCCAGGCTGTCCAGTACCGGGGTGTGGATCAACGGATTGCCGTGGTAGCCCAGGTCGCCATGCCCCTGATCGTCGGTGAGGATGAGGACGATGTTGGGGCGGTCCGGGGCAGCTGCTTTCGGTTCCGGCAGTAGGGTAAAGCCTGCGAAAAGCAAGACAGGCAGAACGAAGGAGATTAGGTATTTCATGCAGGATTATTTTTCAAAGCGCAGCCAGCGCCCGCTGTAGCGCTCCAGTTTGATCGGTGCGCCCAAATTAAAGGATTCGCCGGTAATGGCATCAGTGGCGTTACGGTACGTATAGTCGAAGTCCAGTTCGACCTGCTTTGCTTCTCCATCATTGAGGAGAAAGTAATGGTCAGCCCCGGGGGAAGCCATGCGGTAGACAATAGCGTCTTCACACCGGTAGAAGGGCTGGTAATCAGCGAGGGTATGCCTGATCAGCCGCGCTTCGGCAGCGGTATTGCCCGGCTTAAAGCAGTCCATGGAAGCCTGGAAACCGAGAATGACGGCGGTGCCTTTGCCCAGCTTATTTTCGGTTATAGCCGGTCCGCCGGAATGGTAGCGCTCCACCACCTCAGCAGAAGTTGGCGTCATATCGAGGGTGAAGCCGTGCAGGGGCTGCCCATCCAGCCGGTAGTCCATATTGATGCCGGCGTATTGGTACTGATTGATGGTGGCGCCAAATAGTTTTTCAAAAGCCGTGCCTTTATCGGAGTACAGTAGCGCGCCATTTTCATCGTACCAGGCGGAGGGCATGTCGATCACCACCCGGCCGCCGTTTTCCACATATTCGGTTAGAATGCCGATGATTTCCGGGTCGATTGCAATGATAAATGGCAAATAGATGACCCGGTAGCGCCCGGCGATGCCCTTTCGCAGGTCGGAAGGCGTGACGTATTCGTAGGGTACGTTGTAGTTGATCAGCGCCCGGCTCACCCCGGTACGGGCATCAATTGGCAGTTGCTTAAAGACATCCCGGCCCTGAACGGACATGGCTGCCCAGTAGGCTTCGTTTTCCCAGTCGGCGTACACCCCGACAAAGGGCTCCTTATGCCCCTGCCAGATTTCATCCCGGTACTTTTGGGCGGCTTTGCCGATGGCGCCAGCGCGGATGGCTTTATCGGTCACTTTGTTGTGGCGGTCCAGCAAGGCATATTCACCGGCTTCCCAGCCAGCCGTGCGCATGCTCCACGACCATAGCCCGAAGCCTTTATAGCCTGCTGCCAAATAGGTGAGCATGAGCTGGGTGATGATGCCCTCATCTACGGTAAAGCCATTGCCGCCCTTGCCGCCGCTGAACTGCTGTGGCCCACCGGTGGACTCCCAGGTACCCGACCATCCACCTTTGAAGTAGTCGTGGGTCAGGGCGGCTTGCATGTATACCGGGCGGGTGATTTCGTGCTCCACCTCATCAAAGTGCCAGGCCAGGTGGATGGAAGGGTAGAAGGAGCCGTTGGGCGTCATCAGTTCGGCAATGCCCTCCATATCGACGCCCCGCCAGGAGAAGGGCAGGAACATGCCCATTTCGCCTCCCGCCCGGTAAGGAGGCACAGGATCAAAAGCATTGTGGCGGTCAATCTTATTTTCCTGTGTCCACTTCAGGCGCATATCGGCTTTAAAGCGGAAGATGTCGCGAAGGTGGCGGTATTCCTTGTTCGGGATTTGCTCCCAGCGCTCGTTGAAATCAGCCCAGGATTCAAACGGCTTCCCACCGGGCGCCAGCAACACATGGTGCATATTGTAGGCGTAGTTGAGGCTGTCGATGCTGCCGTATTGCTCCCGTACCCAGTTCAGGAAAACCGGCTTGATTTCATCGGGTAATTTATGACCTACCCCCCCGGTATTGGGATGAGAGATTTTATCTGGCTGATATTGCGCGGTCGCTTGTACCAATTCCTGCCGGCGCAGGATGCGCTGCCGGAGGACTTCCGTTTGGTAAGCTTTCATTTTGGGGTGCCCCCGGGCCTCCTGAATGCTCATATCGGTGGGCAGCCCTGCGGCTTCCAGCACCTCCGGCCTGAAGGGCGCCCAGCCGGCTTCCCCGTACCACCAGGGGATGATGCCCTCTTCCAAGGCAATGAGTGCCGCTTCCTCGAAGGTCATGCCATTGGGCGGGAACAACTGTTTGGTGCTGGTGAAGCCGAGCTCCTTCATGGTGCGGAAATGCCAGCGCAGTTCTTCTTCCCCTTCTCCGGGCCGGGGCAGGTAAACGGCGCCCACAGACATCGGCGCCAGTTCCCGGTAATAAGCCTGTTTTTCCGAGTAGTGGAGTTGGTCGTATTGTTCGGTAAGGTAGTCGTGGTTATCCTGAGCGTACGAACCGTAACTGCTCAGAAAACAGACGGCAATAAAGAATAAAAGTGTTGAATTTCTCATATAGCTTAGTCAAGGATTTGAATATCAGAATAATGAAGTACATATTTTTGGCGTTCCGGCCCTGAGGGCTCGGCCGATGGTGCTATGATTTGCCCGCCCTTCAGGTTTTTGCCCCAAAGCACGGAGAACTCGGCCTGTCGTGCCCTGCTGTAATCCGGGCGGTGAATGCGCAGGCTGCCATTCTCAATCCGTTCGGGGTGCGCCCATGACTGGGGCGTGGTTTCAGTGGTGGGCCAGAAGACCCGGAAGTTCTCTAGGTGCAGATTTTTTACGTTGTCTGCCACAATAGCCGCCAAAGCTCCCATCGCCTCCGGGTGCCGGTCGATTTTCGGGAATTGGCCACTGCCGGAGCCTTCTACCATCGGCCTGGGGTCTTCGATCATGGGATAGCGCAGCGTCACATCGCGCATGGTGATATTCTCCAGGAAGCCGCCGTCTGCGGCCGTAAGCAATATGCGGCCTTCGGTAGTCGCGGTAAAGTTGCTAATGGAAACATCACGGATGCCGCCGGCAGGGCTTTCCGGATTCCGTTTTTCCACCATAAACTGAATGGGGCGGTTGAAGATGAGCGGGGCATTCGTATTCGCTACGATGTTGGTGATGTTGATGCGCTCGTAGACCGCACCTTCCCGGACGTATAGGCCCACTGCCCTGGAGGAATTGTTCACCACGCAGTTGCTCATGGTTACATCGGTGATGTCTTTAAACGACTCATTGCAGCCCAGCTTGAGGCCAACGCATAGGGTTTCCAATACACAGTTGGTAACGGTCACCCGGTGGCAGGAGCGGCTGTCCGGCGTGGTTTTCAGGCAGATGGCATCATCGCAGGTCTTGATGTAGCAATCGGAAATGATGACATCCGAGCTTCCGGTAATGTCTATGCCATCCGAATTGGGGCTGTAAAGGTTATTGATGATATTAACGCCCTGGACCTTGACCAGGTCGCAGTCGTGTATGTGCAAATTCCACCCGCCCCCGGTTTTGATGGTGACATCCCGGACGTAGAGGTTGCGGGAGCCGGTCAGCTCAATAAGGGGGCTCACTTTCAGGTCTTTGGCCATAATCCACCGGGGTACAACCATGTTGCCCTTTTCATCGGTCTCAAAGGGTTGCCAAAAATGCCTGCCATTACCATCGATGGTGCCCCGGCCCTCGATGGCTACGTTGCGCTGGCCCTCAGCCACGATAAGATGATAGGGCTGCCGGTCTTTGTTGTGGCCCCAGGTCATTTCAGCATAGTCCGAGATATCTGGCGAGCCGAGTAGGGTCGCCCCGGCACTTACGTGAAGCGTGGTATTGGATTTCAGGAAGACAGTACCGCTCAGCCAGGTGCCGGGCGGAATAAGGACAGTGCCCCCTCCCGCGCTGGCCGCTGCGTCAACCGCTGCCTGAATGGCTTCGGTGTTAAGTGTGGTGCTATCGCCGGCCGCTCCGTATTCGATAATATTGTAGGTGGCCTGAGCCGTAAGAAGCGGCCCGGTAAGTAGCAGGGGCAAGAAAATAAGAAGAACGCTATTCTTCATTTTTGTACATTTTGAGAGAGGTATACTGAATTTGCACTTTGTAACAAGCCAGGGAATGGTGACAAGGCTTCGTTCGAATCCCCCTTTTTTCAAAAAGCATGAGGCATTGGTTTCTTCTCTTTCTGGCGATCCTAGCGGGCAGCACTGCCCTCTCCGGGCAGGCCTATGGCGACCGCGGTTGGGCATTTGATGGCGAGCAGTACGATGCCCGCTTCCCGGATATGTGGCACTGGGCGCAGGCGGGGGTGCAGTGCGGCATTCCAAATGAAGACGAATTTCCGGTACGGGATACCCTGGAGCCGGGAGCTGATGTGCAGGAAGCCCTGGACCGGGCGGCGGAGGCAGGTGGCGGCGTGGTCTTGCTGACGGCTGGCATTTACCCTATTCATGAGCCGCTGTACCTGCGCAACAGCGTAATTGTCAGGGGGACAGCCCGCAGCGGGGTGGTGCTGAGCAATCAGCTGCGGGGGCCATTCTACCCCAGCCCCTTTGAAAATGTTGCCGCCATCCGGTTCCGGGAGGTGCGTTGGGCCGGGCTGGAGCATTTGACGGTGGATTATCAGGTGGTAGATTTCCAGCCAGTGGCCTATCCTTACTTCGATTACCCCTGGCAGAAAAAAACCTTCAAAAATGACCCGCAGGGCGAGCGGCAGCTGTACGTGACCCATATTGCATTTGACCATGCCCGGAATTCGTGGATCCGAAATTGCCAAATCCTGAACGCAGGCACGGACCCTATTCTCGTCCTGGAGTCGGCGCACATCAGCATTACGCAGAGCCGGATAGAGGGCGCTTACAACAAAGGCGGGCGGGGCAATGGCTATTTCAATATTGAACAAAACAGCCGCTACGTGCTCATCGCAGCGGATACCGTAAAAGCGATCCGCCACTTTGCTATACAGAGTGGGGCGGCGTATAACGTCGTGACCGGTAATTACTTCGAAGTGGATGTCAATTTCCACAACGGCGACGGCGGCCACAACCTCATCGAGCGCAATGTGGTGCGCATCCCTGAGTGGCATTCCTGGCACTGCTTTAGCCGGGGTGTGCCCAAGCACCACCGGCCGCCGGGGCCCAGTAATTTGCTGTTCAACAATTACACGCAGTACAAGACGCTCATACCCGGCAAGCGGGAGCGGGTTACGGAATACGGCGATTCAATTGTGTACACCTCTATTGTACCGGCAGATACGGTGGAAGCCTGGGGGCAGCCCCAGGTTGTGCATGAGTACGGACCCATCGATGACAGCCGGATGTCCCACCGCAATCAGCTCTACGAAATGAATCCAGCCTGGGACGACCGCAAGTCTGTACTGCCCTTGACCATCCGCCCCCCTGCATCCGGGACGCTCTACCCTGTGCAGTTCGTAGGGGAAGGGCTGCAGTGCCGGTAATAGAGTGCCGGCTCCGCGCATCAGCCCGGCCAGTCGGCTGCTTTATTCTCCCGCATGGCATCGATGGCCATACGCACGCATTTGGCGGTCGCAGCCCCCGTTTCCACATTTGATTCGGGCAGGCGGTTGTCGCGGATGCATTCGTAAAATTCCTGGAAGGCGTAGTGGGTGCCATCCCAGCCTTCCTGCTCATGCTCAAAATCGATGGCGTACTTGTCTTCCTCCGCCCGGTTGAGGGTAGCGCCGGAAACCCCGTCGACCATGCCTTTTTCCTTTTTGTTCAGCGGCTCAAAGTAAATCCAGCCTTTGTCGATGCTCAGCTCTATCGTGCCTTTGCTGCCTTTGAACTTCATGAGGTAGCCTTCGTGCGCATTAGACGTCAGCGATATACAATTGACCTTCATGCCATTCGGGTAAAGGAAGGTGGAGTTAACGTTGTCGAAGGTCTCCCGCCCGTCCTTCCAATAATTGATGCCGCCGAAGCCAATGGCTTGCTCCGGGTGGGTATCGAGCACCCAATTCACGAAGTCAATTTGGTGGGAATGGAGCTCGGCCGTCAACCCGCCCGAATACTCGGTGTACATGCGCCAGTTGATCAGGCGCTCGTACTGTGGGTCGGGCACCGGCCGGCGCCAGTCGCCATTGCGGTTCCACTGAATGTATACATTGGTGATGTCGCCGATTTTACCGCTGCGGATGAGGTCAGCGACGCGGAAGTAAAGCGGATGGAAGCGGTATTGGTGGCCCACCAGGAAGGTCTGGCCGCTGTCGGCTACCTTTTCGGCCAGGCGGTCAGCTTCCCATGTCTGGTAAGTCATGGTTTTTTCGCAGTACACATGCTTGCCAGCCGCCACCGCATCAGCCGCCATTTCGTAATGCATGGAAAGGGGCGTTGCAATGAGGACGGCATCTACATCGGGGTCATCCAACAGCTCGCGGTAGTCGGTATAAGCCTTGGCTTTTTTGTCGGCATTAGCTATTGCGTTGTCCAGCCGGAAGGGCAGTACATCGCAGCAGGCTACGGTGCTGAATTGTGGCAGGCTGTCCAATAACCGGATGATGCCGCCGCCCCGGGCACCGGTGCCAATCACGCCCAACTGCAGGGTTTCGTTTTTAGGTAATGCCCGAGGCGCCATACCCATTGAGGCTAGCGTTAGGCCTGCAGTAGCCAGGCCGCTCTTCCGGATAAAGTCTCTTCTGTCCATTTGCTTCAAGTCCATATCTTTGGTTACAATAGTTGTAAAGTTTAGTCCTAATGCGCAACCGCAGTTGGTAATTTACGGCTACCTTTAGGAGTGGGTGTCCTGCGCTGTGTTACCCTGAAAGTTCTGTTATTGGCGAATCAAAACCACCGAATAATAATGAAAAATTTATTGCGATTATTGAGCCTGCTGCTATTTTTCGGCGGGGCAACCCATTGGGCTCAGGCCGGCAACCCGGATGAGGGCTGGCGGGAGCTGTTTAACGGCAAAGACTTAAAGGGCTGGGAAAAGCGCAACGGCGAAGCGCCTTATGAGGTCCGAAACGGGGTCATTGTGGGCACCACCAAGACAGAAACGCCAAATACGTTTCTGTGCACCGAGGAGCTGTTCAGCGACTTTATATTGGAAGTGGAGATTTGGGGGGATGCGGCGATCAATTCCGGTATTCAGTTTCGCAGCAATAGCAGCCCGGACTACAAAGACGGGCGCGTGCATGGCTATCAGGCAGAAGTTGACCCCAGCCAGCGGGCATACAGCGGAGGGATTTACGATGAGGGCCGGCGTGGGTGGTTGTACCCGCTCAGCCTGAACCCCGAAGCCCGCACTGCTTACAAGGCCGGGCAGTGGAACAAATACCACATTGAAGCGGTAGGCAATGAGCTTCGGGTGTGGGTGAATGGCGTCAATACGGCCAACGTCATTGACGATATGACCGCCTCCGGCTTCATCGGGCTGCAGGTGCATGGCATTGGCGACAACGAGGAAAAGGCCAACCGGGAAATCCGTTGGCGCAATATCCGTATTAAGACGGCCAACCTGGAGGACAGCCGCTGGCCAATGGCGCCCCACGCCATGGAGCTCAACTATTTGCCAAACACCCTGACGGAGTACGAAGCCAGCAAAGGCTGGCGCCTGCTGTGGGACGGCAAATCCACTAAGGGGTGGCGCAGCGCCCGCGCGCAGGACTTCCCCAAACAGGGCTGGGAAATTGAGGATGGCGTGCTCACGGTGCTGGAATCCGATGGCGGCGAATCCACCAACGGTGGCGATATCATCACCCGTGATAAATTTAGCAGCTTTGAGCTCATGCTGGAATTCAAAATCACGGAAGGTGCCAACAGCGGCATCAAGTACTTCGTTGATCCGGAGCTGAATAAAGGGCCAGGCTCTTCCATTGGCCTGGAGTACCAGATCCTGGACGACAAAGCGCACCCGGACGCCAAAAAGGGGGTGGAGGGCAACCGCACCCTTGCTTCTCTTTACGACCTCATTCCGGCTGAAAACCTGTCGGTACCCGGCCGGGGCAAGCCGTTCCGAGGCATCGGGCAGTGGAATCAGGCCCGCCTGCTGGTCAAAGGCAATCACATTGAGCACTGGCTTAATGGCTTTAAAGTCCTGGAGTACGAGCGCAATACCCCTATGTACCGGGCATTGGTTGCCTACAGCAAGTACAAGGTATGGCCGGATTTTGGGGAGCTGCCACAGGGGCATATTTTGCTGCAAGACCACGGTAACCGGGTATCTTTCCGGAGCATCAAAATCCGGGAGTTGTAAATGGCCGGACACCTCGGCGGTAGGGCGGGGCGGGGCATTTGGGACCCCGCCCCGCCAAATATGCTAATTCTACGTTAAATCTGGCATTCTATCAATATATTCGCGGGATGTTTGGTTGAACGTATAGATGAAAGCACCGAGTGAGGAAAAGCCATCCGAAGAGCAAGCTGTAGCCCGCTCTTTTCGCGCTCGTTTATGGTTGTGGGTAAAACGCCTGGCCGTAAGCCTGTTGCTGCTATTTCTGGTGTTTTCTGGCCTCCTGCAGGTGCCGGCAGTGCAGAACTACCTGGCCAAACGCCTGACTACCGCACTGAGCGAAGCCACTAAAACCACCGTTTCCATAGAGCGGCTCAACATCTCCTTCCTCGACCAGCTGGTGCTGGAAAACTTCTACGTCGAAGACCTGACCCTCGGGGATACCGCTATCTTTAGCCGGTATTTATACGCCGACTTCAGCCTGAACCCCCTCGTCTACCTCAAACGGGGGATCGTTATTGAAGACCTTGCCCTCGACAGCGCGATGGTCAATATCCGCAAGGCAGCCGACGACGACTACAATAACATGCAAGTGCTGCTGGGGCGCCTCTTCCCGCCCGACACGGCAGCCACCCCATCTCAAAAGCGCCCTTTCTACCTCGATGTGGAAGGGCTGACCCTAAGCAAAGTCCGCTTTCTTAAGGAAGACAAAGCCCGGGGGCAAAAACTAGATATTTACCTGGCTGAAGGCTCTGCTGTTTTCGATGAGTTCTCTCTGCCCGACCGCACGCTGCACGCCGAGTCCGTCATTCTGGAAGGGCCCTACGTCCGCATTGACGAATACGAGTACATCGATTGGCCAGGTGCTGATGCCAACGCCAGCCCGGATACAGTAATTACTGAGCCCGCCTTGCCCTTTTTTGCGACGATCGGGGAATTTGTCCTGAAAGATGGTAAGTTTTCCTTGCACAACTGGCGGAACGACCCTGATAATGCGGGGCCTGTGGATGAGCTGAATTACCAGCACATGGATGTCTTCGATATCAATATCGGGATCAACGAATTTTCATTTTGCTCCGATAGCCTTGATTTTTCTGGCCAGGTGGAGGAGTTCAACCTGCGGGACCTGAGTGGCTTTGTGCTGGAAGATTTGACCGTAGGGCAGGGTCGGGTCTGGAGCCGGGGGCTGGAACTCTACGACCTGCAGCTCAAAACACCAAACAGCGATATCGGGGATACCCTGATCTTCCGGTACGATACCTACGAAGCTTTTAAGTCATTCCCCGATGAAGTAGAAATGCAGGTTCACCTGAGCAATGCTTCCGTTACCCTGCGCGATATTATGACGTTCGCCCCGAAGCTGAAAACTAACGCTTTTTTTTGGGACAACCGGGACCGAAAGTTGTATTTGGACGGCCAGGTGGATGGCACCGTCAACGACCTGGATGCAAAAAACATGTTCATCGCCCTGGAGAACCGGCGCCTGGTGGCCCGAGGCGACTTGCGTACCCGGGACTTGACCTATCCCGACTTCCGGACCATCAACCTGCAGCTGGATGAGCTTCGTACCAATATGACCGCACTGCAGCAGCTCTTCCCCAAATTCCGCCCGCCCGAGGCCTTTAACCGTTTGGGGTGGCTCGACTTTTCGGGGCGCTTCGATGTGCTGTTTTCCGACTATATTGCCTACGGGACCCTTAGTTCCGCCCTGGGCAAAGCCGAGATGGATATGAAAGTCCGAAATTTGAGTGACAACCGGGCCGAAGCCTCCTACAGCGGTAGTTTATCGCTGGTCGATTTTGATCTGGGCCAGTTTACCCAAAATGAAGACCTGGGGCTGGTCAATTTCTCCTCCAGCGTGCGTAATGGCAAAGGCCTGACCGCAGAAACGGCTACCGCCGATCTAAGCGCCGAAGTGGAAAGCTTCATCTATAAGGGCTATAACTACCGCAACGCCCAGCTGACCGGTTTGCTCAAGAAAAACCAGTTTTCAGGGGATTTCCTGATCCAGGACGAATACATTGACTTTCAGTTTAACGGGCAGGTGGACCTGACGGACAGCGTGCCCAAGTTCAACTTCTACGCCTCCGTCAACAAAGTGGCCATGCAACCCCTGAATCTAACGGAGAAGGATATTACCCTGTCGGGTGATATAGGGCTGGACCTACAAAACAGCACCCTTTCCGAACTGGAAGGCAGCGGCCGGCTGCGGGATGTGGTCATATTGCACCGCAATCAGGATACCATCTCGGTAGATTCCGTGGTCTTCAGCTCCTTCTTTGAACCGGGGGGTCGAAAGCGCTTCGGCATTCAGTCTGACTTAATGGAAGGCAGCCTGCTAGGGCAGTTTGATATTGAGGGGGTAGGCCCCGCTCTAATGGATTACCTGCAGCGGAATCATACCGCCTTTTTTAACCGCCTTGGGCTGAAACCGCCCCAACGGGCGCCCAAGCCCAACGCCTTCGTATACGACCTCCGGGTGAAGGATACCAAAGGCATCCTTGCGCTCTTCGACCCTAAGTTAGGCCCTATCCAACAGGCTTCACTGGAAGGGTATTTCGACAATGCAAAAGACTCCATTTTCATCCACCTGCGGATGCCACGCTTCCGGTACGGCAATATCGCCCTCAATGAGGTTGGCTTGTATTCCCGGCTGCGGGATTCTGTCGGCTCCATCAATTTTCGGGTAGAAGAGCCGGTGCTCAATGAGAAGCGGCAACTAGCCCCGGTACATGTACTGGCTGACCTCGACCGCGATACCCTGGATATCGGCCTGGCTTATCAGGCGGAGGGGCTCTCGGTGCTGGACAATATCAACCTCAACGGACAGCTCTACCTGCTGGATAGCCTGAATTACCAACTGCGCTTCAAGCAGTCGAACCTGATTATTCTGCAAAAGATCTGGGAAATCGAACCGGACAATCTCATCACCTTCCGTAAGGGCTTTGTAGATACCGAGCACTTCCGCATGGAGCACCGCGATCAGGAACTCCGCCTGCAGAGTGTGGGGGAAAAAGGCCTGAAGCTTTCTCTGGACAACCTCGACTTTGCCTTCATCGATGAGATCTGGGAATACGAAGAGCTGGATTTTGGCGGCCGTTTTGACCTGGTTGCGGAGATCAGCAACATATTCGAAATGTCGGGCATCACGGCAACGGTAATGGCCGATACCTTCCTGGTCAACGACGACGACTGGGGCGGCTTGCGGCTGGATGCCAATGCCGACAACCTCGACAGCCGGTACGAAGGGTACCTGGCCATCACCAAAGATACCGCCCAGCTGATTGCGGAGGGTTTTTACAACCCTAAAGACAACCGTCGGGCACGGCGGGGCTCCGATGAAGACAAAGCCGGCTATTACAATATTGACCTGGATGTGAATGGCTTCCCTTTGAGCATAGCGGAGTATTGGCTCAAGGGGACCATCCAAAATACCGTCGGCCATTTTGATTCCCGCATAGATATTTACGGTTTTCCGGGCCAGCCCCACATTGGGGGCAACCTCTCCGTCTGGGATGGCGCCACTACGATTGACTTCCTGCAGACACGCTACTACTTTGATACCGCAAAAGTGTATGCCCGGGACTTTCTCTTCGATGCCACCGGCGTCACCGTCAAGGACAAGTACGGCAACAAAGCTACCGTAAGCGGTGGGATAACGCATAACTACCTCAAAGACCTGGGGATAGACGCACGGATCACTACCCAAAAATTCCTGGCGCTTGATACCGATAAGAATGACAATGACTTGTTCTACGGGCATGCGCTGGGCGATGGGGAAGTGACCTTCAGCGGCCCGCTCAACCGGATTGATATCTATGTCAATGCCGAAGTAGGCCGGGATACCCGGCTGGTTATACCGGTCAGTTCGGGGGGCGATGCTTCAGAATTGAACTTTATCAACTTTGAGCAGCAGGAAGAAGAGGTGCCGGTCGACCAAGCCAATTCCCGGGAGCTCACCGGTGTGAACCTGGAGATGGACCTCGTGATTACGGAAGAGGCGCAGGGGGAGATTATCTTCGATGAACAGGCAGGGGATATCATTAAGGGGACGGGGCGGGGCAATATCCGCATCCTGGTGCCCCGCAACGGTGCGTTTGAAATGTTTGGCGACTATGTGATTGAGCAAGGGGATTACCTGTTCACCCTTTACAACGTCGTCAACAAAGACTTTGACATCAAGCGGGGAGGGGTGATCTCCTGGACCGGCGACCCCTTCGAGGCGCAAATCCGGCTGGAGGCCGCCTACGAGGGCTTATCCACTCCCGTCGCCAACTTTATCCAGGAATACCTTATTGATGCTCCGGACGACCTCAAGCAAGGGGCTAGCCAGCCTACGGAAGTGGATTTGACGATGATGCTGAGGGGGGATTTGCTGCGCCCGGTCATCAACTTCGATATTGCATTCCCGGAATTGATAGGCGGGCTCAAGACCCTTACAGATAGTAAATTACGCATCCTCCGGCAGGACCCGAACGAGCTCAACCGGCAGGTCTTCGGGCTGATCGTCGTCGGGCAGTTTTTACCTTCCGATATTGCTATACAGGGGGCAGATATCTTTTACAATACAGTCAGCGAATTTGTCTCCAACCAGTTGTCTTTGCTGCTGACCGAGCTGTTTTCAGAATTTTTTGGAGACCGAAGCGCGTTTTCGGGCATCGACTTCGACATCGCCTATAATCAATATCAGGCCAATCTGGGGGAGAACCAGGACTTCCGGCGGGGAGACGAGTTTCAGCTGCGCATGCGGCAGGACTTTTTCAACGACCGCCTGTCGGTGCTGGTCGGGGGCAACGTAGATATTGGCAACAGCGCCAGGGTGCCCGATGCCCGGGGCACCTTTGTTGGTAATGACCTGGTCATCGAGTACGTACTCAACCGGGACCGTACCCTGAAGTTGCGGGTGTACCAGCGCCTGGAGCCGGATATCGGTGGCGGCAGCCGCCTGGAGGTAGGCACCGGCCTGAGCTATCGGAAAGAATTCGACTCTTTTGGCGAATTTATCCGCAGTCTCCGCAAAGCCGCCGGCAAGGTCCGGGATTGATTTTCGAACACCAGCCAGTCTTTGCTTTTCTATAGAAAAGCCATGCCAAATCCATCGATTAAGAACGAAGAACAATACAAAGCCCTTCGGGATAAAGGCTACAGCAAAGAAAAAGCTGCCCGTATTGCCAATACGGAGTACAGCGGAGAAAAGGGCGGCCATGCCAAAACGTACGAGTCGCGCTCTAAAGCAGATTTATACGAACAAGCTAAAAAAGTCGGGATTGAAGGCCGTTCCAAAATGACGAAAGACGAATTGATCGAAGCCCTGAGAAACCATTAAAGCTATGAAAAATATACATCAGGACCGCATCTGCCAGCTGAGTGATGAGCGGTTCGCGCCCAGCGGCCGTTACATCCTCTACTGGATGAGCCAAAGCTACCGCACGCACTGGAACTATGCCCTGGAGTACGCGGTAGGGCTAGCGGAGCAGACAGACAGTAAAGTTCTTGTTCTGGCCCACCTGTCGCCATTTCAGGCTCACTACACCCAGCGGCATTTGCTGTTTTTACTGGAAGGATTAGCGGAAGTAAAAGCCGATTTGTCGGCCCGGAAAATTAAATTTATTCTCCGGGTTGAACCTTTGGAACAAAGCATTGGCGAACTGACCCAGCAAGCTTATGCCTTGGTAACCGATTTCCCTTACCTTGACGAAGACCGGGACCGCCTGGAGCAGGCTCTGCAGTGCGCGCACTGCCCGGCAGTACAAATTGAAGGCAACCTGGCCGTACCGGTGGAAGCAGTGACCGACCATCGGGAGTACGCTGCCCGCACCCTGCGCCCTAAAATTGAGGACGCTTACCGGGCTTATCTGGACAAACCGGTGTCGAGCCAGGTGGAGACCTCAAGCCTGAATATGAGCCTGGAAAGCCTGGACCCCCGTGACCCGGAAGAAGTGCTAAGCCCTATCACCTTTGAGACTGAAGCCGACCCTGTACCCGCCCATCATACCGGTGGCTTATCCCAAGCTAAGCAGCGGCTCGACGACTTCCTGAGGCATCGTTTGGATAAATACGACGAACAGCGCCAGTCCCCGACTAATCCCGTAGTTTCTCAGCTCAGCATGTACCTCGCTATGGGCATGATCGCTCCTGCCTATATCCTTAAAAGGCTGGATGCCTACCTGCCAGATGAAAATGCCCAATCCTTCCGGGAAGAGTTGCTCGTCCGCCGGGAGCTGGCCTACAATTTTGTATACTTCAGCGATACTTACGACGAACTGTCTGCCCTGCCTGATTGGGCGCAGGAAACTCTGGAGAACCACCGCTCCGATGACCGCCCCTATCGCTACACCCGGCGGGAGATGGAGCAGGCCAAGACCCACGATGAAGCCTGGAATGAATGCATGCGGCGCATGAAGGAACGGGGATACTTGCACAACTATATGCGCATGTACTGGGGCAAACGCATTTTAGCTTGGTGCAATACACCTGAATACGCCCACCGGACGCTGCTGTACCTCAACAATAAATACTTCCTCGATGGAAAGGACCCCAACAGCTATGCCAATACGCTATGGATTTTTGGCTTGCACGACCGGGTCTGGAAAGAGCGGGCCGTATTTGGGAAAGTCCGCACCATGAACCGCCGGGGGCTGGAACGCAAAATAGATATAGACTCCTGGACGGACTAAACGTTAGTAAATGCAGCCCCATGCTCAGCCACTAAGGTTTCAGCCCAGGCAAACATTCAGGTGCAGATCATACCAAGCGATGCCAGCTTGCTCACTCTCCTCAGGGAGTATAACCTCATGCTAAACCCATGAGGTATTTACCGATTGATACGCTCCGGGAACCAGCTTTTCTACAGCATCCCCCACTGCATTTTTCCGCAAATCCGCATGCCCGCTTTCAGCAATGTTTCTTTGGAAGCGGTATTATCTATTTGGCACCGGGCTGCCGGCCAGCGCCCTGCCAGGTAACAGGCCCGCTTAAGCTCTTGTACAAAGTAAGTCCCGATCCCCTTATTGCGGTAGTTGGGCGATACCTCCATGTGCAAATCAGCAAAGGGCGGGTTGTAATGCAGCAGGAAATCGCCTTCCGCAACGATTTTGTGATCCATTAGCAGCAGGTACCCCCCCGGGTCCTTAGGCTGCCAGGGCACTATCTCTCCGGGCTTCCGTTTACGGAAGTGGGTGCCCGGCAAATGGTGATGGGTAATGTGGTCGTCTTCAAATAACCACATTTCGGATTGTAAGGCTGAACAGTAGGCATGAGCCATGGCCGACAGCAGGGGCGCATTGGTTTGGCATTCCACATAGCGGGCCTGTGTGGCATGGATGAGCTTTTGAAAAAAGCGGGCGGCATGCTGCTGGAAAATCGGTAACAGGTAGAACTCAAAGATGGTATTCCGGTCTTCCAGCTTTTCCATGCCTTTGACGGCGCCGTAGCCAGCCTCTTGCCCTTCAATTGTGAGCAGGTATACATCTGCCCAGTTGCGCTCGTAGCAAGCCTCGTAGCGTATCTGGGCATGGACCGCGTGCTGAAAGAGCAGCCGGAGGCCTGAGATATCGGCATAGGTGGCTGGGCTGGCTTTGATGGAATAGGGCATGGGTCAGGGCGTTCGTTTTTTCATACGGCAATCAGGATCAGGGCTATGGGTTTGGAATCGTTTCGCGGATAAAATACGCAGCCGCCAGCAGAGTGGCTCCCAGGGTCAAGGGGGATACGCTTTGCCTGCTTGATAGCAGCACCAGGAAAGCCGAGCATTGTAAGGGCAGTAGGTTGCGCCCGAAGGACCAGTGGTCTTCGTAGATAGCAGCCGACATAACCAGCCCGAACGCCAGATTGAGCGCAAAGGCCCAGGCTGCCGACCCCCACTCCCGCCATCCCTGCCGGAAGAGCTGCCGCCCTGCTTCCCAGCTAATCAGCATAACAGGGGCAAAGGTGCTTGCCCACAGCATTAGTGGCCTAGGCGCCCCGTTCAGGGTGGGTAACTCACTGTAAATGCCCGCTGCGGGCCAGGTAAAGTGCTTGCTGATTTGACTGCTCATGCCCCCATCGTTTTGAGCAAACATATAGCTCCAAAGCATATAAAGCAAGAATGGCAGGGCCCAAAGCAAAAGCAGCCCCGTTTTTCGGCTTGAACCAGGCCTTATGGCTTGGAGGGCTGCGGGTAAGGCAGCGCCCAGCAGCAAAAACACAGTCGTTTCTTTGGTCAGCAAGGCCAGGGACCCGAGAACCGCAAACCCAATTGGCTCCCGCTTCACCCCGCCCAACCAAAGTGCGCACAGGCCCAGCAGCACGGCCAGCGCATCTGACAGGTCCCGGAACAGGCAAATCCACAAGCCGATAAAGGCCAGGGGAAACAAGGACCAGGCTAAGGTGGCACCCGTTCGCCGGCACCATTGCTGCAGCAGGAGGACTAACGCCACAGCTGCCAGCGCATTAGCCAGTACCAACGCCAGCGGTATACGGCCAGGCTGCCCGCCGCTGCTCAGCAGCCATGCCGTGGCAGGGTAGCCCAGCCGCTTAATCCGCATAGGCGGGTTGTCGAGCTGAATAGGAGGGAGTTGGGCTTTTACCGCGTCTGACGGTGACCCCTTTAGCATTTGCCGGGCTAGCTGGAAAGGCGCATGCGCGATGTAAAAGAAAGCCTGGCCATCGTAGCCATCTGGCCAAACTGCGTAATCAAGGGCAGCCGGATCCGAAGCTGGCGCAAGGTGCGTTTTTCCGATGGTTGCAAATGACGACCAGTCGGAACCCAGGCTTTGCCACCTGATGGCCAATACCCCCGCTACGATCAGTGCGGCCAAAAGGATATAATAGGGTCGGCGGTGTGGCTGATTCCGGATGGGCATATTTGAAAGTTGAGCTTGTGATAACTGCGGTAAAAAAACGACATTTTCGGAAACCCTCCAATTCAGGCCTGCGCATTAGTGTCAAATTTCAGAATGGTAAACCATCCCTATATTCAAGCGTTAAACAAGCTCAATAATTACTTAAAAGAAATCCAAACCCTATTTGCATGAACAATATCAAAACGCTTGGCGAATTAAAGCAAAGCGGGTATCAGCCGCGCTCCATCAAGGAAGAACTGCGGCAGAATCTAATCCAAAAACTCAATGCCAGGGAAAAGGTATTTGAGGGGATTTTGGGTTTCGATGATACCGTCCTGCCCGATATTGAGCGGGCTATTCTGTCCCGCCACAATATCTTGTTGCTGGGGCTAAGGGGGCAAGCCAAAACCCGCATCGCCCGTCTTCTGGTCAATTTGCTGGACGAATGGATGCCCATCGTTGGCGGAAGCGATCTGCACGATGACCCTTTGAGCCCAATCTCCAGGCAAGGTAAAGCGATTGTAGAAGAACATGGAGATGGTACCCCTGTTGAGTGGATCCACCGTGATGAGCGGTATGTGGAAAAACTGGCTACCCCCGATGTAAGCGTAGCTGACCTCATCGGCGATGTGGACCCTATCAAGGCGGCCAGCCTGAAATTGCCCTATTCCGACGAGCGGGTGATCCACTTCGGCTTGGTGCCCCGTTCGCACCGCAGCATTTTTGTGATCAATGAGCTGCCGGATTTGCAGCCCCGCATTCAGGTTTCTCTCTTTAATATTCTCCAGGAAGGGGATATCCAAATCCGGGGCTTTAAGCTGCGCCTGCCGCTGGATATTCAGTTTGTTTTTACGGCCAACCCCGAAGATTATACCAACCGGGGCAGCATCATCACGCCGCTGAAGGACCGGATTGAAAGCCAGATCCTGACGCACTATCCCAAGACGATCGACATTGCGCGGCAGATTACCAAGCAGGAAGCCGATTTGGCGGATACCCAGCGCTCCACTGTAAGGGTGCCTGACCTGCTGGAAATCCTCCTTGAGCAAGTTGCATTCGAGGCCCGGGACAGCGAGTTTATAGATGAGAAGAGCGGGGTGTCCGCCCGGCTGACCATTTCCGGGTACGAAAACCTGATTTCTACCTGTGAGCGCCGCATGCTGGTCAATGGCGAAAAAGAGGCCAAGGCGCGGATTATGGACTTCTGGGGCGTCGTACCTGCTGTTACCGGTAAGGTAGAGCTGGTCTACGAGGGAGAACAGGAAGGGCCCTACGGCGTGGCCATCAACCTAATCGGCAAGGCCATCAAAAAATCTTTCCTTGCCCATTTCCCCAACCCCGATAAGCTGAAGAAAGGGCGGGAAAGCGACCCTTACGGTACCATTCGCGCCTGGTTCTCGGGTGGCAATGAAGTGCAATTGCTCAATGACAGCAGCGAAAAAGACTTCCGCAAAGCCCTGGACGAAGTTGCGGGCCTGCGCAAACTCGTTGAAAAACACCTGAAGGTAAAGGGCGATGACGCTTATCCCTTTATGGAACTGGTGCTGCATGGCCTGGCAGAGTTCAATATCGTTAATAAGGATGTAGTGGAATCCTCCTTCTCCTTCCGCGATATCCTGGCCAATATGCTGGACGATGATCTTTTCGATGACGACTACGATAATTAATGCGCCAAAGCTTGATTCTTGACCATTAAAACACAAATATATGCTGCTGAAAATCAATCCTGATAACCCGGAAGGCCGCAAAATCCGGCAAGCGGTAGATATCCTAGATCAAGGCGGAGTGATTATTTATCCGACAGATACCGTCTACGGGCTGGGGTGCGACATTTACAACTCCAAAGCGGTAGACCGTATATGTAAGCTGCGAGGCCTGGACCCGGTGAAGGCGCGCCTGTCTTTTATTTGCAAAGACATCAGCCAGGTTTCTGAATTTACCCAGCAGATTGACAATACCGTATTCCGCCTGATGAAAAAGCACCTGCCTGGGGCGTTCACCTTCGTACTCAACTCCAATAATAAAGTCCCCAAGCTGTTCAAAAACCGGAAGCGGACCATTGGGGTGCGCATCCCTGAGAACAGTATTTGCCAGGCGCTGGTCGAAGGGCTGGACCGCCCCATTCTGACCGCTTCCCTGAAAAACGACGACGAAATCTTGGAGTATTTTACCGACCCCATTGACATTTACGAAGACTTCAGCAAATTGGTCGACCTCGTCATTGACGGTGGCGTGGGCAATAACCAACCCTCCACGGTAGTCGACTGCACGGGCTCAGAGCCTATCGTACTGCGGGAGGGTACGGGCGTACTGGAGGTATGAACCGGCTCTACGTACGCCCAGCATTGCTGTATAATCAGGGTGACTTCCGGCTTTGTGTTTGAAACGACAAAACCAGGACTTGCCAGACTGGCTTAGGTAGTTATCTTTGTGGTTGTTTTAAAATGACCAACGCAAAGCATACTGCATGAACCGTAAGCACCTTTTCCACTTGGCGCTCCTTTTGCTCCTGAGCATCACCGGGCTTCAGGCTCAGCAAACAGGCGGCATCGTCCGGGGAAATATCTATGACAAAGAAACCGGCGAGCCCATCATTTACGGCAACGTTTTGCTGCAGGGGACCAATCTGGGCACCAACACCAATTTGGATGGTTTTTTCTCCCTGGCTGATGTGCCCCCGGGTACTTACAACCTGGTGGTTACTTATCTGGGCTATGACAGTATCGCCACCGAAGTCAAAGTAAAAGCGGGCGGGATCGTCTACGAAAGCCTGATGATGTCGCCCAGTGGAGTGCAGTTGGAAACCGTCAATGTCTCAAGCCGGCGCGAACAGGCCCGCTCGGATGTGAAAGTCTCTGAACTGCGGGTGACGCCCGAGCAAATCCGCTCCCTGCCATCCACCGGCGGTGAAGCTGATATTGCCCAGTACCTGCCAGTGCTGCCGGGCATTATTGTTTCGGGCGACCAGGGGGGGCAGCTTTACATACGAGGGGGCTCGCCGGTGCAGAACAAAATCCTGCTCGACGGGATGACCATTTACAACCCCTTCCACTCCATTGGCTTATTCTCGGTATTTGAAACGGAAGCCGTGCGCAGCATAGATGTGCTTACCGGAGGCTTTAATTCCGAACACGGTGGCCGCATATCTGCCGTCGTAGATATCAAAACGCGAGAGGGCAATAAAAAGCGGATGAGCGGGCTGGTATCCGGCAGCCCCTTCCTGACCAAAGCCCTGATCGAGGGGCCCATCAAGAAGCTGGGGGACGACGGCGGCGGAAGTACGTCCTTCATCCTGACCGGCAAGCACTCTTACCTCGACCAGTCTTCCAAGATTTTCTATAACTACGCTGTGGACACCACTTTCTTTTCCTTTGCTTCTCAGGATACCTCTCTGGCCGACGTGGAAGAAATCGGGTTGCCCTATACCTTCACCGACCTATACGGCAAATTGTCTTTTGTAGGCGACAACGGCAGTAAACTGAATATCTTTGGATTCAATTTTACTGACCGCTTTGATTTCATTGGCCTGGCGAAGTTGGATTGGACCAATATTGGCGGCGGTGCCAATTTCACCTTGATTCCACCGAACTCCAATGTAATCCTCAATGGTACTGTAGCTGTCACGGATTACGATATTTCCCTGGAAGAAGCCGATGGTAGCCCCCGCCAAAGCGGCGTCAGCAGCTTCAATGCCTTGCTGAACTTTACCTATTTTGGCAACAAGAACCGGATTGATTACGGCTTTGACTTCACGGGCTTTAATACCGACTTCCGGTTCCAGAATTTTGTAGGGGTTACTTTCGAGCAGCGGGACTTCACTACGGAGGTTGCCGGGTACGTAAAGTATAAGCAGCGGCTGGGCGACCTGATTATTGAGCCCGGGCTGCGCCTGCACTACTACGCCTCTCAGTCAGAGATGTCCATAGAGCCGCGCTTTGGCCTTAAGTATAATATCACGGATTTCCTCCGGGTTAAATTCGGGGGTGGGTTCTACAGCCAGAATGTCATCAGTACGGTGAACGACCTGGACGTGGTCAACTTCTTCATTGGCTTCCTGGCAGGCCCACAAGAAACGATCTTTCAGCCGGGCAGTACCGATCCCACAGAACATCCCTTGCAGAAGAGCTGGCACGCCATCAGTGGGGTGGAGGTCGACCTTAACGACCGGCTGACGCTCAATATCGAGCCTTACCTGAAGCGCTTCACGCAGTTGATCAACATCAACCGCAGTAAGCTGTCGGCTACAGACCCGGACTTCATCACCGAAACAGGTGAAGCTTACGGCATTGATTTATCTGCCCGCTACGAGGGCAAAAATACCTACCTCTGGGCAACGTACTCACTGGGCAGGGTTACCCGCGACGATGGGAACCAGGTTTACCCCACCATCTTTGACCGCCGGCATAACGTGAATCTGCTGGGGGTTTACAGCTTCGGCAAAAAGAACCTCTGGGAAGCAAGCTTGCGCTGGAACCTGGGGTCAGGCTTCCCCTTCACCCAAACGCAGGGTTTCTATGAGCAGAACGATTTTTCCAATCTGCTCTTCACCAATTTGCTAAGCGGCAACTTCGACCTGGGGACTATTCTGACCGATGAGATCAACGGTGGGCGCCTGCCGTATTACCACCGCCTCGATGCCTCGGTTAAGCGGACTATAGAATTCTCCAAGCATACTTCCATGGACATCACCGCGAGTATTACTAATGTCTACAACCGGGAGAATATTTTTTACGTCGACCGGGTGACCAACAGCCGGGTGAACCAGTTGCCTATTCTGCCCAGCTTAGGGGTGCAATTCAACTTCTAAACCTGGCCTTTACTGAGCCACGAACTTGAATGCCTTTACCATACCACCGGCCTGCCGGAGTTGCAAGCTGTAAAAACCAGCGGGCACTTCCGGCCAAGCCCAGGAAACCTGGGCGGCATTCAGGCTTTGCCGAGCTACCGGCCGGCCGGTGGCATCAACCAGCCTGAGTTCCCGAATATCCTGAGCTCCTTTGATTTCTACCCATTGCCCGGGGCGGATGGGGTTGGGGGCAGTAAGCTCTAGGCTGCCGGTTTTTGCAACCGCGCCCGTACTTACCGGATGCTCCGCTTGCAAGTACAGGACCAGCCCATCGTGGTCGGAGGCGCTAAGCGGGCTGGAGGCAGTGCCGGCGTAGGCTAGCGCGTAATCGGCATTGCCGCGGGCGTAAAACATCCCGTTGGAGGTCAATTCCTGGAGGTTGGCGGTCAGGCAGTGGTCCAGAGCCTGAGCACTTCCGTTAAAAACGTAAGAATACCGTTGCTCTTCCGGCAGGCTCTGCAGCTCGTTGGTTAAGGGGGCATCAACGATACCGAGGGGCGGGAACTGCGCCCCCAGGGAGGGCAGTCCGGCAATTTGATTCAACACATCAACGTACCCATCTGTAAACTGGAATGCATTGAAATCCCCCAGGACAACCAGGTTGCCATTGGCCCGGAGCGCCTCCACCATAGTGGCGATGGAAATGGCTTGCTGGTGCCGCTTATTCCGCACGAAGGCGGCACTGCTCCCCTCAATGCCCAGGAGCGAGCGGACGTGCAGGTTCAGCACCTGCAATTGGGTAGGCGGATTGGTGGGCAGGGCGATCGTCAGGAGCAAAGGAGGGCGGTCGTGCAGCAAACCGCCGCTGAAGGTGAAAACCTCTGTGGCCCCCAGCTGGGCTACCGTAAGATTGGAAGACAGCCCGGATTTGACCAGATAGCCCAGCTTGAGGTCCTGATTAGACGTCAGCAGGTAGGCATCGTAGTCTGCTGAAGGATTTTGTTGCTCAATGTAGAAAGCCAGGTTGTTGAGTGAAGTGAGGGACCCAACTTCCTGCACTGCGAGGATATCGGGCAGCCGCATCTGCTCGTCGATATAGCGGGCCAGCTTACGGTAGCGGGTTTCTGCATCAGCGGCATCGGCAAATAAGAAAAGTGCATTCAGGGAACCCAGCGTGAATTCATCCGGCGCTTTGGGAGGCACCGGTGTTGGCTCCGGACCGGGTAAGACCGTATAGGCTTCCGGCAAAACAACCCAAAAATTCGGGTCAGCTTCAATCAGGACCCCGGTGGCACTGATTGCTGCATTGGTGTTGATAAAGCGGTTGTTAGGGGCGTTCAAGCCATTGGGATCAATCCAGAATATCTCCGGATTGCCATCCCATTCCGGCAATTCGGGCAGGCCGGGGGCCTGAATGCCGGGTTCCCGCAGTACCCGTTCGGCATCAATACGCAAGGGCACCAACTCCGAAGCTGTGCTCGGGCCATTGGCGTAAGCTTCAAAACTCACCCGCATCCCCTCCAGCCGCTCCAGGCTATGCAGGGGAGTGTAAACGGGGGAGGGGAGGTCGGTGCTCAACACCACCGGCGGGGGCAGGGGTTGCGCTTCTCCCGTTGGGATAATTTCCAAACCGGGAGGGGCGAGGATCGTCAGGCCATCCTCTTCCTGCAGTGTGCCGGAAACCGTCACGACAGCTCCGGGCTGCCCGAAAAAAGCATCCGCTACAACGATGGCATCGGAAGTGAGCGGGTTGCCATCCGCCCGTTCGGGTGGCGTCTGAATGACGAAAAAGCCGTTGCTGCGAGCGGTGACAATGTTGTTTTCCAAAGTCACGGCCTGCCCTAATAGTGGGCTCACCGCCGCCTCCCCCTGTGCTTCCCAAATTTCGAAGGATTGGGCAGTTGCCTTGTTTAGAATGATTCCAAATAAATGCAAGAAAAGAATAATTGCCTGCCGCTTTGCTAACATTTCCGCTCACGTTTGTTTAACACGAATGAATTGAGGCTTATCGAGATGACCGGCGCTTATACGCTTCCTACTCTCTTCCAATAGCCGCTTTAGAATACTTGACTGCAAGCCAAATCAATGAGTGCAACCAATACGAAGGTCTCCGTCTTTGACCGAGCTTACGACCCTATCATTCAAGCTGCCATTACACTAGGCGCTGTCCTGATTTTCATAGGGTTTGCGAAATTAATCAATTTGACGGGCTTGATAGACATACCTCAGCGGTTCCCCTGGCTTACCGCTGCTTCCTTTCTGCTGCTGTTTGCGATGGGCAACAGCATTTTTTCCCTTTCCTCCCAGAACATGCTCAAGTACTGGGGGCGCAGTATTTACAGTTATTTGGGGCTGGCTGTTTTATCTGGCGTAATTGCCTATTTCACTTCCTCTATGTCGATTGATGAGGCGGGGTCCTACCGGTGGATTTACCTGGTGCTTACCGTTGGTTACTTGGTCTTCTTGGGGATGATGGCCTTCATGCGGCGCATCGTTGAATTTGCCCAGCGGGAGGAGTGGAACCACCCCCGTATCCGGCGTAAAGATCACAGAAAACGGGGGCGGAAGAATAATAACGGCACGTCCTGAGTCAGGGCGCAGGGGTAAATTCAACGCCTTCTTCAAATTTCAGGGCTGCTGAGTTGATACAATAGCGCAGCCCGGTTGGCTCCGGCCCATCTTCAAAGACGTGCCCCTGATGACCGCCGCAGCGGGCGCATTCCACCTCTGTACGCACCATGCCCAGTTTACGGTCTTCTTTGAGCGTGACATTAGACGCGGTCACGGGCTTGTAAAAGCTGGGCCAGCCTGTGCCGGAGCGGAACTTCGTGGAAGAAGCGAACAATGGCAGCCCGCAGCCTGCACATACGTAAATGCCTTCCTTTTTATTATCCCAGAGCGCGCCGGTAAATGCCCGCTCTGTGCCATCTTGCCGCAGCACGTAAAATGCCTGCTCACTAAGTTCCGCTTTCCATGCTTCAGCAGTTTTTTCCACCGGCTCCAGAGTGTCGCCATCCATGCCGATCAGGGGGCCGGCCGGCGATTGATTGGCAGTGGCTTGTCCTGGGTTTTCTTGCGCCTGCCCGCAGGCAGTAAGCCACAGCATGGTAACGGAGATATACATTAGGTATTTCATAATTGAGTACGAATTAACTTTGATAATGTGTAACGCGAAATATAAGCCGGAGTTGAGATGTGGCTTGTCCGTTAACGGATATTTCAGGGTTTGTTTTATTTTTGTACTAACCAAAACAACCCCAAATGAAAACCATTATCCAAGCCACCCTTGTGGCGGCGGGTGCAGCCTTGCTTCTGCTTTTGGCTTTGCCTGCCTGCCATCTCCTCGAACAAGACCTGCTCCCCACTCCGGCAGGTGGCGCTTTTCCCTGCTCTAATCCTTATGCTGCTCCCGATTCTGTGGCCCGGCAAGCTCAGCTCGCTTACGGAGCCTGCCAATTGCCCCGGCTAACAGTCGCTTTTGCTTATCCCGGCACGCCTTTGGAAGCTGGTTGGACCTTTGCGATTGGTGATGATTTTTTCAGCACTAATCCGGAGGGGTTTTTCTTTTTGGAGGATATCGCCCCCGGTACCTATTGGCTCGATAACCGGCAGGGAGGTTGGTTCGATTACGTCTGCGGCCCGCAGTCTGAAAGTATAACCATCGAAGCTACCGGCAGCCAATTGGTTTTTGTTGAGCTGTGGTGCGAATAAAAAAGGCTGCCCGGGCAAGCAGTCCGGGCAACCTGTTGTTCGTTGATCTGGCCGATTGGCGCGATGCAGTTAATCTGCTGCTTTAGCGCGCTACTTACACGTCTAGGTAGTACCAGTCGAATTGATTGTACTCGGAACGGCTGATGGTGCCGCTATCATTGGTGTCCCAATTTTCAAAGACGTGGTTGGCTAACTCATACTCACTGATATAATTATCGTTGTCGAGGTCAATGTCTGTAAAGTAGTTGGTTTCATAGAGGGCATCGTAATATTCATCGTAGGAGATGTAGCCATCTTTGTCGATGTCAATCATGTCGATATCCTCGTGCACAACATAATCCTCGTAGAAGTAATTATACCCAATCAACCATTCCTGGTCGGTGAGCATGCGGTCACTGTCAGTATCCAGCCCGGCGTAGGAAGAGCGGAAAAAGCCTTCTTCAATGATCCCACGCTCTTCATCATCATCCCAAGCCGGGAAGTATTGGTCGATGAAGGTGGAGGTAAACTCCTCCCGCTCAATTACCTGGTCGCCATCCGTATCCCAGGTGGCAAAAGTGGTGTTCTGGGCAATCAGGGGCAGGCAGAGCAATAATAGCAGCGTACTGGTAACTAAAGCTTTCATTTCAATTGGTTTTGAGTGATTCAATTGGTTTATAAAACAGCCGCTGTAAGCACTGTGTTTACTTTAGTTCGCTGAATTACAGCTAGTTATCCAGTTTTTTGATGCTTTCCCGGCGAATGGCATTTTTGATAGCTGATGTGGCAATGCCGGTGACAAGTGTCCAGGTAATCAATTCTATCCAGGCCGGTTCTTCATCCTCGATCTTATCGGGCGGGTCTTTGCGGTAGACTTTTTTGTACCCTTTTTCTAAGGTTTTCTTGACCACGAATCCTGCGATCAGAGCAGCTGCGGACATACTGAGCTGCTTAACATCATCTTTAGAGATTAACATATATGGTGAGTTTTATCCTATTGTAGCGTAATTGGCGTAGCGGGCGACCATAATATTAAATATGCCATAACCTATGAGGCCAATGGCTACAGCCGCCAGAATAATATTGCCATAATCGAGCGTCAGCAGGTATTCCATAGCACCCTTTGTGCCTTTAAAAGCCTCTGCCGAGTGCATGCTGATAACCCGGTACAGAAAGAAGGAAATGATTGCAAAGACGACTCCTTGGGCAGTGTAGCCGATTTTTCCGGCAGTTTTGATATTCTTATAGTGTTGACCGGGGCTTTCATCCAACTTTTTCATGAATTTGCCGCTGTAGGCGCGGTAGAATTGATAAATTGCTTGTCCCAGTACAATCAGGCCGATCGCGCCGATAACATAAACACCCCAGTCATTTTGCAGTAGCCGGGTCAGTACATCTTTTTTCTCAGAACTGCCGCTGCCCGAACTGCCGCCCCCGCTGAGCACAGGCTTGGCAAATGTGTAAGCCAAAAGCCCATAAACAACGGCGGAATAGAAGTAGCGGAAGCGTTTTGCTGTTTTTTTCTCATCCTCATTGAAGATGGCGTCGGAGCTGGAAAAAGTCTCATAGAGCCTCCAGAGCGCGTAGGCGGCCAGCCCAAGAGCGGCGATTCCGAGTAAGATGAACCCGGCGGGCTGCTTGCGGATAAACTCGGCTATGCCGGATACGCTCTTGATATCTCCGCCCAGGCCCAAGGCGAACATAGCGGTTAGAATACCCACCAGGCCATATACGACGCCCTTGGTGAAAAAGCCGGCTGCCCGGAGCCGCTCTACAGTTGATTGGTGCTGCGTTGTCATTTTCATTTGGTTTGGTTCTCCTATAAAAGGAAGCGCCGCCCCGGATGTTTGGTCGCAGCCAAAAAGACAATTGTGCTTAGTGTTGCCAGGCCTCTCCGCAAACCATAGCTCAGCTGGGCTCAATCCCCAAAATAGATGGGATGCTTAAAATTGTATTCTTTGACAAAGGGGCGGATTTTATCCTTCCGCCGGCCGTCGGCGGCCTTGTACTTTTGGTATAGGGCCGGGTCTTGTTTGAAAATGGCTTCCACTTTGCGCGGGCGGCAGCGGAAAAATTCACCGGTCTCGAAATTCAGTACATACAGTTTGCCCGTACCCTTCTTGCGGGCCGCTTCGTAATTTTCTCCGGGGTTGATGAAAGAAGCATAGCGGTCAACCTGATCGACCTCCTGCAATAAACAAATGGCCCCTACGATCTCAAACCGGTACTGAGTGCCGTAGTACAGGGTTTGGCCCCCAGGGCTGTAGCCAAAAATTTCCTCCGGCTTCAAGTAGACAATTTCGTTGTTCCTGGGAAAACGGAACTGGTCGCGGGCAAAAAGGTACTGAAAGAACTTTTGGTTGTCCGGGGCGATGTCTACAATAATCTCGCTGGGCCGGACCGGCGTTTGAGCTTTCCAATCGGATAGGGTAGGGTAGATGCCCCGCTCAAAGGCAAAGTCGGCAGTGTACCGTTGCCCTTCCTGAGCAGTCAGGGTGAGCGTCAGAAAAAGGAAAGCCGGAAAAAGTAGGGTCTTTAACATATCTGTCATCGTTTTATTGGAATCTGAAAAGGTAACGGTGTTTAATAAAGCAAATTTCACTGGGCCCCTGAGATTAATCTTTCTTTAAAACAGCAGGAAAGCCAAGCTGGCCCACCTGCAGCCCGGCGAGGAATTAATCCGTTCAGAAGTCAGTCAAAGCGAATCCTAACGAGTATATTCGCCATCAGAAAAATGCTTGTATCATGTTCCGCACCATCATCAGCCCAAAAGAATTGTACGAGAAGCTGGGCCGCCAAACCTGGGTCATTATCGATTGCCGCTACAACCTGGGGCACCCGGACTCGGGAGCGGAGGCTTACCGCAAATCCCATATCCCGGGAGCGAGCTATGCCCACCTTGACAAAGACCTCTCCGGCAAGATCGAACCGGGCAAAACCGGGCGCCACCCGCTGCCGTCTATCGTCAAGATGACGCAGTGTTTTTCCAGCTGGGGAATCAGCGATGGCATTCAGGTGGTGGTGTACGATGACCGCTCTGGCGCAGTAGCTTCCCGCCTTTGGTGGATGCTGCGGGCGCTGGGCCACGACCGGGTGGCAGTGCTGGACGGGGGGTGGCGCGCCTGGACGGAAAATGGGTACCCGGTGGAGGCTGCCATTGTGGGGGCAGGCCCAAGGGTATTCAAGCCCCGGCCCCGCAAGGATTGGACAGTGGATGCCGAGCATATTGAGCGCCGCCTGGGTGCGGATGATTTTCTGCTGGTCGACTCACGCTCGCCCAAACGGTACCGGGGTGAAGACGAGCCGATCGACCCGGTTGCCGGCCATATTCCCGGCGCTACCAATTTCCCGCATACCGACCTGGTAGAATCCGATGGAGCCTGGCTGGAGCCGGATGAGCTGGAAGAGCGCTTCGATACCCTTGTGGGCAACGATGAAGCAGACGAAGTGGTCTTCTACTGTGGCTCTGGGGTAACTGCCTGCCGTAATTTGCTGGCCTACCATCATGCCGGCCTTGGGGATGCCAAGCTTTATCCCGGTTCCTGGAGCGATTGGATCACTGACCCGCGCCGCCCCATCGAACGGGGCTAAATATGGGGGCAGCGTCAGGAAGCGGATTTAGCCTTACGGACCTTCTTCTGTTCGTTGTTGCTTTCGTAAATGCAGTAATTCTCGTACTTGACCGGGTCTTTTTCTGCCCAGATGTCTTTCCCTATATTGCAGAGGGTGATGAGTTCATCGTAAAGCTTGTTGCCCTGTTCTACACGGCGCTCCACCGAAATGTCCCGGTCTGCTACCTTATCCTGCTGAATATTGACAGATTTCTCAAATTGGCGGGTAGCTTCAGCTACACGGCGGATGACATTTTCGTTGACGCCGGTCTCCGCCAAAAAGTCCAGCTGCTGCCGGGCCACCCGTACTACCCGGCGGCCGCAGAAGATTAGCTGTGCGTCCGTCATATCCCCCATTTTCGCCGTGCCGAATTTACGGTAACGGCCACTGCGGTTGCTGTACTTGATCGCCACCCGCGTCATCAGGCTGCGGATTGAGGACTTAAGCTGCTCAGCCGCTTTGTACTTCTTCTCAGTGGTCACCATTTGGTCACCCAGCAGCTCATCATCATCCGGCAGGTTGCTGAATTTATCGCACAGGGCCTTAAAACTGCGGAGCCGCTCCAGCCCATAGCCATAGTTCGCAAATTGCTCAATATCGCGGTTGGCGTATTTGATGTGCTCCACGCACTGTAAATGCAGGTCTGCATCCGGGAAATTGTACTTGCGGTTGGAGGCTTGCTTTTTCATCTGTCCTTATTTTGGTGCCATTGCAAAGTTATTTCCTCTTTTTGTTAAAAACAAGTTTTTGCTTAAATCAAACCTCCTGTTTTTAATTAAAAGTAATTTTTACTCAGTTAGCAATTTCTTTATTTTTCAAAACAAAACAAGCTATTTTAGCGGCTACATTGGCGGCAGCGAGCCGCACTGGGCAGCCTCGTGTATGCTTCGATCAATCGATCATCATTCTGGCCCTATCTACCTTCACCCTCTAAACAAAACGGAGAACCATCATGAAGTACCGAATTTTGTGTATTGGTTTTTTGCTAACGCTCTTTGGTTCTGTTTCTGGCCAAGCGCCGGTTCAAACCATCCGTGGCACCGTTGTAGACAAAGATACCCGACAACCGCTCATCGGCGCGGCTGTACAGGTAACCGATATAACTCCGGTTCAGGGCGGCATCACTGATATAGATGGTCAATTCCTTTTGCCCAAAGTGCCTACTGGCCGCCACCGTATTGAGGTGACTTACCTGGGCTATGAGCCCTACATCATCGAAGATGCTATTTTGAACTCAGCCCGCGAGCTGGTCCTGGATGTAGCGCTATCCGAATCGGCGGTCATGGCCCAAGAGGTAGTCGTACGGGCCCGGAGCCACGGCAATGAGCCCCTGAACGAATTGTCTATCGTGAGCACCCGTTCGTTTTCGGTGGAAGAAACGCAGCGCTACGCGGCCAGTGCCAATGACCCCATGCGCATGGCCCTGGGCTTCTCCGGCGTGCAGGGTAGCCGTGATGCCCGCAACGACCTTATCATCCGTGGCAATCCGGGCTTTGGCCTGCTGTGGCGGGTGGAAGGCATCGATGTGCCCAACCCCAACCACTTTGCGCGGCGGGGCGCTTCCGGGGGCGGCATTTCCATTTTTAGCGTAAGCGTACTGAGCAATTCGGATTTCTCCACCGGCGCTTTTCCGGCTATGTACGGCAATGCCTTTTCCGGCGTGTTCGACATTCAATTCCGGTCGGGCAACAAAGAACAGCAGGAATATTCCGTCCGCGCCGGCATGCTGGGGCTGGAATTCTCGACAGAAGGGCCCATCAAAAAGGGGAGGAGCTCCTACCTGTTCAACTACCGGTACTCCACGCTCGGCATCCTCAATGCTTTGGGCATCCGGCTGGTGAGCCTCAGGGACAGCAATACTTTTCAGGACTTTTCCTTCAAGACAGACCACAAAAGCAAAAATGGCAAGCATATGTTTTCCTTCTGGGGCATGGGCGGGCTGAGCGATGAGCGCCGCGACCCGGCGGACGGCGGCCCGGAAGAATGGCAGATTTACACCGACTACCTCACCCGCGACTTTGATACGGATATGGGGATTGTTGGTTTTTCCCACAGCTACCTGATTGATGACAAATCCTACCTGAAGACGAGCCTGGCCGTACAGGGGCAGCGCATCCTTTATCAGAATGACACCCTCGACCAAAATGAAGTGCCCAGCCTCATCAATGACGAGCTGTACTACAATAACCGGCTGACCCTGACCTCCTATTACAACCGGAAGCTTTCTTCCAGCGCCACCGTACGGCTCGGCGCTATTGCCACCCGGATGGGCTATGATTATGATTTCCGCTACCTGGTGGATGATGCCTTTACCACTTATGTAGACGAGGAAGGCAGCGCCCTGTTGCTACAGCCCTACGGGTACGTGCGCTGGCAGTTGCATCCCCGCTGGACGGTCAATGCCGGGCTTCACGCCATGTTTTTCACCCTGAATGACACCTGGAGTGCTGAGCCCCGCTTGGGCGTGCAGTATCAGGCCGGGCCGGGCGCTACGCTCAGCCTGGCCTATGGGTTGCACAGCCGGATTGTCCCCATGGCATCCTACTTTACGCAAGTGGATGGCGGGCAGCCCAATCTGGACCTGGACCTGGTGAAGTCGCACCATCTGGTACTAGGGTACGATCAATTGGTCGGCTCCAATAAACGGCTGCGGGTGGAAGCCTACTATCAGCGGCTGTTTGATGTGCCGGTGGCAGCGGACATCAACAGCACCTTCTCCCTGCTTAATCACATTGACGGTTTTGCCACCCGCAACCTCGTCAGCGAGGGCACGGGCACCAACTACGGGCTTGATGTGACCTTCGAGCAGTTTTTCAGCAACCGCACCTTTTATATCCTGTCGGGTTCGCTCTTCAGCTCTACCTACGAGGCACTCAATGGAGAAACCTACAGTACCCGCTTTGACAATACCTTCGCCACCAGCTTCATGGGCGGTAGAGAATGGCCTACCGGGCAGCGGGGCACTATACAGGGCAGTGTGCGGCTCATGTACAACGGCGGGCAGCGCATATCACCGGTGCTCAGCCCGGTGCGAGACCCCAACGACCCCCTGAATCCCGTTCTCGACGAAGCCAACCCATACTCGATCCGTGTAGACAATTTCTTCCGCCCGGACCTGCGGTTTGCCTACCGCCATGACAATGAGCGTAATGCCTGGTACATCTCGCTGGATGTGCAGAACTTCATCGCCCGGCAAAATCAGGATGTGCTGAATTACAACTTTGACCCAGTACTGGGAGATTGGGTGTTCGGGAATTTGGGCAGCATCGTCCCGGTGCTGACCTTTCAGCTGGACTGGTAATCCCGTTTCCTAATACGGGCGGCCCTTTGGCGCGGCAAAGGGCCCCGTAAACTAGAAAATCGCTTTTGCGGAGCAGGTTTTTGCTTTCTTTGTAAGAGCGTAATTGCCCGGATAGCGACAAACACTTCAATTACCCTAAATAAGTTGTTTTTTAATATTACACGTTGCCAGTATTCATTACCTTTAATGCGTTAGCAATCCCATATTTTAAAATTTTTAAAGGTAAATTCCATGAACATGCAACAAAAAACTGGCAATGCGGCGCGGCCCGAAACAACCGTCTCTACAGCTAAACCCGAGCCGCCCTAAGCGTACCCTGCCCCCAAAGGCAGGATGTACCGTATCCGCCAAAGGCTGGATGACCTCCGGGTTGTTCAGCCTTTCGTCTTTGGTTCAGCCCGTGTATCTTGTGGTATCCCGCTGCTTAAAAAATCCGGTAAGCAATCCCGACGTAAAAAACGCTTCCTTTGATATCGAGCCCTTCGATGAGGTTCGTTACCGCCTGTGAATACCGGACGCCGATTGTCCAGTCTTCAAAAACCTCGTATCCTATCCCCCCGCATTGAACGCCAATTCAAAGGTCTCGAAATTATCCAGGGCCAGCGATTCCGGTACAGACTCCGTTGAAGATATGGTTATGATGCCCAGTTGCGGGCCGAGTTCACTGTAAAAGTCCCCCTCCACCCATTTCAGCATCACCGGGATATTGATGTACGACAACTTAAAACGGCCATTGCTTTTGGACTCTTCCCCCTGCAAAGACCAAATGACTTCCGGCTGCAATTTCAGGGTTTTGGAGAGTTTGAAATTCATATAGCCCCCAATGGAGTACCCTTCTTTCCGGTCGCTTTCGGGGATCGCATCATCGCCAATGAGTTCGGCAAAGTTGATGCCGGCCTTGATGCCATACTGAGTCTTGTCCGAGTCCTGAGCAAAGCCCTGAAAAGCGAGGCTTAAGAACAGCAAAGCGGCAATGAGCGGTCGTGTTTGCCGCTGGAAAGAGGCGGGGGTGTTTTTTCGCATGTGTTGGTATTTTGGTGGGCAAATATACGGCAGCGGTGGTTTTCAATGTGCAGGATGGTTAAAATATTACAGGCCGTTTTTCAAAGCCGCTTCAGCAGCATCAACCTGTTGAAGCCGCAAACACCCGCTGCAATGAGAACTGATTAATCAATAAAACCGTTATCTTTATGAATCTACAAACAATGCTTATGGTGAGTTCAAACACATCAGAACTGCGTGCCGACTTACATCGGTACATCGATTTATTGGATGACAAGTTTATAGCTGTAGCCCACTCTATGTTTGGGGCCTATATCGAGCAGCAGGAAAATGATCCAATCATTGGTTATAGTGTGGAGGGTGTTCCTATGCATGCCAGTGTGGCCAGAAGAGAGTTCAAAGCTCGTGTGGAAGCAGCAGACAGAGGTGAATATATTACACTTGATGAGCTTAAAAAGGAGTCAGAAAAATGGCTAAAGGGCAAGGAAGGTACAGAATAGTCATTGTGCCTGAGGCTAGAGAAGGCTTTCAGCAAATAGTACAATATCTAGAAGTGAAAACCCGCTAAGTCATTATTGTGTTCCTACCTAATTGTGGATAAAATATACCACCCCTCCGGTTTCCAATGTCCCGGAATGTTTTATTTTTGTGGGCTATGAGATTGAAGCAGCTGGAAATAAAGGGGTTTAAGAGTTTTGCCAACGAAACGGTCATCAACTTCGAGGAGGACGTCATTGGCATAGTGGGCCCCAATGGTTCCGGCAAGTCCAATATCGTGGATGCCATCCGCTGGGTGCTGGGGGAACAGAAAAGCCGGGAACTCCGCCTGGACTCCATGTCGAGCGTGATCTTTAACGGCACCAAACGGCGCAAAGCGGGCGGCGTGGCTTCGGTCTCCCTGACCTTTGAGAATACCAAAAACCTCCTGCCTACCGAGTACCATACCCTGACCATCACCCGCATGCTTTACCGCAGCGGCGACAGCGAGTACCGCCTCAATGGGGTCACCTGCCGGCTGAAGGACATTACTGCTCTTTTCCTTGATACAGGCATTGGTTCCAATTCCTACGCTATTATCGCCCTCGGCATGGTGGATGACATCCTGGCCGACAAGGACAACTCCCGCCGCCGGATGTTCGAGCAGGCCGCGGGCATCTCCAAGTATAAGGTCCGCAAGCGGGAGACCCTCAATAAACTGAAGCATACCACTGAAGACCTGGACCGGGTGGAGGATTTGTTGTACGAGATCAACAACAACCTGAAATCTCTGGAAAAGCAAGCCAAACGGGCGCGGCGCTACTTCGAGCTCAAAGCGCAGTACAAGTCCTACAGCACCGAACTGGCCATTCTCAAAATCGGCAGCCTCAAACAACAGCAGGAAGAACTGCGCAAGAAGCTGACACAGGAGGAAGACAACTACCGGCAGTACGATGTCGCCATTAATACCCGGGAGGCAGCCCTGGAAAAAGAGCGCAAGGCCAACCTCGATAAAGAGCAGGCGCTTTCCGAACGGCAACGGGAATTGAACAACCTGGTCGGCCATATCCGCGGTATGGAGAATGACAAGCGGATGCAGCAGCAAAAGCAGCAATTTCTTGAGGACAACCTCAAGAAGCTGTCTGAGGAAACGGCCGGCGCGAAACAACGCATTCAACAGCTGACCGAAGATATTGAGCGCTACCGGGCCGACCTGAACACAGAAAAGCGCATCGAAGCCCGCCTGGAAGATGAATTGGAGCAGGCCGAGGCGCAACTGGAATCCATCAAAAAGGACCATGGGCAGCTCAAAGCAGGCCTGGATGAGGTGGTCAGCCAACAGCAAGCCCTGGAACGGGAGACCTTCGAGCTGGAGAAGCAGAAGGCCATCAACACCAATCAGATCGAAAGTAGTCAGCGCGAGCTGAAACGCGGCCTGGAAGAGATCGACCGCCGCAACATGGAAGTAGGGGGCCTGCAGGAACAAATGCAGCAGCTGGAGCAGCAGGAAGCCGAGCTGTCGAATGCCGTCGAAGCCCTGGAAAGCGCTGAAGAAGACCGTAAAGCCCAACTGGAGCAAACCGAAGCAGCGCTCGAGCAGCTCAACAAAGAGCGCACCAAAGCCAACCGTAAACTGGATGCCCGGCGCAATGAGTACCAGCTGACGAAAAGCATGGTGGAAAGCCTGGAAGGGTTCCCGGAGTCTATCAAGTTTCTGAGCACCACAAAGTCACCGGAGTGGAATGCCGAAACCCCCCTGCTGTCTGATCTGATTTATGTGAAGGAAGACTACCGGGTGGCCATAGAAAACTACCTGGAGCCTTATCTGAACTACTATGTTGTACAGAACCTGGAGGAGGCCCACCGGGCGATCCGGCTGCTGAATAACACTCAAAAGGGCAAGGCCAATTTTTTCCTGCTGGATGCCTTCGAGCGCTACGTGCCGCCTATGGCGATGCTGCCCGATACCCTGCAGGCTTTCGACCTGGTGGAAACGGACCCGGCCTATCGTAAACTGGTAGCTTACCTGCTGGAAAATGTCTTGGTCACCGACCAGGAAGAGATCAAAAGCCGCATCGGGGACTCCGATTACACCCTCTTGTCCAAAAGCGGGCGCTTTATACAACGCCGGTACAGCGTTTCCGGCGGGTCTATTGGTTTGTTTGAGGGCAAAAAGATTGGCCGGAAGAAGAACCTGGAAGTGCTGGAAAAAGAAATCAAAAAGCTGGAGCGGGAGGAAGACCGTTTGTCTGGCGATTACTACACCCTAAAGGATAAGCTGGACAAACTGAAAGCCCGGCGCACTGACCGGCAAATTCAGGAAGAGCGCCGTAACCTCAACGCGCTCATGCAGAAAAAGACAGCCCTTTCCACCCGTTTGGAAAATTTCGAGTCCTTCATCCGGGAAGCCGAGGAAAAATTAAAAGGGCACACAAGCCGCATCACCGAGCTAGACCGAGAAAATGAGGACATGGATGGGCTGCTGCGGGTCAAAAAACGGGAGGTGGGCCTGCTTAAAGAGCACATTGCCGATACCGATATTACCTACCGGGAGGTAGCCGAGCAAATGAGCGCCGCCTCTACGGCATTCAATGAAAAAAACATTGAATTCATCCGCCAGCAGAACAAGGTCTCTGCTTTGCAACGAGAGCTGAGCTTCCGCGAGAAACAGCTGCAGGAAGCGAATGCCACGGTGACAGATAACGACCGGAAGCTGGGAGAATCCGAAAAGGAGATTCGGTCTTTGCAGGAAGCAACTGACGCTTTGCAGGAGCAGCTCCTTGAAGCCTATGGCAACCGAAAGCAGCAGGAGGCGAAGCTGACTGAGGCGGAGCAGGTCTACTACAAAGCCCGGGGCGGCATCAACCAGTTGGAAGACGAGCTGCGCAAGCTCAACAAGAACCGGCAGGACGCCCAGGTGCTCGTCAATACCCTGAAGGATAAAGTCAACGATGTCAAGTACCAAGTCAGTGCCGTGGCCCAGCGACTGCGCATTGAGTTCAACCTGGAGGTCAACGAAGTCATCAACCAGGAGCCACAGCTAGGAATGGAGGAAGCCGAAATTGCCGTGAAAGTCGACCGCCTGCGCAGCCGCCTGGAAAACTACGGGGAGATCAACCCAATGGCGGTAGAAGCTTTTGACGAGATGAAGGAGCGGGCGGAAAATATCACGCAGCAGCGGGATGATATCCTGCAGGCCAAGTCAGACCTGGAGACGACCATTCAGGAAATTGAGGAAACAGCTACCCTGCAGTTCCTGGAATCCTTCGAAAAGGCGCGCCTGTTCTTTATCGACGTTTTCCGCAGCTTGTTTACTGTTGAGGATACCTGCGACCTCATCCTGCTCGACCCTGAAAACCCGCTGGAGTCCAAAATTGAAATCGTGGCCAAGCCCAAGGGCAAGCGCCCGCAAACCATCAGCCAATTGTCGGGGGGCGAAAAGACCCTGACCGCTACGGCCCTGCTCTTTGCGCTTTACCTCCTTAAGCCGGCCCCTTTCTGTATATTTGACGAGGTGGACGCCCCGCTGGATGATGCTAACATCGAGAAGTTCAACAAAATCATCAAGAAGTTTTCCAGGGACTCCCAGTTTATCATCGTCACTCACAATAAGCTGACCATGGCGGCAGTGGATACCATTTACGGCGTCTACATGGCCGAGCAGGGCGTTTCCGGTGTCAGCCCGGTAGACTTCCGCGACTTCGACCATCAAATGACATTCGAAGTTAAAGAGCAGGCTGGCTAGCCCTTTTATCAATTGCCATCGTTTTTCTTTTTATTGCGCTTGAAAGGATTGAAACGGTCCAGGTTTTCCTTGATCTTATCGGCAGCTTCGCCCCCTACCTGATCTATTGCTTCTTCCACTTTTTGCTGGGTGGTAGAGTCCAGCTGTTTGCCCAGTTCGTCTTTAACCGCATCTTTGGCTTCATCGGCCAGGTTTTCTGCGGCAGCTTCGGCTTCTTGCTTCGCCCGGTTCTTCAGAGAATCCGCTGCTTTTCGCGCCGCTTCCTCTGCCTCTTTCTTAGCTTCTGACACCCTTTCTTCTACTTCGGCTTTGGCTTGGTCCTTGGCGGAGTCTACCAGGCTGCCTCCGGTGGCGGACCCACCGTCCAGGCCAAGCAATTTCACCGCTACTTTTGGGTCCTGAATTGCCCCTTTCAGGTCGATGCCCAGGTTGACGAATTCGCTTTGCTCAATGTTGAGCCCCATTTTGGACGCTTGAGACTCCAGCAGCTTCAGCCCGGAATTGGCAGCGGCGCCAATGGCGTTTTTGCCCAGCATCTTCCGGGGGACCTGCGCTTTGATATCCAGGTTCATCAGGTTTGCTACGCTATAGGTGCCACCAATTTTCAGGTCAATACCTGCGATTTGCGCATCGTACTCCTGTAGCTCCAGAGTGCCATTCTTAATCTTGAACCAGTTCTTGGTATTTTTAATCGGGATATCTTCCTGCAATTCCTGTACCCGCAGGGTATTGCCCACAGCTCTGAGCGGCTTGAACTGCTGCAGCATGCCGTCAATGGTTTGCAAAAAGCCTTCGGCATTGATACTCTCGAGCCTTGGGTATAAGTCAGGGCCCAGCTGCCCGTCCATAATAAAGGTACTATTAAAGCGCCCGCGGATGTATTTGCCAATCGGTGCCAGCTGCTCGAAGGTATTCAACGTATTGAAAGCTTCCTGGAACTGCAGGCTGCTCAGGTCGTATTTAAAGCTGAAGCCAGGTGCTTCCGGGTTGGTGGTCTCGTAGCTTCCGCTCATGGCCAATTGGCCGCCCAGCCCGTCTGCCCGCACGTCGTCCAGTACGATAGCCTCATCAGCAATCACCAGATGGCCATTGACATTCTTGAGGTTGATATTGGTATAAGTGAGGTCCCCGATTGCAGCCATCATCTCCATATCAATATTAGGGGGCACTGGGATGACTCCATATGCAGCCTCGCCGCCTTCGGCATCTGACGCTGCCGCTGCTTCGCTTTCCGGCATGAGCTCGTAGAGGTTAAGGCGGTTAGAGGAAAATTTGAGGTCGCCCCCCAGCACGCCATTCTCAAACAGGTAGTCAAACAGGCCCGTGATCTGCCCCTGGCCCCGGAAGTCGCTTTCGCCAATATTGGCGCTCAGCGTAGCAACCTGCAGGAGGTTAGGCTTGATCTGCCCCTGAGCCACGCCCTGCCGGAGGGTGTAATCGCCATATTCGATCTCTTCGGCGCGGGCATCAAGCCCAAAATCAAAGCGGTCGAATATCGCGGTGCTTTCGGTAGTGGTATCGGGGATGGTGGCCGGCTCTGAGGTGGTTTCAGGTACCCATTCCCCGGCGTTGAAATACGCCGACCGGGCGGTCAGGCTGCCGGTCATGGTCTTTTCGGGGGAGAAGTAGGCCAGCAAATTGTCGATGCGCCCGGAAGCTTGCAGGTCGCTCTGCCCGAGTTGGGCATCGAACGCCCGCAGCGCTACAAACTGAGGGGAGAAGCTAAGCGCTGCCGAATTGATGACTACTGTGGGCAGGCCCTCGGCGGCATAGTTGATGCCTTGCACCTGCAGGTCGCCATTCATATTGACCCGCTCGTAGTCCTCCTGTTCAATGTAAGAAAGCCGGGTATCCACGTTCAGGTCGGCTGTAATCCGCCCCGCCATTTCCGATACGCCTTCCATGGGGAAGGCCTGGCTCAGCTCCGCCAGGTCTATGCGCCCGTTGGCACTGGCTTGGAGGTCAGGGTCCGAAATAGGGGTGCGGAGCCGGAAACTCGCTTCGAATGGGTTGTTGCCAATAGTCATGGAAAAGCGGGGGACATCGGCCACGATATCATTAAAATCGCTGCTGGGGCTGTTGACGTTGGCCCGCGCATTAATATTGCCGATACCTAATGGCAAATCCGGGTACTGTACCTGCCCGTCGCTCACTGTAGTATTCACGCTAAAGGCCGGGTAGGTACCCTGCTCGCCGTTATAAGTCCCTGATACATTGCCCTCAAGGGTAAATTTACCAGTAGCGGAGACCGCCTCATACCCTTCGGTGTAGGCATTGGGGATGAGCGACAGCAACTGCTTGAAGTCGTTTTGGGGGCTATTGAAAGCCAGCTCCATATTAATGTCGTCATTATCCAGTTGGACAAAGCCATCCGCGTTCAATTGCAGGGCGTTGATGGAAAGGGCATTGTCTTTGAGGGTGTATTTGCTATTGGGGCTGTCGATATTAAAAACAGCATCCAGGGTGGCCTGCGCTTCGTTTAAATAGGTGATTCCGCTCTGGGAAACCGTCAGGGCTTCAATGCCCGTTTGAGTATCCAGGTCATAGACATCAATTGTGAAATTGCCAGTGCCGGAGTGATTGAGCCCTTTGGCTTCCAGAAACGTGCCCAGGCTGTGGTCGTCGTAGAGCAGATAGCCATCGGCTATGCTGTAGGAAGCCAGCTCAATGACCAGATTGCCATAGTCGGCCGGTGCGGCCTGTGTGGTGTCCGGGGCCTCGCTGGGCAGGGTGATGTCGTAGTTGGCCGTACCGTCCTTGAGCACGTAAACTTTGATACGGGGGCGCTGCAGGTGTATGGATTTTATGGCAACGGGTGCAGTAGACCGGATTACTGACATGAGGTCAAGCGTCAGGGCGGCATAATCGGCTGCCGCGAGGGGGATGCCTTCGAATGCCCCTTTGCCTACTACCGAAAGGCTGTCGATGCGCAGGCTGAAGTCCGGAAAGCTCCGGAACAAAGACAAGTCGACATCGGAAAAGTCCACTTCTGCATCCACGGCTTTGTTAGCTTCTGCTCTGGCCATGGCTACCAGCTCGTCTTTGAAGAAGTAGGGGATAGCGGCGGCGGCACCAATTAGCAGCACCAGCAGAACTCCCAGTATGATCAAAATTTTTTTAGCGATTTTCATAGGTCGGATGCTTGTTGATCTTCTACTTCAACGCATGAGGAGGCCTATTGGTGTTATGCATATGGATAATTTTATTTTGAAGCACGAAAGAGCGGGGCCAAAACGTTGGAAACAAAAAATATCCAACACCATGAAACGACTATTCACAATAGGGTTGATCTGCTGCCTGGCGGCCATGGCCCAAGCCCAAATTGAGTCCCCCCAATCGAAAGCCGCCGAGGCAGTGGCTTTTGGCGTGACAGACGAAGCATGGATTGACCGCTTGATGCCGGTAGTAGCCGGCGTGGCCATCGATCCCGACGACAACCTGGTGCGGCAAAGTGTCAAGCCTTACATGATGCCCGTACGCAAGATTGGCCCGCAGGGGTCGGCCCTTAGTTACGCTTTGGCGACCTGCCTGGAATTTTATGTCAACCTGGAGAATAACTATAAAGACAATCTCAGCCCCGACTACATTTCCATCAACCTGGAAAACTCGGGCAAGCCGGTCAACCTCAACGAAGCCTGCCGCTTCCTGGCCGGGGAAGGGACGGTCAGCGCTGCGATTATGCCCTATGACGCCCGCTCGGTGCCCAACGCGGTCTACGCCACTCAGAAGTACCAAATCAACAATTACCTGCACATCTTCCGCGAGACGACCAAGGGGCGGCAGCGGGTCTTCGAAACCAAAAAGGCCTTGATGCGGGGCAACCCTGTGCTGATTGAGCTGCGCGCCAGCCCCGGCCTCAAGCAAATGATCCGGCAGCAGACCTGGCAGCCGCCCCGGCAGGCGGAGGGCGAGTACCCCCTGCTGGTCGTAGGCTATGATGAGGTAGAGCAAGTGTTTGAGATGATGAGCAGTTACGGCAGCGCCTGGGGCAAAAGCGGTTATTTGCAGATTCGGTACGATGACTTTGGCGAGTACGCGAAAAATGGGTATGTTTTGGTCCCCAAACCAACCTATTAACTACGCTTTATGAAGGCTATTGTATTGGAAGAAAAGGGGCAGCCGATTGCCTACCGGGATTTCGATGCTCCGGCAGCGGAATATGGCCAAGCCATTGTCCACCTCAAAGCCGCGGCGCTCAACCACCGGGATGTCTGGATTACCAAGGGCTTATACCCGGGTATCAAAACGCCAGGCATCCTGGGCTCTGATGGCGCAGGCCTGGCCGGGGAGCGGCCCGTACTGATCAACCCCAACATCAACTGGGGGGACAAGCTGGCTCACCAAGGGCCCGATTACCACATCCTGGGGATGCCCACTTACGGTACGATGGCGGAACAGGTAGCTGTGCCGGCCCACCGCTTGCACGAAAAGCCGGAGCACCTCTCCTGGGCAGCCGCAGCAGCGCTTCCGCTAGGGGGGCTGACGGCCTACCGGGCGGTCTTTACCCGGGGGGGCTGCCAGGCCGGCGATAAAGTATTGATTTCCGGGATAGGGGGCGGCGTGGCCCTCTTTGCTTTTCAATTTGCCCTGGCCGCTGGCGCAGAAGTGTACGTCACTTCCGGTACGGCATCGAAAATCGAGCGCGCCATAGAAATGGGCGCTGCGGGCGGGGCTAACTACCGGCAAGAAGATTGGCACAAAGCACTGGGCAAGGCTGCCGGCGGGTTCGACCTGGTGGTTGACAGCGCGGGCGGCCCTGGTTTTGCCCGCTTTCCTAAAATTTGCAACTACGGGGCCCGCATCGTTACCTACGGGGGCACACAGGGCAAGGTGCCCGGCTTTTCGCCCCAGCTGATTTTCTGGAAGCAGATTACCATCCATGGGACTTCTATGGGGAGCGACCAGGAATTCGGGCAAATGGTTGAGTTTGTGCGGGAGCATCGAATCGAACCGGTGATCGACCGCATTTATCCGCTCGCCGAGGCAGCCGGGGCCTTCGAGCGTATGGATCAGGGCCAGCAATTTGGCAAGATCGTGCTGGAGATATGAAACGCATCGGCCTGATATCAGATACCCACAGCCACCTCGAAGAAAGTGTACTGGCTTACTTTGAGGAATGCGATGAAATATGGCACGCCGGCGATATTGGCGACGCCTCGGTGGCCGACCGCCTGGCTGGCTTCAGGCCGCTGCGGGCGGTATACGGCAATATCGACGATGCGGCCCTGCGCCGCCGCTTCCCGGAAGACCTGCGGTTTGAGCTGGAAGGCGTGGAGGTATTTATGACCCACATTGGCGGATACCCCGGGCGCTACAACCGCCGCGTGCGCACCTTGCTGCGCGATCAGCCGCCCGACCTCTATGTCTGCGGGCATTCTCATATCCTCAAAGTGATGCCGGACAAATCGCTGGGGCTGCTGCACATCAACCCCGGTGCGGCCGGCAATCACGGTTTTCATCAGGTAAAAACCATTGTGCGGCTGACGCTCTCCGAAGGGCAAATTGGCGAAGTGCAAGTGGTGGAACTGGGCAGGCGCGGAGCTTTAAAAGGTTAAATGATGGGGCGCAACTTTACAACCAACCTTGCTGTTCGGCAGCTTTTACTAGCCGTCTTGCTGGGCTTGCTGGCCTGGTCGCTGATCCAAAAGCAGTACGTGCTTTCGGGCCTTGCGCTGCTGGCCTCGGGAGGTTTATTCTGGAGCCTGCTCCGGCTGGTAAGCCACACCAACCGGGCGGTAGCCCATTTCCTGGAAAGCCTTCAGTACAATGATTTCACGACTACTTCTTCTTCGGTTTATCAAGGCGCAGCTTTTGAGCAGCTCTACGGCTGCTTTAACCTCATCAACCGGAAGTTTCAGGAAGTACGGGCAGAAAGAGAGGCCAACCACCAGTTTTTGCAGGTCATTGTTGCCCATGTTAAGGTAGGCCTGCTCTGCTACAACGCAGCCGGGGAGGTCGTTTTGATGAATGAAGCCCTGCAAACGCTGCTGCGCAAGCCTTACCTGGTCAACCTGGAAGGGCTCCGCAAGGTCGACGAGCCGCTCTACAATACGGTAACAGCGCTACAGGGTGGCCAGCGGGAGCTGCTCAAGGTGCGGCTGGGCGGAGAGCTTATGCAGCTGGCAGTGGCGGCAACCACCATACAGTTGCGGGGCGAATGGCTCCACCTGGTGTCCTTTCAGAATATACAACCTGAGCTGGAGGCCCAAGAACTGTTAGCCTGGAAAAAGCTGATCCGCATACTGACTCATGAGATTATGAACAGCGTTTCGCCTATTGCCAGCCTGAGCTCTACAGTGCTTGATTTGGCCCGGGATGCGCCGCCCGGAGCCGAAGCCCTGAAGCAGATCAGCCAGTCTATGGAAGTCATCCGGCGGCGCAGCGAAGCCCTGATGAACTTTACGGACAACTACCGCACCCTGACCCGGATTCCGCCGCCTAATCTGCAACTGCTTGAAGCCGGCAGCCTTGTAAGCCATGTCCTGGAGCTCTTGCAACCCGAACTGGACACGGCTGCCGTGGAAGTTACCCGGAAAGTGCCGCCTTACCCGGTCTCATTTTACGGCGACCCGGACTTGCTGGAGCAAGTACTGATCAACTTGGTGAAGAATGCCGTGCAGGCAATGGAAGGGCAGCCTCCGCCCCGGCAGTTGGCCGTTGGGGTGGGCAAAAAAGGCGGACGCGCTCTGTTGACGGTTGCCGACAACGGGCCGGGCATTGCCCCTGAAGTGATGGAATTCGTATTTGTGCCTTTCTTTACCACCAAGCTGAAGGGCTCTGGCATTGGGTTGCCCCTGAGCCGGGAGATTATACAGCTGCACAAGGGGAGCCTGGAGCTGCATTCAGAAGCAGGGAAAGGCACCCGGGCACAAATCAAAATCTAATGGGCAAAAGAAATGCCGCCCTGAGCAATCAGAGCAGCATTCCGTAAATTTCAATAACCTATACAATGAACGTTGTCCGCTATTACCGGACATCGAATTCTTTGACGTAGACGTCATTAGCGGTTTCCACCTGAACAGTGTAGCGGCCCCAGGGCAAGGTTTTCAGGTCGTAGCGCTTTTCGACCAACAGGACGTTATCCAACCGCTCTTTAAATACAGTGGCACCGTTGTTGTCGAAAATGCTTACGATCACATCGTCTATCTTGCCGGCAAAGTAGGAGACATCAACGTATTTTTTGTCGTGCACTTTGATGACCGGGGCGTAAAATTTTCTAATTTTCGAAGGGTCTGCTTCAACGCCGTACTCGGTAAGGTTCAATGGCTGCACAGACTCCTGCATGCTGGTCTTGACGCTTACGTAGTAAGGGCCCGTGGGCAAGTTAGCCAAGTTGAAAATTTTGGCGAACGTTACGCCAGCTTCTGCACTTTTCTGAATCAGTATAGCACCAGTCTGCCCATCTCTCAGGGTAATCGCTGCATCTTCTTTCAGATTGGTGACCGTGAGGGAGAATTTCTTCTCCGACGGAATAGTGGCGATCTTGATAAATGGCATATAGTCGGTAGCTGAAACTGCTGCTGCCTGAGCCAGAAACAAGAGCGTTAGCATTGACGGGAGTGTGATTAACTTTTTCATAAACATGGTCATTTTGTGATGATTCAATAGCACATCATTCTGAATACACTGCAAACATAGAGGTTAAAAAAGCAGTGTTCAACCATTGAATTAACTATAGGTGATACTATATTAACATCAAATGAAGGTATAAATGGGCAGCTAGTTAATATAGTGTTGATATTGCGTAATATAATTAGGGGAAGCCCCGCCTTCGCCGCATTAAAATTTTCATACTTAGTGTAAAAATTACAATAATTAGGAGTGGCCCGGAGTAACAGGGTTTGGTGCTTAATATTGGATCAATTTAGTACTAAAGGTTTTTTCTCGCCGTTGGAAGGGGGTACTGTATGGTCATGCCAATGTGGGACCGGCAAAGTTCAACAAAACGATTAGATGCCCGTGCCGGATACCGAAAACCAATCTTTACAATGCAGGCAATCTGTAAAATAAATTCCAGGCAGCGAGCGTTGTATAATTTGTACTATGTTACGAAAACTCACGTTTTTACATTTAGCAGTGTTAAAATATGCTGCAAATTGCAAGCAACAACCTTAATCGCTGCCCGGCTACCTTTTGTAGCATACCTCACTTTTGCGAATAATTGTTCAACAAAAGTGCCTGCATAACTAATTAATGAGAAAAAACTCAGGGTTTTGTCTCAGTTTTTAACCAGGGATTTCTTATATTAGCGGCTAAGTTTAGTAAATTAGCAAATCGGTGTTGCACCTTCGGTTTTCCTGCTAAGCTCCCCTCTAGCTAGCCCCAATGCCATTTGCCCACTGCCTAGCAGGACCTTGAAAACCTATTTAACAAAAATACTGCGCACTCCCCACGCTTTACCTGACGAATACAGCGTGCGCGCACGGACATATAACATTGTATTCTTTTATAAATAATCCCTATTCCGCCATTTTTAGGATAACATTGGTAATCGGTGGAAACTGGGATATGATCAACTGAGTGTTACACTATGCAAAATCCTGATTCAAAGAAAGCTCCTCAGCAGAAGGACGACGCCCCTAAGGTGAAGTCTTTTTGGAATGAGGAGTGGAAGCCCGTTGAGTTCGGGCGAGAAACAAAGACTTGCGATTACGCGATTTCGTCTTTTGGAAGAATTAAGAGCATCGAAAAGGTCACCGGCCGCGAGCGCCTCCTCAAAGGGGCAAAAGCGAGGGGCGGTTTGATCATGCTGAACCAAAAACTGAAAGACGGCAGCACAGGCATCGTTTATGTTCATAGATTTGTGGCTGAAAATTTCGTGGACCGCGAAAGCGAAGAACACGAATATATTCTGCACAAGGATTATGACAAAAGCAATAACAATTGGACAAACCTGGTCTGGGCTACTGAAACCGAGTGGAAAGCGTACCAGAAGAAAAACCCTAACCATAAGGGCCGCCCTTCCCGTACCAAGAACTACAAGCTCACGGAGACCCAGGTGCGAATGATGAAGAAACTGCTGAAACGCGGTAAAACCAAGCGTAAAATCATCGCCAAACAGTTTGGCGTGTCCGAAAACTGCGCCTATAAAATTGAAAAGGGCATCCGTTGGAGCCACGTCGAAGTTGGTGACGATGACGACGAGGATTTGACAATGGAGGAGCAGGCTTAAGCACGGCACGTTCTGCCAGCGTTAGATTCGTGAATGGCGGCTCATCTCAGGACCCGTATTCTTGCTTCAGCTTAACTGCCGGGTAAAATTCGGGTTTTATCTTTAGGTGGGCTTGCCACATCCAATGATATCAACGATTGTTAGTAAGGTCAGGTTAGATCAGATGATTAACCTGGCCTAAAGCACGTTGGAAGCTGGCTATTGTTTAGGTCAACGCCCTTTTTTACAGGCAATACTGCTCGTTGTCCTCAGCTTTTATTTCCTTTACAGCCGTGCAGCAAAATGCAGAAGACAATGAGCCAACAAGCTTTCGATAAGTTATGGAAAATGATCGGGTTGCGGTACACTTCGCACCCCTGGCACGGTATTGAAATTGGTGAAGAAGCCCCGGACGTGGTCACTTCTTTCATCGAGGTCATCCCTTCCGATACCGTCAAATACGAAATCGATAAACAAACTGGTTTCCTGAAGATAGACCGCCCGCAGAAATTCTCCAATATCGTCCCTGCTTTGTATGGTTTCATCCCGCAAACCTATTGCAAAGAGGAAGTAGCGGCGTACTGCATGGAAAAAACCGGCCGCGATAACATCGAAGGCGATGATGACCCCCTCGACATTTGTGTGCTTACGGAGCGGGAAATCACCCACGGCAACATCATTGTACGGGCTATCCCAATCGGCGGGTTCCGCATGATTGACGGGGGAGAAGCTGACGATAAAATTATCGCAGTGCTGCGCGAGGATGAGGTCTACGGCAACTGGCGTGATGTATCTGATATTCCGGAAACGGTCGTCAACCGCCTCAAGCATTACTTTCTGACCTACAAGCAGCTGCCGGGCGAGGAGCCCAAGTGCGAAATCACGCACACCTATGGCCGGGAAGAAGCCCTGGAAGTTATTAAAGCCAGCATGAACGACTACGACAAAATTTACGGCAACCTCGAAGAAGTTCTGACCCTCACCCTGTTCGAGGCCTTCAACTTCAGCAACCGGCAGCAGAATATCCTAAAAGAGCTTAAATAAGTGGGCCGCAGCATCGCCATTTTAGCTGCTATTCTGATCGGTATCCTCTTGCCTGCTGCCGAACGGTTTGCCTTCATCATCCGTTACAACTTGATGGTGATGTTATTCTTCGCCTTTCTGGAAGTCCGCCTTTCGCTGCAATTGCTGCACCGCGACCACCTCTGGGTTGCAGCCCTTAATCTGGCTTTGCCCTTGCTGCTTTATTACTGGCTTTCTCCCTTTGCGCCGGAGGTAGCACTGGCTGTTTTTGTCATTGCCTCTGCGCCCACTGCGGCAGCGGCCCCCGTTATGGCCAGCTTCCTGCAATCAGAAGTGGGGTTTGTAACCACCGCAGTACTGCTTACCAGCCCGTTGATTGCGGTATTGCTCCCCGTGACGGCAAGCACTGTGCTGGGCAGTGCAGCCGATTTTTCCTTCTGGGATATTGCATTGCCCATTTTTAGCCTTATATTCATACCGCTAAGCCTGGCGTCGTTGCTGCGGTGGCTGGCGCCTCTTCTGGCCCATCGGTTGCGGGCACTCCGCCATTGGTCTTTCCGCCTGTTTCTGGTCAATGTCGCAATTGCCGCCGCTGCGGCTGCCGCTTATTTTCAAAGCCAGCCGTCAGAACGCTGGCTGTCCATTGCCGGGGTAGGCTTGGCGATCAGCTTGCTCTGCATCACTCAGTTCAAAATCGGGGAGTGGCTGGGCAGTGCCCACCTGCCACTGGAAACCGGCCTGGCGCTGGGGCGTAAGAATACGATGTTCAGCCTCTGGTTTGCGCTTGCTTTTTTCAACCCGGCAGCCGCCTTGGGCCCCATTTTCTACATCCTGGCCCAAAACGTCTACAACTCCTGGCAGCTGTACCACCGGCAAAGGCAGCCTAGTCCTCCACCGGCTCAAACCCCTGATTGATCCCCCTTTCAATAGGAGGGACACCGCGCTCCATCCATTGCGGCTTGAGGGCATCCAATAAGTAGTAGTCGAAAAACTGCTGCATGCGGCGCATGAAGTCCCGCTTATTCTGCTTGTCGCGCACCCCGTGGGGGTTGTCGTTGTAGTTGAGCAGCCAGGCGGGTTTGTTGAGCCGCCGCAGGGCAACAAAAAACTCAATGCCCTGATACCAGGGCACAGCGCCGTCCTCATCGTTGTGCAGAATCAGGACAGGGGTGTTGATCTTGTCAGCGTAGAACAGCGGCGAGTTTTCAATGTACCGAAGGGGTTTTTCCCAGAGGGTGCCTCCAATCCGGCTTTGGCTCCGTTCGTACTGGAACATCCGGCTCAAGCCGCTGCCCCACCGTATGCCGCCGTAAGCAGAGGTCATGTTGACGACCGGTGCCCCGGATTCCGCGCATTTGAAAAGGTCGGTTTGGGTGATGAGGTAGGCTACCTGATAGCCGCCCCAACTGTGCCCCTGCACGCCGAGGCGCGATTTGTCAATGAAGCCTTTGTCCAGGAGGGAAGTAACGCCAGTCGTAACCGCATCCAGCGCACTCTCCCCGGGGTAACCGACCCGGTAATGCACGTCCGGGATGAAAATGACGTAGCCCCGGCTGGCGTAATAGGGGAAGTTGATGATGGACCGGGGGTAGCGGGGCGTCCAGTGGCGGTGGAGCCGGTCGGCGTAGCGTTCGTAAAAGTACGTCATCATAGGGTACTGCCGCGCCGGCTCAAAGCCCTCCGGCTTGATTAAAATGCCTTCCATGAGCTGTCCGTCAGCTCCGGTCCAGGTGTAGCGCTCCGCCTGCCCCCACCGGAATTCCTCCTGCTGGGGGTTGGCATTGCTGATTTTCGTAAACGTCTCCAGGTGGTCTTCACTCAGCAGGAGGTCTGGGTAGGCCACAAAGCTTTCCCGGCTAAAGAGGTAAGTGTCGCTCTCGCGGGCCTTAAGCACTTGCCGGGTATAGTTGTAATCGCCCATTTGCACCTGGTCCTTTACACCAGTGTGGATGTTGAACCAGGCATAGCCCGATGCCTTGTCCCGTTCGTCAAACACATGGAACAGCATAGGTTTTACTTCTTCAATCGACCGCTCTTCCGGGTCGAGCTTGATATAGCGGTAACGGGTCTTTTGCCTGCGGCCCTGCGTCAGGTTGTTGGAGGCCAGGTTGCCGGCAGGGTCCACCAGCCAGACATCGTAGCGGTCGTAGAGCAGCAGGAAGTCATCGTCCGTTGTCCAGCCTGCATAGCCATAGGGATAGGGGGGCATGGGGTGGTCGTTGCGTTCGTCGTAAAGCGGTACAGTGATGTCGCTGCCGACAATACGCGTTTCACTTGCCTGTATATCGTGTACCATCCAGGTGGAATCTACGCTGTGGTACCAGTAGACGTATTCGCCCATAGGCGAAAGATTGGCCCGGCCGGGCAGGTTTTGGGCAATGGGTTTCCGTTCTCCGGTTTCTACATTGATCAGGTACAGGTCTTTGCGCTGCGGGAAGCCCTCCCAGCTTACTAATTGCAGGTAAGGCGTTTCGTCTTCGCCCAGCGCAAAGAGGGCATTGCCTTCGTCTCCAAGTTGTACCTGTTCCACGGTTTCATCCCCCAATTGGCGCAGCCGGCGGGTATCTGTATGAAAAACGGCAGTGTAAGCCTGCTCCCTTTGGTCTTCCAGCCGTTCTTCCTCATGGGTGTACAGCCGGGCGTCCTGATAGGTCCACACTTCTACATTGACAATCTCTTCCTCCAGCAAGGTCGTGTCGGGCAGGATGGGGTAGGGGGCCGTTCCAAAAAACAGCCGGCTGCCGTCCTCGGAAAACTCCAGGTCGTAGTGTGCGCTGATGATCCACCCGGGCTTTAGGAAAGCGGATGCCGTATCTGCTGCTACAGCAGCTCGGTCCTGCCGGTCCTTCCAGTGCCATAGGGCGTAGGGCACGACCCGAAAGTCGGTGGTATCCTGCAAGGCGAGCAACCCCGCCTGCTGCCCATCCCGGCTCAGGGCCATTTTCCCGTAGTGCCCTTCCCCGGCAAGGAGGGGGGAGAGCTGCCGGGTGGGCCCGTCGTATAGGTAGACCCCCTGCGTGAAGGTAGAGTCGTCCCCAGTGCTGTAGATAAGAAACCGGGGGGCTTCCTCTGCGGCGATAAAATCTTTGACAAAGGGGATGCTGTCTTCCTGGCCAGTTTGCAAATTGCGGATGACCAACAAGCTGCCATTGGTTGCATTCTCGGCTTTGACTTTCACGGAGTCCGGCAGGGTGGTATCCCGGGGTGCCGGCTCCAGTTGGTAGGCCATCCAGCCGGGCCATTTCTCAGGCATCAGGAAATTTTTGACCCGGGGCAGGCGCAGGGTAGTTTCGTCGGCCAGGGCCACCAGGGTAAGGGTGTCTTCGGGCAGGTCTTTTTCTTCGGCGCCGGCCCGCCGCTGTTCCCGCAGCGTATCTATCGGAGGTTGTGTCTTGAAGGCCAGGAAGCGGCTATCGGCACTAAAAGCCGCATTTTTGCTCCTTGGGAAAGCGCTGGCCTTTTCTTTGCGCTTGCTGTATAGCATCAGGGTGGGGTCCCCTTCGTTGGGTTCGAGTTCGTAGGCCGCCCAATTGCCATTATTGGAAAGTAAGGGCGCTTCGATGTGTTTCCAGGCATCAATGTCTTCCAGGGACAGAGCTGGTTTTTGAGCCAGCAGCGTGCAGGCGATTATGGAAAAAGCCGTTAGGGTATATAGCCTCAGGTACATGGATTCAGGTTTGGATTGATAAGATGTAAAAATAGAATTTCCCGTTGGCTTTAGTAAACGCCAGCTTACAAATCGTACTTAGCCATGCGGCGGTACAGCGCTGCCCGGGTCAGGCCCAGTTCCTCAGCCGCCCGGGAGATGTTGCCGGCATGCTTGGTCAGGGCTTTGCGGATAGCCCAGCGTTCAATCGCTGCCAGGTTGTAGGTGTCCAGCTCTTCGGAGGGCTGCCCCTGGTCTTGCGCCGGCGGAGGCTGCAGGATAAAGTCAGCAATTCCCAGCTCCTGGCTTTCGGTTAGAATGACCGCCCGCTCAACGGCATGCCGCAGCTCCCGGATGTTGCCTGGCCAAGGGTAGGCTTGCAATTTCTGCAGGGTCTCTGCCTTCACCCGGAGCTTTGGTTTTTGGTACTTTCGGGTATAATCGGCTAAAAAGTGCTCGACGAGCAGCGGGATATCAGAAGGCCGGTCCTGCAAGGGCGGCAGTTTGATCTCTACGGTATTGATGCGGTACAGCAGGTCCTGCCGAAACTGATTATCCCGGACCATATCATGCAGCGGCATATTGGTCGCGCAGATTAACCGGATGTCGACTGGTGTCATTTGGTGGTCGCCGATGCGCCGGATTTGGCGGCTTTGCAGGGCGCTCAGCAGCTTGGCTTGCAGGTGCTGAACCAGGAGGCGCAGATCATCTCCCAGATCAACACCATCCGCAACACCAGCATACTGATGGACCAGCAAAGCCTTTCGCTGAAAGAACAGGCGCTGGACGTCACTTACCAGCTCGATCAGCTGGAAAAGCGAAAAGCCCGCAACCAGTCGCTCTTCAAAGACAGCGTCATCGCCCAGGTAGAATTTGAAGAGGTGGAAGACGAGTATGAGCACCTGCTCCGCCGCCGCCGGCTGCTACAGTCCACCCTGCAAAAAGACTCCTTGTTCTAGGAGATGCAGCAAGAACAGATGCAAAGCTCCCTGGGCTTGATGCAGCACAACCTCAAGGTAGCTAAGAACAGCTTGGAAAACCTGATTGTCCGGGCCCCCATTTCCGGGCAGCTCTCCGGTATGGATTCCGAAGAGGGCGAATTGATCAGCCGGGGGGACCGGATTGCGCAGATCGTCATGGTAACCCACTCCCAGTACTGCGCCGAGTTCGGCAACCGCATTATCCGCTTGCTCGACGGGCAGGTGGTCACGGAGAAAAGTGTGACGAAACAGCTGCTTTAAGCCTGCCTGGGGATAGGCGGCTCAGGACGGCTTGAGCATGTCCGCGTTCCTGAAGAGTTTGCCCTTGAGCAGCTTTGCAATACTCCGGTCCTGAAGGGCCGCCTCCAGGTTTTGAGCATGCCGGTCGTGGTGGAGGTCGGTACCAAGGTAGTCAACCAAGCCGGCCTTGAGCAATTCCGCTGCATTTTCCCGCACCGGTTTGCCATAATAACCCGTTAGAGAGAGCAGATTGAGTTGAAACTCGCAGCCCCGCTCTTTGAGTGCCTCGTACTTTTTGAAATCTTCCCGGAGGAATAGATAGCGCTCCGGGTGGGCGAGGATGGGGCGGTAGCCCTTCGTCTGCATCCGGAACAAGTATTGATCCAATTTCGGGGGGGCAGAGATAAAGCTCATCTCCACCAAAACACGCCTGCCGGGCATGCACAGCAGCGCTTCTTTTTCAAGCAGGGCCTCAAAGCCTTCATCCATCAGGTACTCCGCGGCAGCCTCCAGGGTCACTGCCATGCCTTCAGCTTTCAGGGCCGACCGCACCTCCTCGAGCTTTTCCTGTATGATGTCAGGCGTATTCGGGTAGAGGTCAGCCATGATATGCGGGGTCGTGATCAGGTGGTCATAGCCCATACGGCTTAGGGCCCGGATGAGCTTCAGGCTATGCTCCAGGTCTTCGGCGCCATCGTCGATGCCAGGCAGGAGGTGAGAATGCATATCAATGCTTAGAAATGCAAAGTCGCCCAGCGGGTCCGTCTTCTTAAAGAGGTTGAACATAGGGATTATTATGTGATCCAATAACCCCGCAAAGGTAGGGAAAAGTTGGAGGCCGTATCCAAAGTAGCCGCATTCACTTTTATTCTAAAGTGCTAAAGGGCCAGCTTCGGGAGGAAGCTGGCCCAAATGCTTTAGTGGCTAACCCGGTACGGGGTAGCCCCTTTCTATTATACTTTGACCTTTTCCTTAAAGTAGTCCAACGTCACCTTCAGGCCTTCCCGCCGGTTGATGGTTGGCTCCCAGCCCAGGATTTCCCGGGCTTTGGTGATATCCGGCTGCCGGACTTTAGGGTCATCTTTAGGCAGCGGCTTATGCGTGATGCGCGCTTTGGGGTTGCCCACCAGGTCCAGGATTTCCTCCGCAAACTCCTTGATAGAGATTTCGTCCGGGTTGCCGATATTGACCGGCAGATGGTGGTCGCTCATCAGCAGGCGGTAAATGCCCTCCACCAAATCGGCCACGTAGCAAAAAGAGCGGGTTTGTGAGCCGTCACCAAATACCGTCAGGCCCTCGCCCCGGATCGCCTGAGAGAAGAAAGCCGGCAGGGCGCGGCCGTCATTGACCCGCATGCGCGGGCCGTAAGTGTTGAAAATCCGGATAATGCGGGTCTCGACGCCGTGGAAGTTGTGGTAGGCCATGGTAATGGCCTCCAAAAACCGCTTGGCCTCGTCGTAAACCCCGCGCGGGCCCACGGGGTTGACATTGCCCCAGTAGTCTTCCTTCTGAGGGTGGATCAGGGGGTCGCCGTACACCTCAGAGGTGGAGGCGACCAGGATCCGGGCGTTCTTGGCTTTCGCCAAGCCGAGCAGGTTGTGGGTCCCCAAAGCGCCAACCTTAAGGGTCTGAATTGGCATTTTGAGGTAATCAATCGGGCTGGCAGGCGAGGCAAAGTGGAGGATGTAGTCCAGCTGCCCGGGTACATGGACAAACTTGGTAACATCGTGGTGGTAGTATTCAAATTCCTTGAGGGGGAAAAGGTGTTCAATATTGTCCAGGCTTCCGGTGAGCAGGTTGTCCATGCCGATTACGTGGAAGCCTTCCTTGATGAACCGGTCGCAAAGGTGCGAGCCGAGGAAGCCGGCGGCGCCGGTAATTAAGACGGTTTTCATAGTCTGAGATCTAATTCTTCGAAGTTGGATAAAAAATCACCCTCCGCCGCAGTCTCGGGGGAGGGTGTTGATCAGGAAGCTAGGCTTCTGCTTTTTGCACGACTTTGTTCCGGCCGATGCTGTCGTAGTAGAACCCTTCGGCAGCCATCGTTTTGGGGTCGTATATGTTGCGGCCATCGAAAATAACCGGCTCGTTGAGCAGTTCTTTGAGCACTTTGTAACTCGGTGCCCGGAATACCGGCCATTCCGTAACCACAGCTAGGCAGTCGGCGCTGATCAGCGTTTCGTATTGCTCGTCCGAAAAGGTGATGCGGTCGCCAAATATCGCCTGCACGTTTTTCATCGCTTCCGGGTCGAAAGCCTTAATTGCCGCGCCGGCTTTCAGCAATTCCTCAATAATGGTCAGCGCGGGGGCCTCCCGGATATCATCGGTATTGGGCTTGAAAGCCAGGCCCCAAACCGCAACGGTCTTGCCTTCCAGGTTGCCACCGTAATAGTCGATGATTTTCTGGCTGAGGATGTGCTTTTGCTGGTCGTTTACATTCATAACCGAGTTCAGGATCCGGAAGTCGTACCCGTACTCGCCCGCCGTCTTGGCCAGGGCTTGCACATCTTTGGGGAAGCAGGAGCCGCCGTAGCCTACCCCCGGGAAGAGGAAGCGCTTGCCGATGCGGGTGTCGCTGCCCATGCCGAGGCGGACCATATCCACATTCGCCCCCACCTTCTCGCAGAGGTTGGCGATCTCGTTCATAAAGGAAATGCGGGTCGCCAGATAAGAGTTGGCGGCGTATTTAGTCATTTCAGCCGAACGCTCATCCATATAGTAGATCGGGTTGCCCTGACGGACAAAGGGCTCATACAAACGGGACATGACTTCCTGCGCCCGGGCAGAGGAGGTGCCAACCACCACACGGTCGGGCCGCATGAAGTCATCTACCGCCACGCCCTCGCGAAGAAACTCCGGATTGGAAACCACATCGAATAGGTCTTCCGGCAGCTTGTCCGACAATATAGCGTGTACTTTCTCGGCGGTGCCAACCGGGACGGTGCTCTTATCTACGATGACGGTGTACTGTTCGATTAGTTCCGACAGGTCGGCCGCCACGCCCATAACGTAGGACAAATCGGCAGAGCCGTCTTGGCCAGGAGGCGTAGGCAGGGCAAGGAAGACGACCTCGGCATCCCGGATGCCCTCCTGCAGGGAAGTCGTGAATGAGAGCCGGCCTTGCCGGGTATTGCGGTCAAACAAAATGTCGAGGCCCGGTTCGTAGATGGGGATTTCGCCTTGCCGCAGGCGCTCTACTTTCCGCTCGTCAATATCTACACAGGTAACGTGGTTGCCTGTTTCGGCAAAGCACGTGCCGGTGACCAAGCCTACATAGCCGGTACCAATTACTGCAATATTCATGGTGTTAAATTATGGTGTACGATTAATCAAGTGCTTATTTGTTAATGTTTTCTGGCCTTGCCCGGCGGGCGAGGCAAAAAACGCAGGTATTCAGCCTTGGCGATTGTAAGGTACCTTCGGGGCATACCACAGCGCATTAAGGAAGGCTATGGCCACACCTTGGCGGCCCCTGCTGCGCAAAGGGCCAAGCATGTTGTCGGTGTTTGTTCGGGAAGTGTGTGTATCGAAGGTTTAAGAGTAGTATTCAGCAATTTACCAGTAAATTTTAAATTATGCAAATGCGTAATACCTGGTGCCGTTGCTGAAACCCTCAGGCCTTAGTTAAAAAAGCCTCCTCGCCATGGGGCGTTACGAGTATTTGTGGAACTTGCCCTTGGGCTCGTCATCCGTGCGGGCAGTGCCGGCTTTAATGCGGCGCAGCAAGCTGGGCTCAATATGCATAACCAGTGAATAGCCCATGGTCTCCAGCTCGATCACGAAGTTTTTGCCATTCTGGCGGTCCAGCAGGGTGCCCCGCATACCGGTCAGGCTGCCGCCAAGGATTTCCACTTCGTCCCCGCAGCTAAGCTGGCCCTCCTGGGCTTCGACCTCAATGCCTTCTCCGACGACGAGGCGCATAATGCCGATCTCTTCTTCGGGTATAGCAATGAGGTTGCGGGAAAAATTGACAAAACTCAACACGTCCTGGGTTTCCAGGACTCTCACGTACTGCTTCTTCTGTATCTTTACGAAGATGTAACAGCTGATCAGGGGCAGGTCAAGGTGCTTGACCTTCCGCTCGTAGCGGCGGGTGACTTTTTGCAGAGGCAGAAAATACTCAATGCCTTTTTTGGCAAAGCGGTCCGCTACCCGTTTTTCTCGTTTGTAGTGCGTGTACACGGCAAACCAGCGGGCTTCCTGATTGCTCAGGTGGTTTTCTGCTTGTTGTAGGGAGGCAGTATTCATCTCAGCTCTTTTTGAATGAAAAAAAATGTTCATCGGGATATATACTCGGAACGGAGAGGTTCGGGTGTCCACCCGACGCACGAGTATATGCCGGCACGAAGTCATGTTTAGTCCCAAATTACTTCGTCGTCGGTATACTAAGCCTTAGAGCCGCCAGTAGGTAATGCCACTGTCTGGCCCGGGCTTTTCGTAAATAGCTTTGATGTCCATCAATATTGGGTCAGTATCGCAGATTGATTTGAAATAGTCCAGCTTCAGCTCTTGGTACTCCGCGTGGTTGACGGCTACCAACACTGCGTCGTAATCAGAAGAAATATTGTCAACCAGTGTAAGCCGGTATTCTTTGGCCACTTCATTGGGAGAAGCGTAAGGGTCCGTAATGTGTACGTTGATGCTGTACTGCATGATTTCGTGGGCGAGGTCAGCTACCTTGGAGTTGCGGATGTCCGCTACATCTTCTTTGAAGGTGATGCCCATGATCAGCACTTTGGTCTGACTGGGGTTTTTCCCGCGCTGAATCAGCATTTGGGTCAGCCGTTTGGCGATGAAAGCGGGCATGCCGTCATTGATACGGCGCCCGCTGAGGATGACCTGCGGGTCGTACCCCAGCTCTTTAGCCTTGTGGGTCAGGTAGTAGGGGTCTACCCCAATGCAGTGCCCGCCCACCAGGCCGGGAGAAAACCGGAGGAAGTTCCACTTGGTGCCGGCGGCTTCCAGTACCTCCTTGGTGTCAATCCCCATGCGGTCAAATATGATGGCCAGCTCATTGACAAAGGAAATATTGAGGTCACGCTGCGTATTCTCAATCACCTTGGCGGCCTCGGCTACCCGGATAGACGGCGCTTCGTAAATACCCGCTTTGATGATGGCGCCGTAAGTCTGAGAAACTTCCCGGAGCGCGTCCTCGTCGCAAGCCGAAACAATTTTCAGGATTTTTTCGATCGTGCGCTCCTTGTCGCCCGGGTTGATGCGCTCCGGGGAGTAGCCAATTTTAAAGTCTTTGCCCAGTTTCAGGCCAGACTCCTCCTCCAGGATCGGCAGGCAATCTTCCTCGGTGCAGCCTGGGTAGACAGTAGATTCAAAAATGACGTAGTCGCCCTTTTTCAGCGCCTTCCCTATGGTACGGGTGGCCGAAAGGACGGGGTTGAGATTGGGTACCCGGCTCTCATTAATGGGCGTAGGCACAGCAATGATGTGGAAATGCGCATTTTTGAGGTCGGCGGGGTTGGCAGTAAAGGTGATATTCTTGTTATCGAAGGCGCTGCTTTCCAGCTCCTGAGAGGGGTCTTCGCCGTTTTCCATCATTTTAATACGGGCTTCATTGATATCGAAGCCAATCACCTCGAAGTCCCGGGCAAATTCCAGGGCAAGCGGCAGCCCTACGTAACCAAGGCCGATGACCGAGATTTTCTTCTTCCGGTTCTTAAGTGCATCAAACATAGACGAGTTTTCTTTTCTTAGGTTATAGGAATTAGGGGTTAACGGAAGAACTGCCGGACCTTATCGGTAATATACGCCAGGCTGGCCTCATCCAATTCGGTATGCATCGGCAGTGAAATGACAGCAGCGCACAGGGCTTCGGTGACAGGGAGGTGCTCCACCGGCTGTGCCATCGCTTTCCGGTAAGCCTCCTGTTTGTAAAGGGGCACCGGGTAATAGATCATATTCGGGATACCTTGTTCTTTGAGGTAAGCCTGCAGGGCGTCGCGCTGCCCGCCACTTGCCTTAAGGGTATACTGATGAAAGACGTGGGTCGATTTGGGGTCCCGGACGGGCGTCTGCAGGGCCTCCACATCGGCAAAAGCCTGGTCGTAGTAATCCGCTGCTGAACGGCGGGCAGCCGCGTAGTCATCCAGGTGCCGGAGCTTGATGTCCAGAATGGCGGCCTGAATGCTGTCGAGGCGGGAGTTCACGCCTACCAGGTCGTGGTAATACCGTTTGACCTGGCCGTGGTTGGCGATCATCTGCAGCTTTTGGCCCAATTCCTCATCATTGGTGTAGAGGGCACCGCCGTCCCCGTAGGCCCCCAGGTTCTTGGAGGGGTAAAACGAAGTGCAGCCAATATGCCCGATAGTGCCGGTTTTCTGGGTATGCCCATCCTTGAAGGTGTAGTCGGCCCCAATGGCCTGGGCATTGTCCTCGATGACCCAAAGGCCATGCTCAGCGGCCAGCTCCATGATTGGCTCCAGGTCGCAGCTCTGGCCAAACAGGTTGACCGGCACGATAGCCTTGGTCCTGGGGGTCAGGGCAGCCGCTGCGATCTCCGCCGTTACGTTGAACGTATCCGGGTCTACATCCACCATCACCGGGCTCAGGCCCAGCAAAGCAATTACCTCGGCCGTGGAAACGTAGGTAAAGGCAGGCACGATAACTTCATCGCCGGGCTGCAGGCCTGCTCCCATCAGCGCGATCTGCAAAGCATCCGTGCCATTCGCGCAAGGGATGACCCGCTTCGCGCCAAGGTAGCTTTCCATATGCGCTTTGAACGACTTCACAGTAGGCCCGTTAATGTAGGCGCAAGATTCCATGACCTCCTGCACCGCAGCATCAATTTCCGGCTTCAGCCGCTGATACTGGGTTTTGAGGTCGACCATTTGCAGGTTTAATTTCACGTCAGACATATGATTTGTAGTCAGCTTTTAGTTGGATAAATAAGGCATTGCCTTCTGAGCAATCGTCTCCCCGATGGATAGGGAAGCCGTTGCTGCCGGGCTGGGGGCATTACAAACATTGATTATCCCTGGCTTTTCAAGGATTAAAAAGTCATCAATCAGGGAGCCATCGCGCCCGCAGGCCATGGCCCGGACGCCCGCCCCGCCCCGCTTAAGGTCGGGCCCCTGAATTTCCGGGATGAGATGAGACAGGGCGCGCACAAAGGCCGCTTTGGAAAACGACCGGTACAGTTCGCCCAGCCCGTCGCGCCAGTACTTCAGGGCAATCCGCTGAAAACCGGTAAAGGACAGGGTCTCTATCAGCTCCTCCATATCGAAGTCGTAGCGGCTGTAGCCTTCCCGCTTGAAGGCCAGCACAGCATTCGGGCCCGCCTCAATCCCGCCTTCGATCATACGGGTGAAATGGACGCCCAGGAAGGGGAAGTTCGGGTTGGGCACCGGGTAAATAAGGTGGTTGACCAGCCCCTGTTTTTCAGGAACGAGCTCGTAGTATTCGCCCCGGAAGGGGATGATCTTCAGGTCGATCTCCGGCATGGCCAGCTGAGCGATCTTATCGGAATACAAACCGGCGCAGTTGATCGCGAGGCGGCACTGCAGCTCATCCTGGCTGGTAGTAACTATTGTCCCTTCCGGCCGGATTTGCAGGTCGGTCACCGCCTGCCCCAGCCATACTTCGCCACCGTTTTCCTGGATGAGCTTCAGGTACTGCCGCGCCACGGCTTTGTAATTGATAATGCCGGATTGCGGCACCCGGATGGCTTTTACGGCGGCAACGTGTGGCTCCACCTCCCGGCATTCCTCTGCACTAATCATGCGGATGCCGGTCAGGCCATTGGCTTTTCCACGTTCGAAGATTTGCTCCAGTTGGGGGAGCTCCGAGGGCCGGGTTGCTACAATGACCTTTCCGCATATCTCGTGGGGGATGTCATAACGCTGGGCAAAATCCAGCAGGTAGCGGTAGCCGCGGGCGCAATTCAGGGCCTTGGAGCTGCCGGGCTTGTAGTAAATACCGGAGTGGATCACGCCACTGTTGTTACCGGTTTGGTGCCGGGCAATGTCTTTTTCCTTGTCGAGGATGGCAATACGGAGCCCAGGCTTTAGCTGAGAAAGCTGTAATGCTGTGGCGAGCCCGACGATGCCAGCACCGATGATACAAACGTCATACAGTTTCATCAAGGGGTTTTGTTTAGGTATAACAATAACGGCTCTGGGGTAAATCGGTCTAGCATAGCTTCTGAGAACTCTTCAGCTTCGTATATTAAGTAGCGGATTTTCCGGTTGACAGCCTGCTCCGCTTTTTCGACTAAGGTAAGCAAATAGGAGCGGTCAATGCTGCCAATGATGAGCAGGTCGATGATGCTGCTGTCGATGCCCCGGGAAAAATCCCCAATCAGGTATACCCGTTCCACGTTGCCGAGGCGCTCGATCACTTGCTCGACGACCCGGTCAACTCCAATTTGCTTGAGCAGTATATTATGGATTTCCTCAAATAGGGGGTGCTGATCGTTGGCGCGGAACATCTTCTTGTTGCCCACCGTTTCCGAGCGCAGCATGCCGGCTTCCTCCAGCCGGTTGAGCTCCACCCGTATAGCATTAGAAGATTCCCCGAATTCTTGTTGAAGACCGCGTAGGTAACTCGTCGTTTTGGTATTGATGAAGAACTTCATCAATAGCTTGATCCGGGTCTTTGAAGAAATCAGGGTTTCGATCATAATTGAGCAAAAAAATTACTCAAGCTTGCGAAATTTCCAAGCCTGAGCGGTTGATTTAATCTTCTTTGACTTAATGCTGATCTTTCCCGGCGAGGATTAGTGGAGGAAGATCGAGCAAACTGCTTGCTCAAAGTGTCTGTAATTGATGCTGCAATTTTAGTGAATTATTTGATAATCAATGCAATTTTCCCGCAGAATCTTATGGGTGACTTTTAGCAAAGGCCGGGTCAGGTACTGCCAACCCTAAGCTTTTCGCCCCTAACACATTGTTGACGAAAAAAGAGCCAACGCCTGGAAGCGCTGGCCCTGTAGGGCACAATCTGGAGTAGCGGTTTGCTCAGGGCATGGTGCGCCAGCGGCCTATTGCCCCTGCTCCTGCTGGAGCGGATGCAGCAACGGCCCGGGCGGGGCTGGGGTCATTGCAGAATGATCCGGCAGTTATGGCTGCGGCGGCTGCCATCGCGGAGGTGGAGGTAATAGGTGCCCCCGGCCTTGCCGGAGAGGTTGAGGGCTGCACTGCGGCTGCCTGCCGGGACCGGGTAGGAAGCCATCTGCTGGCCGTAGCTGGATAGGACATCGATTCGGGCGTTGGTGGAGACGGGGGTCGTCCATTCGAGGTGGATGGGCCCGTTAGTCAGGGTCGGGTAGGCTTTAAGGCTGCCAGTTTGCCCCGTCAGCTGCAGCCGCCGGGGGCCGTAATAGGCCCGGGTGCCATCGTAGTCGTACTGAGCCAGCCGGAAAAAATGCAGGCCGGGCTGCTCCAATGGGTAGGTGGCCTGGTAAGCCTGCGGCTCCTGCGTTGTCCCTGCCCCGTTAATGCGCCCAAGGGTTTGGTACTGCCGCCCGTCCAGGCTGTACTGCACTTCAAAGTAGTCATTGTTCAGCTCGCTGGCGGTAGACCATTCGAGGAGGGCGCCCGGGCCTGATTGCGTAACGGTAAAGCTGAGGAGGACGACCGGCAGCACCGCCCCGCCCAGTTGGCCGGGGGAGCCGAAGTCGAATCCACTGCCGCCCGGGTAGCTGAACGTAAAGCTGGAGGGCTGATAGTCAGCTTCCATCGTCTGCCCCTGATTATGCAGAGACAGGTCCCGGAGCTCCATCGCCTGCCCCTCGCCCTGTGGGCTGTCGAAAAAGGTGAAGGCCACCAGCCCTCCGCCACAGACCAGCATGATCTGGTCGCCCATCAGGTTATTGAGGCTGAAGGGCGGAGGGGAAGAAGGGAAGAAAAAGCTGGCATTGGGGGTGGCATTGCGCCCGAGGACCGCAAACCCCTTTGCCGGCACCGTCACATCCTGGTTGATCGTCACACTCAGCGCGCTGCCGTCAAACAATTGGCACCCAAACATAGAGATAGGCAGTTCGGTCGTATTGTAAAACTCAATGTATTCGCCCTGGTCATCGGGCACGCCGGAGGGGTTAGCCATATACTCAGAGATGATCAGGTCGCCCGGTGATTGGGCGTATAGTAGCCCTGCATAGCAGAGGAGGCCGAAGAGCAGCAAGTTCGGTTTCATGGATTTGGGGTTGTTTTCAAGTGGTTTCTACTATACTGTCGCGCCACCCTCTCGAATTCCATAAAAACCAGCGCTGCTTTTTTACATTTTATTCATTTTAATTTGAAAGCCTCTGTTAACCAGTGGCCAATGCTTCTTCAGCAGCATGTGAGATTTTTTTCCTAACTATGCCGCAAAAATGCAGTACTGGAAAAAGCTTACCCCCGAGCAAGTCCGGCAAAGGGTGTTTGAAGCCCTGGCGCACAACGTCGACTACCGGGAGCGCCTGCCGCTGGGCTTACCTGCTTCCCACCTGGACGAAAAGGTGTTCACCCCACAGCCTGCCCTGCTGCAGGATGCCCCCTTTCTGGCTACCCTGGTACAGAACCCCAACCACATTGGCTGCCATACCCTGGGCGATTCCGAGAGCTTCTTCTCGGGCACCCAGGCTATTGAACGGGAGCTCATTGCTCTGTGCGCTACGGATATCCTCCGGGGCAGCGATTCAGAGGCCTTCGATGGTTATGTGGCGGCGGGGGGCACAGAGGCCAATATCCAGGCCCTTTGGATTTACCGCAATTACTGCCGGCGGGAGCATGGGGCCCAGGACCACGAAGTCGCCATCCTTTGCTCAGCGGATGCCCATTACTCCATGCATAAGGCGGCCAACCTGCTGGGGCTGCGCCGGGTGCCGGTAGCCGTTACTGAAGAAGAGCGGCTGGTGGAGCGCCGGGCCGTAGCAGCCGCTGTGCAGGAGGCGCAGGGGCAGGGCGTGCGCTACTTCCTGGTGGTCGCCAATATGATGACCACGATGTTTGGCTCGGTCGACCGGGCGGAGGTATACACGGATGTGCTGCTGGAACAGGAGCTGCCTTTCAAGCTGCATATAGATGGTGCCTACGGCGGTTTTTGTTTCCCCTTTTCGGAGGTGCCCCACCGCCTCGACTTTTCCAACCCTTATGTCACCTCCATCACCCTAGATGCCCACAAAATGGTGCAGGCCCCTTACGGTACCGGGCTTTTCCTGGCCCGCAAGGGCTGGATGCCCTACGCCTGTACGGAATCCGCGCAGTATGTGCAGGGCCTGGATGTGACCCTCAGCGGGAGCCGGTCTGGCGCCAACGCCATTTCAGTATGGATGATTTTGATGACCTACGGGCCCCACGGCTGGTTTGAAAAGATCCATATCCTGAACTACCGCACCCATTGGCTGTGCCAGCAATTGAGCCAGCTGGGGCTGGCGTACTACCGCCACCCTGGCTCCAACATCGTGGCGATCCGCGCCAGCCAGTTGGACCAAGCGGTAGCGGAGCGCTTTGCGTTGGTACCCGATAATCACGAGCGGCCCCATTGGTACAAGGTAGTGGTGATGGACCACGTAACAGTGGATGTGCTGGACGTATTCGTGCGCGCCTTACGGCAGTAGCAGGCTGCTGTCGCCATAGCTGAGGAAGCGGAACCCGTCTTGCAAGGCGTGGTCGTAAATCGCCCGCCAATCATCGCCGGCCATGGCAGCAATCAGCAGCAGCAGGGTGCTTTTGGGCTGGTGGAAATTAGTGATGATCCCCCGGCACAGGCGGAACGCATAACCCGGGGCGATGATCAGCTGCGTATACCCTTGCAAGACTTCCTGCTGCTGGCTTTCCAGGGCCCTGAGTACGGCCTCCAGCGCTGCTGCCGGCGCCGGCGTTTCCCCGGCTTCGTAAGGGATCCATTGGGGTACATTGACGAAGGCGTCAGCCTCGCCCCGCAGTAAAGCGTAGCCGTGCCAGTACAGGCTTTCCAGCAGGCGCATGCTCGTGGTGCCCACCGGGATGATGGGCTGACCCCCTTGAAGCGCTTCCCGCAGCGCCTGCAGCGTCGGCAGGTCGATGTAAAGGCTCTCCTCGTGCATATGGTGGTCGGCCAGGGCGGCAGCGGAGACGGGCTTGAAAGTGCCGGCCCCAACGTGGAGGGTGACAAAGGCCTGCTGAATGCCAGCCTGCCCGAGTTGGTCGAATACCCGCTCTGTGAAGTGCAGGCCAGCGGTGGGGGCAGCTACGGAACCCTGGGTTTTAGCGTAAACGGTCTGGTAGCGGTCCTCATCGGAAGCTTCGGTCTCCCGGTTGAGGTAGGGGGGCAGGGGGATGATGCCGGCAGCGGCCAGCAGTTCGCCGAACGCCAGCCGGGGGGCATCCCATTCGAACTGTATATCAAAGGCGTCAGCGGTCCGCCCCAGGCGGGTGGCGGTCAGGGTAGCCGGCCCGTCTTCCGTTTTTATGGTTTTTTGAATGGTGCCTGTTTTCCACCGGCGGTTGCCGCCGACCAGGCACTTCCAGCGCACCGTTTGGGTACTGGAGAAGTTTTGCTGGTAATCCACCGGCTGCAGGGGCTCCAGGCAAAGGATTTCCAACCGCTTGCCATTGGGGAGGGTGAAGTACAGGCGGGCGTGGATGACCTTCGTATTGTTGAAAACCAGCAAGCTGTTGCCGGGCAAGAGCTCTGGCAAATCGAGGAAGGTATGCGTCGTGGTCTGCCCGCCCCGGTACACCAACAGTTTGGATTGGTCGCGTTCTTCCAGGGGGAACTTGGCGATGCGGTCTTCCGGCAGCTCGTAGGTATAATCGTTGATGTCAATCGACTTCGGGTCCGTAGGCATAGCTCCATTGCGGTTGATGTGGGCGCAAAAGTACCAATTGCCGGGCATTTGCCAGCGGCCTGGGCCAATTTTATACCCGCCCGGAATGGCTAATCTGTCTATTCCGCAGCCTCCAGCCCTTGGAGTATCTGCCAGCAGCCGAGCAGGGCGCGGGGCACGTGGAAACAGCCTTTCCATTTTCCGCCCTTAGCGGTATGCAGGGGCTCGCCCTGCCGGTTGAGGTAGCCGTACCACTCCCCGTACTCAGGGTCAGAAAACCGGGGCCAGGCGTAAGCGTACAGCCGCTCAAACCAGTCGGCACAGCCTTCCAGCTGGGTATGGGCGTACCCTTTCAGGCAAGCTTCCATGGCCTCGAGGTGGACCCACCATAGCTTTTGGTCCCACTCCAGCTGCTGAGGCGGGTGCCCCAGCCGGTCCATAAAGTAAAACAAGCCCCCGTGCTCCGGGTCCCAGCCGTAGTCCAGCATCCGGAGGGCCCGCTCAGTAGCCTGCCGGATCAGCGCAGCATCCTGCCGGCGCGCCCCCAGGTCCATCACAAACCACATGGCTTCCAGGGCGTGGCCCGGGTTGAGCAGCCGGCCCTCGAAACTATCGCTCAGCTGGCCATCGGGCTGCACATTCTCCAGGACGAGCCCCGTTTCCCGGTCGTAGAAGAGGCCCATGACGGTTTGGATGCAGGTATCGATGGTGCGCTCTACCAGGCCGGCTTCCAGCAAAGGCTCGAGCTCCAGGCACAGGTTGCAGAGGATCATCGGCAAAGAGAAGCCCCGCAGCGGCCGGGTGCCGGGCACCAGTTTATTGTACTGGCCCTTGGGGTTGCCCTGCCGTTCCAGAATGCGGAGGAAGGTGGAGCGGGCGGTCTCCGCGTAGCGCTCGGTGCCGGTGGCCTGGTAGAGCTGCCCGAACGCCATGGCGGCAAAGCAATCGGAGAAAATATTGTAGGGCTGTACCAGGGGCTGCCCGTCCCGCCGCAGCGAAAAGTACCAGTCCCCATTCGGAGCCCGGCCGTATTGCTCCAGAAAGCCCGCCCCCAGCTGCGCGAGCTCCAGCCAGCTGGCCCGTTGCTCCAGCTGATTGTAGAGCATGGAGAAGGTCCAGACCTGCCGGGCTTGCAGCCAGATGAACTTATCCGTATCGTACACCCGCCCGTCGCGCAACAGGCAAGTGAAGTAACCGCCGGATTCCCGGTCGGGGGAGTGGCGTTCCCAGAAGGGGAGGACCCGCTGAGTCAATTCGGTATGAAAGGTATTGGTGTATCGTTTTGCAGCTAGCATAGGTTTCGGTATTCCTGATAGCGGTTGTACAAATGGTAAGCCTGCCGGTAGGCCGATTGCGGGCTCATAAAATGGGAGAACTCAAAGGTAATGGCTTTTTCCAAGCCGGCCGCGCCGGCCGCCTCCAGCTTCAGCCGCAGCTTTTCCCACTTGATGGGCAAAAACTTGATGGGCATATCGCGGTCGAAGGACTCGGCATTGGTCCAGCATTGCAGCCCGTGGCGGTCGGCCAGCCGCTTATTGACGGCAAAGTAGGCGGCCAGCTCGTGGTAGTCGACATGCCCATCCTGGAAGGCGACAATGTCGACAGCGTCTTTGATGCCGGCGAAGATTTCTTCCCATTCTGCTTCGTGCTGCTCCAGGCTGACGGCTTCTGCTTTTGTCAGGCCGGCTTCCTGTGCCATCAGGGCCTTCTGCCCGTCGATGTAGGGGGAGATGAGGGTAGGCAGGCCGTTGCTCACCCGTTTGCAGTGCAGGCCCAGCTCCCGGTAAAGGTCAATAATGGCACCAGTCTTGCGGCTGACCTCCTGGCAGATGTACCAGCCCTGGAAAGCCGGGGAGGCCCCGTACTGCGCCCAAACCTCGTCAATTACCCGCAGGTTGAGCGCCACTTCCCGCTCAAAATCGCCCTGTTCCCACCAGTACTGCCCGGAGTCGTAGAGCCCGAAGTAGAAAGCCATGCCGTACTTTTCCGACAAATCCAGAAAGCGGCGGACCAAATCCACCGGGGGGCGGTAGGCGCCTTCTTCGGCTTGCAGCACCTCGGAGGGGTAGGTGAGCCAGCGCTTGTAGCCGCAGCGGATGAGAATGACGGTGTCTATCCCCATGTTTTTCATATGCTGGAAATCCGCCTCCCATTCTTTGGCCCCCCAATTCTGATGGGGGATATCGTGTGAAATTTCATCCAGGAACGTGCCTGTAATCTTCATAAAATTAGTCTTCGAGTTTATCCCACCAGTTCTTTTTCAGTATCCAGGTGGTGATTAGGAAAATCAGAAAGGCAACCGCCAGTTCGGCCGACTGCCGGATGATGAGGTAGATAGGCATGACAACCAGGCTCATTTGCCAGGCGATGCCCACCAACACGTTAAATGTATCCCGGCCCAGAGCGCGGTTGGGGGTGAAGCCGGGGTCTTCTGCCAGTACCTTTTCCCGGATAGGCTCCCAAAAGCCCCAGGGGTTGGTCTTTTTGTAAAAATGCTTCAGCGTCTCCTCGTCTTCCGCCGGGGTGAGGTAAGTGCCAAGGAGGCACCCCAGCAGGGAGATGGCCAGAATGACCGGGAAGAGGTAGATGGCGGAGGTGTCCGGGAACAGCAAGGGCACAAAGGTAGCAGCCACCAGCCCGCCGATCATCCCCCAGAAGTAGCCGTAGCCGTTGAAACGCCACCAAATCCATTTCAGGGCGTTAGCCGCCGCGTACCCCCCGTACAGGGCAGAGGTAATCCAGACCGTCAGGGTATTGATACTGTGGGCGTAGAAGCCGCCGATCAGGCCGATGGCCACGAGGGAGAAGGACGCCAGGTAGCTGTAGCGGATGTAGGTCTTATTGCTGGCATCGGGGTTGATGTATTTTTTGTAGAGGTCATTGACCAGGTAAGCCGGCGCGGCATTGATAAACGCGGCAAAAGTGCCCATGAACGCGGCCAGCAGGCCCGCCAGCAGCAAGCCCTGAAAGCCGGAAGGCACAAAGCGCTCAATGGCCAGGGGGAGCACCGTCTCAAAGTCGATATCCGCCCCCATACCCTGAAATTCGGGGGTGAGGTAGACCAGCGACAGCACGGCAAAGCCTGCAATCATCAGGTAGCGGGGGAAGTACAGCACCAGGATCGTCAGGCCGCTCATCTTGGCCGCTTCCGCAGAGGTAGGGGTCGACAGGATACGTTGCATATCGTAACTAGGCACCGGCCCGGCCAGGCTGGCAAAAATCCCCTTGAAAATCATCGCAATCAGCAGCAGGCCGATAGCGCCAAAGCCATCGTCTTCAATCCGCTTGTTGACGCTGTCCAGGTAGCCCGTCCAGTCCAGGTCCATTTCCCAACTGAAGAACAGCTCAGTCCAGCCCAAGGGCACGGCGGCCAGCACCTGCTCCCCGGTCACGCTTGTGAAGGCGATGTAGCCCACCACTAGGCAGGAGATGGTCATAATGACAAACTGCAGCACCTCAGTGCCCACCACGCTGTACATACCGCCTTTGATGGTATAAAGGGTGGTAATGGAGATGATGATCAGGGCGTAAGACTGGGCCGAAGTCAGTTGCAACAAGCCCGAATCCACCGACAAATCCCAGGGGAAGAAGATGACGGCAAATTTGCCGATGCCTTCAAAGAAGTAAGCAATAAACCCGAAAACACTGATGACGGCGAATACGGTGACGATGATGTGCGACAGGCGGCCGCCGGTTTTGTCGCCAAACCGGAAGGTGATCCACTGCGCGCCGGTCAGCACGCCCGACCGCCTCAGCCAGGCGGCCAGGAAGATCATGACGAACACCTGGTTCCATACCGGCCAGAGCCAGGGGATCCAGGCGCTTTTGAGGCCATAGACAAACAGGATGGTGACCGTCCACATCGTACCGGAAATATCGAACATGCCGGAGGCGTTGGATAGCCCCAGCAGGTACCAGGGGATTTTATTGTCGCCCAGGAAGTAGGCCTGCATGTCTTTGGAAGCCCGCTTGGACACCCAGAAGCCAAAGAGGATCGTCAGGGCAATATAGCCGAGGATGATCCCAATATCCAGTAAGGTTAGATTCATATGATGATTCGTTTATACGCCTGGGGTAAAGCAGCGGCGGTGCCGTTCTGCCTGTCCGCCGAAAGCCCGGGGCATCCGGCTCAGGTGTGTTAATTTACAGCCGCTTCGTTGCGCCGGTAGGCCAGCACAGGCTGGTCGTTGCGGAAGAACAGCAGCGTCTGGCCCTGGCTCAGGGGCGCAATGGCCCGCACATCGCCGATGAGGCTTAGCCCGGAGCGGTGCTGGGGCAGGTATTCAAACTGCCCTTGGCCGCGGTTGAGGAACACCTGTCCGTAATTGGCATCCCAGGGCCCCATCGTAGGGCGGGTATCGCTGAGGTTGCCCGCCAGCACCAAATCGGGCTGCCCGTCCCGGTTGACATCCGTAGCCAGCATATCGAAGACTGGCGCCATCTGGGCCGCAACCGGCAGCGGGTGCAATGCCCAGCCTTCCGCCCCCCGGTTTTCCAGCCAGCTTGTCCGCCCTTCCTTGACGGTGAGTACGGCGGCCGTCTCCAGTTGGTCCGTTGAGAGGATATCCTCAATCTGGGCATTGGAATAGCTGGCGTAGTCGTTGAATTTTTTGCGCATCTGCGCCAGCTGCCCGAAGAGGTTGTCGCGGCTGACGAAAGGGTAAGGCTGGTCTTCGATGTAATGCGTCAGCAGGGGGTCTACCGAGCCGTTTTGGTCAAAGTCGCCGTAATAGAGCTGGGCGGGTTTTTCGGGCGACACCTTGAGATTGGTATTCTGGCCCAGGTTGCCGGCCAAAAGGTCGAGGTCGCCATCGCCATCCAAATCGGCTTTCGCCAAATCCCACCACCAGCCTTCGGTATCCGGGCCGAAGAAGCCGTCTTCGCGCCGCAGCTGCCCGCCCTCGTTCAGGAAAGCGGTCAGGGGCATCCATTCGCCAGCGACCACTAGGTCGGGCTGCGCATCCCCATTCACATCGGCCCACAGGCTGGCGGTAGCCATGCCGAGGGGCGCGAGGCCAGGGGCGGCCGCTTCGCTAATATCTTTAAACTGCCCCTTCCCGTCGTTTTCCAGCAGGTAGCCGCGGGCGGGGTAGGGGTACTGCCCGGGGATGAGGCGGCCCCCGGTAAAGAGGTCGACATCGCCGTCCCCGTCGAAATCAGCCGCCGCCACCGTGCCGGTGCTGGTGCGCATCAGGGGCAGGGCGCGGGTAGCTTTTTCAAACTGCCCTTTCCCATCGTTGAGGTAGAGGCGGTCTTGCAGGGCCAGGTCTTCCGGCAGGTAGTGGTACCCGCCGCTGCCCACGTAGAGGTCCTGGTCGCCATCCCCGTCGGCATCAAAGGCCACCGCCGCAACGTCTTCCATTACCTGATCGTTGACGAGAGCGGGTTGCAGGGAGGGGCTCCATTGACCGTCGCGCTCCTGGAAAAAGACGCGCCCGGCTTGCAGCTTAGCGCCCCCGGTGAAGAGGTCTTCCCGGCCGTCGCCATTGAAGTCGGCCACCACCACAGCCGGCCCCATGTAGGAAAGGGCGTAGGGGAGGAGGGACTGCTGCTTAAAGTCGACTCCGGGGTTTTCTTCGTGGGCGTAATCCACCGGTGCGCCTACCGCCTCAAAGTAAGGGGCGGGCGCGGCGGGCGGAGTGGCGGGCTGCCCGCTGCCGGGCGTGACGGTAATTAGCTGGTCTGCCGGTATACTTTGCAGCTGTGTCGTGCTGCCGTCCGGCCAGCGCACCAGGAGGCGGTCGACAGTAGTGGCCTCCCCAAGCCCAAAGTGGAGGGGCAGATGCATGGCGGATTGAAAACCGCGGGTGGGGATGAACTCCTGCATCATGTCCTGGCCGTTTGCCTGCACTTCCACCCGGGCGCCTATAGCATGGCGGTTGCCCGGCTGCCCTTCCAGCTGCACCTGCAGGTAATGGCCATGCGCTACCTGGTTTTCGTAAATGGCAGCGGTGGCATTGACGTTGTTCAGCACCAGGTCGAGGTCCCCGTCCCGGTCGAGGTCAGCATGAACCGCCCCGTTGGACAGCACCAGTTCGTCCAGCCCCCAGGCGGCCGACATTTTGTCGAAGGTCAAATCGCCCCGGTTCCGGAAAATGTAGTTGGGCGTTTTGGTCGACTCCATTTTAGCGATGATGTCCATCAGGGCATCAGACTGCTCTCCCCGCCCCTCCTTGATGCGCTGATCGGCGTAGTAGGAGACAAAGTCGCGGTTGGTGTAGTCGCGCAGGTAGCCATTCGACACAAAGAGGTCTTTCCAGCCATCGTTGTCAAAGTCGGCCAGCAGCGGCGCCCAGCTCCAGTCGGTATTGGAAACGCCCGCCAGTTGCCCGATCTCGCTGAAGGTGCCATTGCCGTTGTTGAGCTGCAGCATATTGCGCATGATCTGATGGTAAAAGCCGTTGCGCAGCATGCTTTGGTATTTTTCGTAGGTATCGGGGCCGTAGAGCAGCTTCTGCCGGCGGTTGTCCTCGGGCAGCATGTCGAGGCTGAGAATGTCTGGCAGTTTGTCATTGTTGAAATCGGCAAGATCCGAGCCCATGGAGAAGTGGGAGATATGCCCCAGCTGCTGCTTGAGCTCATCCCGGAAGGTGCCGTCCTGCTGATTGATGTACAGGTAGTCCTCTTCGATGTAGTCGTTGGAGACGTAGAGGTCCAGCCAGCCGTCGTTGTTGACATCGGAGGCTGCCACGCCCAGGCCAAAGCCCAGCGGGGTGCTTTTGATGCCCGCCGCTCCCTGTACCGGGACGAAAGTGCCCTCGTCATTGCGCAGCAGTTGGTCTCCGGCGAATTCATCGGTCAGGTTCTTGACGTAAGCCGCATCAAAGCTTTGAAAGTCCTCGATGGAATGGTTCAGCAGGTAGCAGTCGAGGTCGCCGTCGCGGTCGTAATCAAAAAACAGGGCATGGGTGGAGTAGGCGGGGATGTCCAGCCCGTAGTCTGCCGCCGCTTCCTTGAAAGTCGGCACCCCGGCGTCATTGAGCCCCTGATTGAGGTAAAGCTCATTGCGGCGCAAGCCCGGCGCTTTGTCGCCCGAGTAGCAGAGGTAAATATCGAGCCAGCCGTCATCGTTGATGTCTACCAGGGTGGTGCCGGTATTCCAGCCCTCCGGCCGGCCGGCCAGGCCCGCTGTTGCCGTCACCTCCTCAAACTGCAGGTTGCCGCGGTTGAGGTAGAGCTGATTGGGCACCATATTGCCGGTGAAGTACAGGTCGGGCAGGCTGTCTCGGTTGAGGTCGCCCACTGCGATGCCGCCCCCGTTGTAGAAGTATTCGTAAGACAGGACGTTGAGGGCTTCCGTTTCCGTCAGGGTATTGGCAAAGCGGACGCCGGTAGCTGATTCCGGCAGGCGCTTGAATTGCCCGGAACTGCTATGGGTACTTTCTTGTTCATCAGGGCTTTGGCAGCCCGTTGTCAGGCAGGCAGCGGCGATCAATATGCTTAATAATCGTTTCATGGATGGAAAAATAAGTAAATCTGGCAGAAGCGCCTAGCTTTTGGGCGGGAATGTTGTGTGCGCACACAGGGTGGGGAGGGGCCGGTTGACGGGGGTGGTGTGGTTGGGCTCGGGTTGGTGGCTTTTAGCGGGAGTAGCAGCCCACCTTCCGCACCTGAGGGCGCGGGTTCGGGCGGGTGCGCAGGGGTTACCGATATTTTGCCCCTAGCGGGGCAATGCTTTTAAGGAAGTGCATGGCATAAAAGTGGTTGTGGACCAAAGCCAGGACTGTTCATCAAACGGTGTCTACCAAAAGACGGAACTGCTCATAAAACGGTGTCTACTAAAACCCTACCGAATTTAAGCTACAGATCATCAAGCTTTGCGCACTTTGCGCCTCTGTGTGCAACACCCCTTTTTGAATATGCTCATTTCGGCCCTTCCTTGCATCACCTTAGCCGCCCGCGCATAGGCCAGGCATTCATTCCACTTTGACGCCCCGCCGCGCCGGCTTTGTGCGCGCTTCGCTCGCTGGCCTGGTAGCTGGGCGCCGCTCGTATTGCCGGATCAGGTAAGCGTACCAAGCCACGCCCACCACATACATCGCCACCGTAATCAGGAAAATGCTGACGTAGCGGAACTCCATCTGCCGGAGCCAGCCGAACAGCTTCATCGAGATAAACCAGCTGCCCGACCATACCGAGGCATTCAGGGCGCTCATAATTTCCTGGTTGCGCGGGCCAACGTAGTACATCGTCAGCTCGGAGGTCATCGGCGCAGCGGCGCTCATCAGGGGCTGCCGCAGGACGTAGGCGGCGATGGCGATGCCCAGGGCGTAGGGCAGCTCAGCGTAGTACTCTGTGGTCGCCAGGGTGAAAAGCATCAAGATGGAAGCCGACTGGAAAAAGGTGATGGCAATCTTGTACCCAAAGCTGCGGCGGATGTAGGGCATGAGGGTGACCACTAGGGCGACCAAAAGGAAGGTCAGGGAGCCGACGAGGGAGAACTGATCGGAAGGCAGGCCGTGGACCTTCAAAAAGAACAAATTAATGACCGGTATGGTAAAGCCTGCGCCGATCGCGATGATAAAGGTAGGGGTAAGGGCTTTGAAAATCGTGCCCCAGTCGTACCCGCGCAGCACCTGCCGCAGGGGCACCTTTTGCGACAACTGCTCGGCCACCCGGATGCGGGAGACAAAGTAGGCGCCGGCGAAGCCCAGGGTCGACACGATTTGCAGCACCCGCTTTTCGGTAAAAAAGGCAGGGTCGATCTGGGTCAGCAGGAAATTGCCGATGCCCACTAGGCAGATGGTGCCCGAGAACGACAGAAATGACAAGGAGATGGCCTCCGAGTGCGATTCCTTGGGGGCGTTGAGCAGAATGAAGGGCAGGACCGTGATTTGCATGCAGGTATAGGCCAGGCCCCACAGCATAGCCGAGGCGTTGACCACCTGCGGCCAGCCCGCGCCTATGGCGTACAGCAGCAGGTGCGACATCAGGGGCGTCGCCAGGGTCGCCACCAAAAAGAACGGCTTCAGCCGCCGCCCTTTGATAAACAGCCCGATGGGGAAGGCCAGGCAGAAGACCGCCAGGAAGCGGTAGGACAGCACCTCCGCCACCTCGAAATCCGCAAACCCCTCCGCTGCCATGTAGTAGTTCAGCAGGAGGAAGAATGCCGTGTTGATGCCCTGTACAAAGAATTGGGCAATAATCACGCGGATGACCGGTTTTGGCACATTCCGGTATCCTTTAAATACGGTCTGAAGAGGGCTCATTGGATTAAAAATTAAAACCGATGCAACGCCTGTTCGGAGGTAGAGGTTCGTTCCATCGGTTTTATAGTCTGATAACCCGAAATTTGTGAATTCTGACTTGCTCTTTTTCCGCCTTGCTGCGTTGATCCCGGTTAACCGGGACGCTGATACTGGGGCATCGCCTACGTTTTCCGTCTTGCCAGCCGAAAAAATAGCGGCGTCATATTTTCACAAATCCTGAGTTGTCAGACTATAGCGCAAGCGGGCAATTTGCCGCAGCCAATCTCACAAACGCACAGGAGCGCCAATAGTTGTTCCGGGATTGGGCGGCGGGACCCGCAGCAGCGGCCCTCTTGCCGGGTCCAGGTGGCGGGCCGCCCAGCCGGGCAGGCTACCGGGGGCAAGCGGCGGCCAACCGGGCCCTGCCACCCCCGCCGGCAACTGCGCGAAAGCCCGCTCGCTGTCCACTTCCAGCAGCTGCAGTTGATGCCACCACGCCCAGGCGTACTCAGGACCTGGCACCTGCATTACCCGGTTGAAGCTTTCCGCCTGATGCGGGTAGCGTTCGAGCTGGCCGATGCGCTGCTCCCCTTGCCAGAGCTGAAGGCTTTGCCCCGTGGTGCCTGGGCGCTTGCCCGTTTGCCACCGCAGCGGTTGGCGGCGGCACAGCTCAATGTAGCGGATGGCCGTCTCGGTTTCCCAGGCCTGCAGCAGCTTCCAGTAGCCGTCGCGGCGGAACCAAGTCAGCTGCCGTTTGGCGTAGCGGCGGCTGTTGCGCTTGATGAGCCGGATGGCTTCTTCCAGGTCTATGCGCCCCTCGAAGTATGCAAACAATTCCTGGTACCCTACCGTCTGCAGGGCGCTAAGGTGGCGCTGCGGGAAGAGGGCGCGGGCCTCCTCCAGCAGCCCCTGCTCCAGCATAAGGCCGGCCCGCCGGTTGATGCGGTCGTACAGTTCTGCCCGGGGCCACTGCAGCTGCAGGTAAATAGGCGTGAAGGGGCGCCTAGCGGAGGCCCGTTGGCGGAAGCTGGAGAACGGCTGCCTGCTGCTGCGGATGACCGACAGGGCGCGGATGAGCCGGTGGGGGTTGCTCAGGTCCACTTCCGCGTAGTAATCGGGGTCGGAACGGCGCAGCTCCGCCTGCAGATAGGGCAGGCCTTGCTGTTCCCAATCGGCTTCCACCGCTTGCCGCACCGCATCCGGCACCTCCGGGAAGGTATCCAGCCCTTCGCAAACGGCTTTCAGGTATAGGCCGCTCCCGCCGGTGAGTATAGCCACCTCGTAGGCTTCGGCCAGGCGGGACAGGAGGTCCAGCGCTTCGGTTTCGTACTGCCCCACGCTGTAGGGGGCCTCCACGCTATGGCTGCCGATGAAGTAGTGGGGGGCGGCCGCCTGTTCCTCTGCCGTCGGCTTGGCGGTCCCCACCGACATTTCCCGGTAAAACTGCCGGCTGTCTGCCGAGACGACCACCGTGCGGTAGTGCTGCGCCAGTTGGATGGCCAGGCGGGTCTTGCCGCTGGCCGTCGGGCCGGAGAGGACAATGAGGTGCATAGGCGGTAGGCCGTTTTGATTGCGGGTTCAACGCCTGCCAAAGTAGCGAAAATTTCGGGATTCCGGCGAGTTGCAAAAAATCCGCCATCGGGATGACAAGTACAGCGCGCCCTTCCATTACTGGGTGACCATACCGGCTTAGCTTTAGCAAAGTACAAGGGCATTGTAACTGATGTCTTTTGCGGCCGGCTTTTCTCATCCACAGCGTTTGCTGTACCAATCCAGACAAGATGGAAAACAGGAATCCGCCTGCTTCCAAACGGAAGCGCCTGGCGCTTGCTATGCGCCGTTTCGAAAAAGCAGCCCTCCCTAACGATCAGCTCCGCCGCATCAAGGGGGGCAGCGGTTCGGGCAACCCGCCGCCGCCACCGCCCCCTCCTCCGCCTAATGATGGTGGGCCGGGCAGTGAGGATACGGGTGGGATCTAGGTTGCGCTTGAAGTCAGGTGGCGGCTAGGGCGTTGCCACCTGACGGGCGGCCTTTGCGCTTGTCTCAGGCTGCGATTCTGCCCTGCCGCTCCTGCCTTGCTGCCGCCCCTGTAGCGTTTAAGGGGGCTGTAAACCAAATTGTCGCTTAAAGCCTCTTCTCGAAAGAATGCCTTTTTCAGAAGGAACCGTATAGTGCAAGCTGTTTCGATCATCCGCGCCCCCCATCGGGGTCGAATATCAGTAACGTCCAGCTGAAAATCCAGTATCGGCCCCAGAGGGTGTCGCACGCCATTGTGTGCTGCTTGGGTTTTGGCGGCAGGAGGTTTCAGCTTATGCTTTTACTTTTTGCCATTGCCGCAAAAAGTAACAAAAAAGTCTAGGCTGTGTACCGTTCTTTACACTGCAGTCGGGTCGAAAGGGCTAAACACCACAAACTCGCCTTGGCCGGGGGTAGGGTTCGCTTGTGGGTTTGGGTTGTATGGCGGGGGTGCTGGCCTATAGGGTGCGAGCAGCTCATACAGTGTGCTGTTTTTAACGCCCTTTCGGCCCGCCTTCCGTTAAACGGTACAAGGCCGGGGCCACCCTCAATGCGCTTCTCTGAACGGGGAGGCTGGTGGTGCCAATAGCTATCCGTTTTCTATGTTAGGGAGCGTCGATTGCCTCTTCTTGTTATATCCAGGTCTACTTGGGGCGCTGTCAGGCTATTGGGTTCTGGCGGCAGTAGGGTCTTCGCTGTAGCTAGCTTCGGCGGATGTTGCATCCCATTGCCGCCCCATCTCTGCCGCCCCCTCTTTGCCCCCGGCCTTGTAGCGTCCAGGGCAGGGGGAGGCAGCATGCCGGAGAAGCAGATCCCTGTTTGAGCTGACAACCACGCCAGGAGCCCACAGCAAGAACCCGCGATCAAGTGCGATTAGCGCAAAGCACTATGCACCAAAGCGAGTTTTGAGCTGCGCGGCATGCTGGCTTACTTGCGCAGCCCCACCTAGCGCAAGTAAGGGAAACGATTAGGGCAAACGCACCAAAATAGAATTTGCGGAAGCAACCGCGACTGGCACTGCTCGTGTCCCCCGCAACTCAAAATAGCCAATAAGAGTAAAATTTTATTTGGCGGGGGTTAGGGGGTGGAAATTGACGAATTTGCTATGTATGCCGCCCCGTCTGCGCCCTTGGCCTTGTAGCGTTCAGGGCAGGGGGAGGCAGTATGCCGGAGAAGCAGATCCCTGTTTGAGCTAAAAACCACGCAGGAGCCCGCAGCA
>CAZNSK010000007.1:0-84467 GCA_964575505.1 uncultured Phaeodactylibacter sp.
CCCACAAAAAAAGTAGTCCTGGTTTCGGGCTCATAAAACAAAAGAGTCATGGTGCCAAAACAGCCTCCGCTATGGCCGTATACGGTCCCGTTTTCTGTGGTGATTTTTTCCAGCCCCAGCCCTAGCGCTGCCCCGTCTTGCGCCGACGATGAAAAGGACATCATGGTAAGCAGGCTTTCGGCGCGGAGGAGCTGCCCACTGGCCAAAAGATGAAGAAACTTCACATAATCAGCGGGGGAGGCAATAATGCCTTTGTGCCCCATGTTGATATTGGCGAAGTGCGCTTGCCAATCGGTGCAGTTTTGCAGCTGGCCTTCGTCAAAGTAAAAATAACTGTTCGTGGCGGCAGGAATGCTGGGGTAGCCCTCGCTTGCTTTGTAGTAAGTCTCCGTGAGTTGGTGCGGCAGTAGTAAGGCTTCTTCCATGAATTGCCCCAGAGGCCGCCCGGAGACGGCTTCCACCAGTAGGCCCAAAAGCAGAAAATTGGTATCGGAATACTTCGTTTGGCTTCCACAGGCAAAATCGGCTGGCTCCCCGGCTACATAACGGTCAAGGATGTCCTGTCAATGACTAACCTGAAAGGGGTACCTGAGGAGCGGCCCAAAGTTCAACTGATGCCCAATCACGCGCTGGAAGTTCCACTGTGCCCACAAGCCAACACCAGCCTGATGCCGGCTTCGGTCAGCAATGCCCCAGGCTATATCCGTTTGGAAAGCGAGTTGGTATTGCTCCGAAAAAGCCCGGTAGGCCGGAGTGAAGCCCACCTTGTTCAGGCCTGCCTCCAGCCCGACCTCCTGCGGGCAGCAATGGCGGGGCAGGCACAAAGCAAAGGTTAACCACAGGTATTTAAGGGATTGCAGCATTCAGGCCCGGTTTTCAATAATTCTTTTCAGATTTTCCCCCTCCTCTTTCATATGCTGGCGCACGGCTGCAAACTCCCGGCGGTGCGACCACTTGCCGATGGGGCCAATACCCCGCAGGAAAACCTGCCCGGTGAAGCGGCAGCCGCCGCCCTGCGGGTCGAGCACAAAGGTCATCTTAGGGATGAACCAGCGGTAGAACCAATTGACCATGGTAAACTCAATGTAGCGGTTGGGGATGATTTTGGTAAAGCGGGTTTCTTTTTTGAGGACTTGACCGCCAATCTCTTCGGCAAAGAAAAAGACGTTGCCAACAGCCAGGCCCTTGCCTTTGCGCCATTCAAATTGCAAGTGCTCAGGATGCCAGCCCAGGTAATTGTCTTCCATCTGTTCAAAGAAGGGGTAGACTTGCTCACAGGGGGCATCGATATAAGTTTGGTCTTCCAGTATCATCCGGTTGCGGTTTGTGCGCCAAAGGTCGGGCTAACGGGGCGCTTTTGCTTGAATGAACCTGCTATTCTTGAGCAATTTGCCGGGGCTGATGCCGAAGGCGGCTTTAAAAGCGCGGGCAAAGTGGGTACTGTCGACAAAGCCGCAGTGGTGGGCCAGGGCTGTCAGGTTTTTAAAGCGGGGATAGTCCCGGAAGGCGGCGGCAAGGCGGAACCACAGCACCATCCGCCGGTAGGTCAGCCCGGTCTCCTGCTTGAAAAGGTGCAAAAAGCGGCTTTCTGAAAGGAACAACTGCCGGGCCATTTCGGCGGCAGCCGGCACGTCCTTGGCGGCGTGCAGGCGCTGCAGGCAATCCCGTATGCGGTGGTCCAGCTTAGGCGGTTCTGCCAGGCTTTCCGCTGCGGGCCGCCTGGCTAAAAAGGCACGGATTTGCTTTTCCATGGCAGCCCCTTGCCCTTCTGGCCCAGCTGGCCGGTGGGCGGCCTGCCAAAGCAGACTGGGCAAGCCGGACTCCCCGGTATCCACGGCCTGTCCGCCCAGCCGCTGCTGGCACCAACGGCCAAGGGGGCTCAGAGGATTGGCGTTGAGCACAAGGAGGCGCTACCTGGGGGCGGCCGTTATGGCGTGCTCTGCCGAAGAGGCGATAAGGGCGTAGCGGGTCGTGCATACCCCGGCTGAGGTGTGCAGTTGAAAAGGCTGGCCGGAAACGGTGGCTTGAACGGTAAAGTGCCGGTGGGGGGCATTACCGGGGAAACAGCCCAGTAGCCAGCCATAGTCCCGATTGAGAAAAAACAGGCGCTGGTCCATAAGCTCGGTTTGGAGTCGGTTGCTCCTAAAGATAAAGAAAAGCCCGGTATTTAGGCCGAAGTAGTCCATAATGCCATCCCCTTCCAGCTCTGCGAAAATTGAGCCCGGCTACCAGGCCAGCGTTGAAGGTAGCGGGCTGGGCTTGCAGCTGGAAGACGGCAAGGGGTAATAGGCAGGTCAGTAGCCACCGTCTTTTCATAGCAAGCAGGATTAGTCGTAGTAGCCAAACCCGCTTTTAGTAAATCTATTTTCGCCGGGCCAGGCCTTAACAGAAGCTGCCGGGTCGCCTAACAGCAGGCCAGGCACTGCTTTTGGGCCTATTGCATTTGAATCTGCCTGCCCGGCCCCTAGTGGAGTGTTTCAGAAATGACTAACCGAAGAAACCCAGTAAAACCAGGGCGCCCAAGCGTGAAATACGCTGTGCTATTTCGGACTAGTCGCACTAGTCGAATTTGCCCTTCAGCTCCCGGTTAATAGTCAGTCTAAAACAAGACGATTATTGGTTCTGTCTCTATCCAAAACCAAATAGTTGGGGTCCAAAACCAGGTGGTGCGGCGGTTCCTCCAGGGTAAGCCGTATCTGCCCCTGAGTTTCTTTCCTGGGAAGGGGGAGAGCGGCGATGCGTTCCCCGGCGCGGTTGTAAACGCCCAGCTCGAAGCGGGCTTGCCCGCCACCGGGTACCAGCTGCCCCCCTTCGAAGGCCGGCAAGCGGTAGCGGGCAGACAGGGCCCAGCGGTTGCCGGTTATGGGCTTCGCCTCCCCTTCGTATAGGGCGCCGTCGTAGACGACTGCCCGTTGCAGCCACTCTTTGATTAGGGGCCGTTCTTCCGGGCCGGCGGCTTCCAGCAGTTGTTGTGCAAAATCGGTGGCTGTGGGGTAGGGGGCCGGCGGCTGGTGCGCTTTGAAAAAATCAGCGGCCCACTGCTGAAACCACTCAGGACCAAGGGCTTGCGCTATGGCGTGCAGAGCTATAGCCCCCTTGCCGTAGGAAAGGTATTCCTGGCCAGGTTCCACCAGCATTAGCGGGGGCTCCGGAAGGTCCGCCTGCGCCCTGCCGCTAAAGTACCGCCGGTGCTGCACCTCCAGAAATGCCCGGGCTTGCGCTTCTCCGAACCCTTGCCGGAAGATTTGCAGCGTCATATACTCGGTCAGGCTTTCGGTGAGCAGATGGGCTCCCTTGGCGGCCCTCGGCATCAGGGCGTTGCCCCACCAATGGTGGGTCATCTCGTGGGCGGCAATGTAGAAGGGCAGGTTGAGCTTACCACCTGCTTGGGGGTTGACGCCAAAGACCGATTCCGACAGGATGAGCGCATCCGACTTTAGGGTGCTGAAGCTGCCTTCGGTCAGGGGGTAGGCAATGGCCCGGATAGCGCCCTGCGGAGCATGGCCCAGCAACTGGCTGTTGAAGGATAAGGCAGCCCGAATGCCCCCGGCGATGCTTTCCAGGTTGTGGCTATGGGCAGGATGGTGGTATATTTTTATGGGGATGTCTGCCCACCGGGCAGTGTGGAGGCCAAAAACTCCCGAGTTAAAGTAAAAATTGAATTTTATGGGCGCGGCGGCCCGGTAGGTAAAATACTGTCGCCCCTGCGCCTGCCATTGGCCCACCCGCTCGCCGTTGGCAAAAGCCACCTGGTCCGCTGAGGTGCTTACCGTCGCCTCAAAATTGACCAGATCACTGTCCCAGGCCTGGTAGGGCTGATTAGGGATATCAGGGCGGCGCGGGTTGGGCAACTCCGTCCGCAGGAAGTAACCAATGCGCGGCAGGATGTCCTGAGTCAGGAAGGTGCCGTTGGTTAGCACGCCGTTGTTTTGCTGGAACAGAGTATTGGAGCGGCTGGCCAGGGTAAAGGCAAAGGCCAAGGTGTCGCCGGGCATCAGGGGGGCTTGCAGGCGGTGGAGGCTAAAGTTGAGCCCAGGGAACGTATCTGCCAGGGTGCTGGCCACTCCAATCTTGAAAGTAGTCGCCTCATCCATACTGGCCCGGACCAGCACGGTATCGATAGGCTCCGGTGTCCGGTTTACCAACTGGTAGGCCCCCGATGCCCGAAAGGCGTGTTGTTCCGGGAAGATATCCATTTGAAGGTTAACGGAGGCGATGCTGGGCTGCGGCAGGGTTTGCAGATGGCCATACCGCGCCCGGAAGGCTTGCAGCGTGGCTTGCTTTTCCGGCAGGGCAAAGATTTGGGCTTCTGCCCGGTAGACGAAGCCCGCCAAGCCCGCCAGCCCGGCCAGCAACAGCCCTGGCACCAGCCGGTTGGCCCGCACCCGCCTTTTGGCTACCACCCACCGCTCCCGGGTGCCGGCGGCGTAGGCCCGGGGCCAGGACAGGTAGGCGAGGTAGAGGATCAACAGCCCCCATGCCAGCCAGTAAGCCTGCAAAACCATTCTGCCGGCCCCCGCTGTCCCGGGCCCGTGGAAATCGCTGAGGCGGAGCATGCCGTAGGTGTTGAATTGGAGCAAGCGGGTGGAAATGCCTAGATGTTCGTACCCAAACTGCGCCAACCAGGCCAGCAGCAGCAAAAACAACCCGGCGTAGAGGTGGCGCAGCAGGCTGAAAACGCCGGTGGCGAGCAATGCCCATACCCATAGCCCCGGCGCATAGAAGCGGCCCAAAGTGCTAAGGTACTGCCCCAGCTCGAAATGGTAGTGGCCGTGCAGGGCTTGCACCGCGATGCCGGTGCCCATAAGCAGCAGCAAAAGGGCCAGTTGGGCAATGAGCAGGCTGAGGGCTTGCGAGCCTACCAGTACCCCGGTGGGCGTGGCGGTGGCATGGATCAGGGGTTCCATGCCCGCGTCTCGGGCCCGAAGGGCCAACATCCCGGCAAAAATAAAGGTAGCCAGGGCGGCCAGGTGGAGGTAGAAGAAGGCCGGGAGCTGCAGCACCAGGCGGGTGAGCGGCAACATTACCACTTGTTCGGCCGACAGCACGCGGTGAAGTATGAATACCAACAGCAGCACGCCCGTGACTGCAAAGGAGTGGAACACCCAGTGCCGGAAAAGGAACCGGGCTTGGTGCCAGGTTAGGGCTGCGCATTGCCGGAGGGCTTGCCGCCTGCCTTGGGCGATGGCTACAGGGACGGTGCCGGAAGCGGAGGATGGTGAGCTTGGGGCGGGTGCCGGCTTGGACCGCTGCCAGCCCGGAAGCAGGCGCCATCCGAATTCGCTGAGCGAAAACCGGCTATAGGTGAAGGCAGCAGCGGCGGCCCCTAGCCCTAGCCAAAGTAGGCGGTTGTACACCAATGCCCGGGAGGCCGAAAGGGGCAGGCGGTTTCTTTCGGCGGTAGTCCAGTACTGCGTTTGCTGCCCGGAGGCGTACTGCCCGAAGGGATCTAACAGCTGTCCTGTCATGGAGGCGGGCCCGAAGCCTTGGCCCACCAGCAGCTGGAAAGCAATAAGCAGCAGGACGAGCATGAAGCCGGCGTAGTGGTTCCGGGTAAGGGTGACGGCACTGCCTACCAGGAGCCCAACAGCCAACAGATTGGGCAGGAGGAGAACCCCGTAGGTGAACGCATAGGCGCCGTAGTGGGCCGGGCCGATATAGGGGCTTCCGGGCCCCAGAATAGCTGCCCCGGCCAGTAGAGCCACTAGTGGAAGCCCGGAGAGCACGACGGCTAGGGTAAAGGTACTGCTGAACTTGGCGCTTAGGTAGGTGCCTTTGGGGACCGGGTAGGCGTATAGCATTTTGTAAGCTCCGCAGCGGAAGTCTTCGTAAAGGGCGGTGCCTACAATTGCCGGCAGCAGAAACAGGAGCAGCTTCCCGATGTACTGCAGCATCGAGTAGATTTGGAAAGGCGAATTGAGCAAGCTGGGTTCCCCGCTCACAGCCGGGGGCGTGGCGTCGAAATACCCGCCCGTACCCAGGAAGAGGAAGAGGGGCAGAGTGAAAAAGGCCAGTGCCATAAAATAAAGCCCTGGTTTTTGGAGCCAGGCTTTCAGCTCGTGGCGGCAGATCGCGAAAAACATCTTCAGGCGGCTTTCAGGGTGAGAAAATAGACATCTTCCAGCGTGGGGTGTGCGGGCTGGAAACCGGCACCGGGGGGCGCTTCGGCGAACACCCGAATGACCTCCCGGTGGTCGTCCCGGTAAGCGGTGGAGAGCAGGATGCAGGGTGGTTCGGCTGCAGGGGGCTGGCCGGGTAGCAGGGCCTTGGACCAAATGCGCCCTTCCAGGCTGGCCATAGCGGCCTTGGGCGGTTGGTGGCGGAGCAGCTGGCCCTGGTTGATGATAGCCATGTCGTTGCACAGGGCCCGGACGTCGTCTACAATATGGGTGGAAAAGAGCACGGTGTTGTCGGTCCCGACTGCGCGCAGTACATTCAGGAAGCGGCTGCGCTCCGCGGGGTCGAGCCCGGCGGTGGGTTCATCCACAATAATGAGCCGGGGCTGGTTCAGCAGCAACTGGGCGATACCGAAGCGCTGCTTCATGCCCCCGGAGTAGGAACTCACCGGTTGATGCTGTACTTCGGTGAGGTTGGTCTTGTCCAGCACTGCCTCGACTCGCATGGCCCGCTGCTTTTTGGAGGCAATGCCCTTGAGTACGGCCAGGTAGTGTAGTAGCGACCTGGCGCTTTCCCGCGGATACACGCCAAAGGATTGTGGCAAATAGCCCAGCTGCCGCCGCAGGGCGTAGGGGTCCCGGAGCACGTCGGTCCCGTTAAAGGTGACCGCGCCGGTATCCGGGGGTTGCAGCGTGGCGAGGATACGCATGAGGGTGGACTTCCCGGCGCCATTGGGGCCGAGCAGGCCAAACATGCCGGTGCCGATTTCAATGGACAGCTGGTCCAGCGCCTTAGTGGCAGGCGGGTAGCTTTTGGTCAAATGCTGAATGGAAAGCGCCATAGTAGACAGTTTTTGCAAGCATCAGGGGCATCATCGCCCTGCCTGCAAAATAGCTGCTTGGCGCGCTCTCCGCCAGGAACCGTATTCTAAACCGGTGTCAAAAGAAGAAATGCAACGCTTTTGGGCTAGGTTTGGAGTGCCGGATGGGAAGAAGCTGAGGTTTCTACGCCAAAGCGCTCATAGGGTGGGGGATCAGGCTTTCAGGTATTCGGAAGGCGTGCAGCCTTTGCGTTTTTTGAAAGCCCGGTAGAAGGTGGATTTGGAGGAGAAGCCACACTGGCCGGCCAGCCCGGCTACGCTGAGCTGTTCCAGCTGCCCGGCCTGGACCCGCTCTACAAAGCAATCAAGGCGGTAGCCATTGACAAAGTCCGGGAAATTGGACTGCAGGTGCTGGTTGAGCAGAGCGGACAGCTTCTTATCGGTAATTTGGAGCCGCTGGGCCACCAGGCTAAGGTCCAGGTCCTTACGGAGAAATAACTGCTCCTCCTGCATGAGCCGCTCCAGGCTTGTGCCCAGGCGGTTGGCTTCAACGGGAGGCAGGGCCGGGCGCTGGGGCGTAGCTGGCGCGGGAGGTTTGCCCGTGCCTTCTTGGGCTTTCAGCGGATCGGTTAGGAAGCGGTAGAGGGCGGAAGCCACAAAGGCCATCCAGGCGATGCCCGGGCTCCCGAGCAGAAGGCTGTCCCGCCCGCTCGCTTCAGCCAGCAGCGGCCGGCCCAGGAAGTAGCTGTAAAACAGTAGGCGCAGCAACTCAGGTGCCAGGAAAATCAGCAGAAGGCTGAGGGCGTAGCGCCACCACTGCCGGGCTTTTAAGAATTTGGGTATGGCCCAGTAGGCGTGGGCGTAAAACAGGATGGGAAACAAAACCACCGACAAGGGAGGGGGCGTGTTGGGCCGTAGGTTGGGGTCAAACCAATCGTCTGCCCAGCTTACATTCACCGCAGTGAATATAAATACCCAAAACAGACCCTGCAAAGCCAGCTCGATCTTCTGGTAGGTGGCGGGTAAATGGATTCGCAAGTTGTTTGATGCTTTCAGGCTCCGCAGCGGCATGGGCTTAACCTGGAAAACAGCTAAGGCCTCCAGGCTGGCTGCAACCGGCTGCGGATCATATTTTATGATGGCTATCCCCCTAAATTTAGGGATAGTTTTGAACAAGATCAGATTATGGCCGGATTAAATTGATTTGCTTTACCTGCCGGCCCTAAAATATCACCTCCGTCGCCCCGTACCCATACCTATGGTGGTACTCATTGCGGAAGGAGCGCACCTCCGGCATTTGGATCAGGCGGCTGGCAATGGCATCCCGCAGCTTGCCCTTGCCTACGCCGTGAATGATAAATACCCGCTCCACGCCCAGCCGGATTGCCTTGCGCATGTACTGGTCGAAGTGGAAAAGCTGGGTGCGCAAGATCTCTGCATTGCTCATCTTTTTGGTGTCCCCCACCAGTTGCTCGATGTGGAGGTCAAGCTCGGGGATAAACTCCGCCATCTCCACCACTTCGTGGGGCATGCGGGCGCGTATGCCCTGCCAATCGGGCCGGGGCCGGCTGTTTTTAAGGGTGTAGTCGCGCAGGTCCTCGACCGGGTTTTCCTCCTTTTGGTCGGCATCCGGCTCGAAAATAAGGAAGAGGTGGACTTTGCGGTTGAGCAAAGGGGCCGTCTTCAGGCGCTTAAAGAATTGCTTGGGGCGGATGCGCAGGGTTTTTTCCAGTTTCGGGCCCGTGCCTTTCGTCGTCAGCCGCCAGCAGTGGATGACCGCCACCGGCGACTCATTGAGCTGGCCGAACTCCAATTTGCCAACCGGGTAGTAGGAAAGGTGGTCGATTTTGTGGTTTTCCCGCTGCGCCACGCGGCCGTCTACCTGCAGCTCGAAGGAAAAGAGGTAGTCGCTGCGGGTATCGTTGAGCAGAAAAATACGGTAGTAAGGGGTGGGTTCGTCTTGCCCGCTAACGGGGTCGAACGCCAGCTGAATCCCCTTGCTCTTGATGATCAGGTACTGGCTCTCAATGTCGGGGCGCTGCGGGGGCTTGACTTTTTTCTCTTTTTTGCCGGGCACAAACTTGGCTTTGACGGGCGGCTTGGAGGAGGGCGTAGGCGCTGCCCGCACCAGGTCTTCGATGAAAACCGGTATCTCATCCCCGTCTTCGAGCTGTACTTTCGCCATGCCTTCCTCCCGGAGCAGCTCCGTCACGACGCCATTTTCCCTCAGGTGGACAAGGCGTACTTTCGTTCCAACAGCGATTAGCATAGCATGGGGGTTTGATCAATAAATGGTACTTTCGCAGAAGCCGACGGGGCGCATGCGTGCCCTTTCAGCCAACCGGCTTTAAAAGTACGATTATCCCCATATATGGCAAAAAGCAAGTATCTGAATCTTCGGTGGAAAGTCGCGCAGTGGTTGGAAATACGGTGGTGGCGGCAGTACCTGAAGCGGAAACCACCAGCACCCTACCTGCAGCAAAAGGCGGCTTACTGGCGGCGGGTAGCGGAAGCAGCCGGTATACGAGTGCCCCCCGGGGCGCAAGTGCTGGATGCAGGCTGCGGCCCGGCTGGCATTTTTATCATCCTGGAGGGGGTAGCGGTCACTGCAATAGACCCCCTTTTGAAGCAGTACCGGCAATTGCCCCACTTCAGGGCATCGGATTACCCAACGGCCGCCTTTCGGCAAATGGCACTGGAAGACTTGCAGGAACAGAGCCGCTACGATGTGGTTTTCTGCCTTAACGTGATCAACCATGTAGCTGACTTGCCTTGCGCATTGCGCAAGCTCGCCCTTGCCCTGAAGGCAGGCGGTAGCTGCTGGCTTTCTGTAGATGCCCACCGGTTCAGAGCGCTGCAGCCGCTCTTTGCTGCCCTGCCCGGGGATGCCCTCCACCCGCATCAGCATACCTGCCTACAGTACGAAAGCTTGTTTCGGGAAGCCGGCTTTTGCATTCAGCGTCGGCATTTGCTAAAGCCGGGCGGCCTGTTCGACTACTGGATTTTTCAGCTGAAGCGTTGCTGAGCATATTGGGGCAGCCTCCTTTAACCGTTAGGGCATTTTTTGCAGCGCTTCCCTTTTTTGTATTTCTTGCAGCACTTTTTTTTCTTTTTCGCTTCCACGATAGGCAGTGGGAATGGCAGCCGTACAGCGGTGGGGTCAGCATCAATACGGTGGCGGTTCAATGTCGTCATGGCTTTTGCTCATTTATAGGTTTTCAACGTTTATTTAGACAAAGTTAAAATAAGGTAGTTCTATCTTGGTATAATAATTGTCACCTTTTTTGTCACAGGACTGCCACAAAATTTTTAAAAAAAGAAGGCCTTGACTTTGGGCGCTGCGCCATTCTCTATCTTCAGATGGGGGTAAAAGCGAAAGGGGAATAGTACATTGGGGGTGCTATTGACTGAACACGATGCACCGGGCGGGGAGCAGAAAATGTCCCTGGCCTCAAGCTTGTTAAACCAAAAAGAACCATGCGCATGCGCAATGCCTACATTTCTTCCGTTGGGGCTTACGCCCCGGAGCGGGTCATCCCCAACCAGTACTTTAATGAATTGCTCGGCGAAGACGTAGACACCTGGCTGCAGGAGAACGTCGCCATCTACGAGCGCCGGTGGTGCGCTGAGGGGGAAAGCACTGCCGACCTAAGCGAGAGGGCAGCGCAGCAGGCCCTTGACCGGGCGGGGCTCGCTCCGGACGATGTGGATTTGATCATTCTTTCTACTGATACGCCGGAATTCATCTCGCCCTCCACGGCTTCGGTGGTCCAAGACCGGCTGGGGGCGAAAAAGGCTGGCACCTTCGATATCAATACGGCCTGTGCTGGCTTTGTCACCGCTTTGGATATTGGTACCAAGTACATACAGGCCGATGAGCGCTATTCTACCGTATTGATTATTGGTGCTTACGCCATGAGCAAATACCTGAACCAATCGGATAAGAAGACGGCTACTCTTTTTGCTGACGGGGCAGGAGCAGTGGTGCTCAGGGCCGGGGAGGGCAATGGCAAAGGCGTACTGGCTACCGAGCTGATCACCGAGGGGCAATACAACGAATGGATGGGCATCTACGGGGGCGCCGCCAAGAACCCAGTGACCCACGAGATGATTGAAGCACACGGCCATCAGCTTCAGTTTGTCCGCAAGTTCCCCAAGGAGCTGAACCCGGAAATCTGGACGGCTATGGCCAAAAAGCTATCCGCCCGCTTGGGTGGGGCAGCTGATGAAGTTGATCATTTTTTCATTACCCAAATTAATATCAACAGCATTTGGGAGACGATGGAGCGCCTGGGGCAGCCCCGGGAAAAAGCCCATACGGTCATGCACCACTACGGCTATACCGGATCGGCTTGCATCCCTATGGCATTCAATCAGGCCTACGAGCAAGGCAAGCTAAAGGGGGGGCAACTAGCGTACTTTATCGGCTCCGGAGGAGGGCTGGCCTTTGCCAGTGCGGCTGTGCGGCTGGGCACCGAACTGGAGGCTGCCGGCCCGGCTTAAGCCATTGGCAATAGCCCCCTTGCAAAACATATGTAACCTAACCAAAACTGCTATGCAGGCCATACCACAACAAGATTGGACCGCCAAATGGGCGGTGTACCGCCCGGGTAGCGTCGCCGCCAAGGAGGCAGAGACTGGCCGGACGGTGACCTACGCGCAACTCAACCGGCTGAGCGATGCACTGTGCGCGCATTTTCAACAGCACTACGGACTGAAAAAAGGCGGCCGGGTCGCCATTCTGGCTGAAAATAACCTGGAATACCTGGCGCTGTTTGCGATGATGCAGCGTTTGGGGTGTGTATTGGTGCCCCTCAACTACCGTTTGGCCAGCGCCGAAATCGACTACTTTTTAAAGGATGCCGACCCGCAGGTGGTGATTGCTGAGGCCAAGTTTGAAGCCCAGCTCAAAGGCGGCAAGCAGTGGGTCAAAGTGCCGTTCTACCTGCCCATGGAGGAACTGCGGGCTAAGTGCCGGGAAGCTGTGCTGCAACCACAGCCGCCCTTCCCCCTGCAGCCTGTGGCGGAGGACCACCCGGCCTTTATCCTGTACACTTCCGGCACCACCGGCTTTCCGAAGGGGGCTATTTACAGCCACAAGATGCTGTTTTGGAACAGTATCAATACCGCTATGAGCCTAATTGTCAATACGGAAAGCCGGACAGTTAATGTGATGCCCCCCTTTCATACCGGCGGCTGGAACGTGCTGACCACGCCATTTCTTCACCATGGGGGATACACGGTGCTCATGCGCAGTATTGACCCGGAGCGGGTGCTGCAGCTCTTGCAGGAGGAGCGCGCTACGTTGTTCATGGGCGTTCCAACTATCCTCAAAATGATGGCGGATGCGCCGGGCTTCGAAGCCGCGAAATTCCCCGACCTGCTCTACATCATCGTAGGCGGGGAGCCTATGCCTATCCTATTGATAGAGACCTGGGGCGATAAGGGCGTAGCCATCCGGCAGGGCTATGGTATGACAGAAGTGGGCCCTAATCTGTTCTCCCTGCATCAGGATGATGCCCTGCGCAAAAAAGGGTCAATCGGGCGGCCCAACTTCTATGTCCAAACCCGGATTGTAGACCCTCAGGGCAAGGATGCCCCAACGGGGACGCCCGGGGAGCTCTGGCTGAAAGGCCCGATGGTCACCCCCGGCTATTGGCAAAATGAAGCGGCTACGGAGCAGGCAATTACCGATGGCTGGTTCCACACCGGCGATATGGTCCGGGCGGATGAAGGGGCGTATTTTTTTGTAATCGACCGGATTAAGAATATGTATATTTCCGGTGGGGAAAATGTATACCTTGCTGAGGTGGAGCGCATCCTGCAGCAACACCCCGATATAGCCGAGGCAGCGGTTATTGGCGTCCCGGATGAAAAATGGGGGGAAGCCGGGCGGGCGTTCATCGTACAGCAGCATGGCGGCTCCCCCTTGGACAAGGAAGCCGTCAGGGCGCACTGCCGGTCCCTGCTGGCGAAATTCAAAGTGCCCCGCGATGTCGTCTTTTTGGAGGCCTTGCCTAAAAACGATACCGGCAAAATCAACCGCGAAGCCCTGAAATCGCTGGAAGGATAAATTCTGAGCCGAAAAAAATCCCTACCTTGCCTGTACGCGAGCGCCTTGACCCGAAAGGGGCCCACCCCCTTCAATAGGCGCATAAAACCAGAGGCATGAAAAACATTTACGTCGCCGCTACCGGGCAGCACATCGGCAAAACCACTTCTACGCTGGGCATTGTGGCTAACCTCCAGAAAATGGGGTACAATACGGGCTACTGCAAGCCGGTTGGGCAGCAGCACCTGACCGTTAATGGGAAGACCGCCGACAAGGACGCCGTCCTGTTCTCACAGGTGATTGGGTTTGAGCTGGTGCCGGAGCACCATAGCCCGGTCATCCTGGGGCGGGGGGCTACCAAAGCCTATCTGGACAGCCCACAGGACTACTATTACCCCGAGGCGATCCGCTCGGCAGCGCAGCATTTGGAGCCCAGTTTTGATGTGATGGTCTACGAAGGCACCGGCCACCCGGGGGTGGGCGGCGTTGTCGATTTGTCTAACGCCCAGGTGGCTCAGATGCTGGATGCTGCAGTGGTGATGGTGGTGGAAGGCGGCATCGGGCGTACCATCGACCGCCTGATCATGAGCACGGCGCTGTTTCGTGAACAAGGGCTGCCCCTGCTGGGCGTCATCGTCAATAAGGTCATACCGGAAAAGCACGATGAAGTCGCCCACTACGTTGGCAAAAAGCTAAGCACTATGGGCGTCCCCCTGCTGGGGGTGGTGCCCTTCGACAAAACCCTGCTGTTCCCCATTATGGAAACTGTCAACGAAGCCGTAGGGGGGCGGGTGGTCTTCAACGGGCACCGGTTCAACAACCGGGTGGAAGATATCATGGCCGGGTCATTGGTGGACCTCGACGAGTTCAGCGCTTTCCGCAATATCCTGCTGGTGGTCAGCCATAAGCGCCTCAATGAAGCCATCGAAAAAGTGAAGCACATTGCCAAGGTCAAAAAATTGAAGCGCACCCCCCTGTCCGGGGTAATTGTTACGGGGGATGGCAAGCAGGAAAACTGGTATAAGCCCGCCGAAATGGAGCACCCCTACTTCATCAAAAATGAGATACCGGTGATCACTACACAGCTGGATACCTACGGATCGGTCGTCAAGGTCAGCCGCATCGAGGTGAAAATCAATACCCGGACGCCCTGGAAGATCAAGCGCGCCATCACTCTAATTCGTGAGCACGTTGATTTTGGGCTCATGATTGAGGAGCTCAGGAAGTTGGAGGGATAATCCCTACCTTTGCAGCATGGAGCAAGTGATTATCCGGAAGAAGAAAGAAGCGGCTCTGGCCCGCCGCCACTCCTGGGTGTTCAGCGGCGCAGTCAAGGAGGTGCCCGATGGGGTGGAAGACGGCGATACGGTAGCGGTACAGGGCGAAAGCGGCCGCTATCTGGGCATGGGCCATTTTCAGCGGGGCAGCATTATGGTACGCATGATTTCCTTTGATCAGCAGGCTGCCGATCTACAGTTTTGGGCTCAGAAAATACAGAAAGCCTACGACTGCCGTTTAGCCCTCGGCCTGGCTAACCGTGCTGACCTCAACGCTTACCGCCTGGTGCACGCTGAGGGGGATGGCCTGCCGGGCCTGATTATTGATATTTACGGCTCGGTAGCTGTGGTGCAGTGCCATTCTATTGGCATGCACCGGTCGATAGCCCTCATTGCGGAGGCGCTGCAGGCGGTCCTGGGCCCGCGGCTGAGCGCCATATATGACAAAAGTGCCGCCACCCTGCCGCAGCAGTACGCGGGCGGGGTGGAGAATGGCTACTGCTACGGGCAGGGGCAGCCCCTGGAAATCCTGGAGTACGGCCACCGGTTTTGGGTAGACTGGGAAAGCGGCCAAAAGACTGGCTTTTTTCTGGACCAGCGTGATAACCGGCAGCTTCTGGGCACCTACGCAGGCGGCAAAAAAGTGTTGAATGCCTATTGCTATACCGGGGGCTTCTCCGTCTACGCCCTGCAGTCAGGGGCACAGCGCGTAGATTCGGTGGATGTCTCCAAAACGGCTATTGCCCTTGCGGAGCGGAATGTTGCTCTGGGCGGATTTGAAACGGGCAGCCACAAGGCCTACGCCGAGGACGTGATGGAATTCCTGAAAGCGGTGCCAGCTCATGATTACGACATCGCTGTGGTGGACCCGCCGGCCTTTGCCAAGAATATCAAAAAGCGGCACAATGCCGTGCAGGGGTACAAGCGGCTTAATGCCCTGGCCATGCAGAAGGTCAAAACAGGGGGATTGCTCTTTACCTTTTCCTGCAGCCAGGTGGTAGACCGGCCCTTGTTCAATAATACCATCGTAGCCGCAGCCCACGAAGCCGGCCGCGACGCCCGGATTTTGCACCAGCTTTCTCAGCCGGCTGACCATCCGGTTGGCATTTTCCATCCCGAAGGCGAGTACCTGAAAGGCCTGGTGCTCTATTTGGGCTGACCCAAGGGCTTCGAAATTTCAGAAAACCCTATCTTCGCGCCATGACTGAAAAAATCCTTATCCTCGACTTCGGTTCGCAGTACACGCAGCTGATCGCCCGCCGCATCCGGGAGCTGAATGTATACAGCGAAATCGTACCCTTCAATAAAGTGCCGGAGCTGGACGACAGCATCAAAGGCATTATTCTTTCCGGCAGCCCATTTTCTGTAAAGGACGAAAATGCCCTGCACACCGATTTGAACCAATTGATTGGCCGGCGGCCGGTACTGGGCATTTGCTACGGTGCCCAGTATATCGCTCAGCAGCTGGGCGGCAAAGTGGAGGGGTCGCTCAAGCGGGAGTACGGCAAAGCGGAGCTGAGCCGCTTGCACATGGAAGACCGCTTCCTGGCAGAGGTGCCGAAGGGCTCACAGGTGTGGATGTCGCACGGAGATACCATCATGGAAATTCCGGAGCAGTTTGAGCTGCTGGCGGGCACCGCCCACGTCGATGTCGCTGCATTCAGGTCCCGGCCTGATGCCTTTGCTGCCCCGGTGTACGGCATTCAGTTCCACCCGGAAGTCTCCCACAGCCTTGACGGCATGACGGTGCTTAAGAATTTTGTCAAAGACATTGCGGGTTGCTATGCAGAGTGGACGCCGGCTGCTTTTGTAGAGGAGACGGTAGAGGCGCTGCGCGAAGAGGTCGGGGAAGATCATGTGCTCATGGGGCTGTCCGGCGGCGTGGACTCTACGGTGGCGGCTTCTTTGTTGCACGAAGCCATTGGCGGCAACCTGGTCTGCATCTTCGTCGACAATGGCCTGTTGCGCAAGGACGAGTTTGAGGAAGTGCTGCATTCGTATAAGGATATGGGCCTGCGGGTCGTTGGAGTAGATGCCAAGCAGGAATTTTATACCGCTCTGCAGGGCATTTCCGACCCTGAGCAAAAGCGGAAGATCATCGGCCGGGTCTTTATTGAGACCTTTGAGCGGGAGGCGCTGAAGCTGGAAGCGGAAGACCGTGCCATCAAATGGCTGGGGCAAGGCACGATCTACCCCGATGTCATTGAGTCGGTTTCGGTGCACGGCCCTTCCGTCACGATTAAATCCCACCACAATGTGGGCGGGCTGCCAGAAATGCTCAACCTCAAAATTGTGGAGCCCCTGCGTATGCTGTTCAAAGATGAAGTACGCCTCGTCGGGGCAGAATTGGGCGTGCCCGAAGCCATTGTCGGGCGGCACCCCTTCCCCGGGCCGGGCCTTGGCATCCGCATATTAGGAGATATCACACCGGAAAAGGTGAGGATGCTTCAGGAAGCAGATGCTATATATATCAACAATCTTCGTAAATTCGGCTTGTACGATCAGGTTTGGCAAGCCGGCACCATACTATTGCCGGTGCAATCCGTTGGTGTAATGGGTGATGAACGGACCTACGAAAAAACCGTTGCCCTGCGGGCGGTTGACTCCCGGGACGGGATGACTGCAGAATGGAGCCGCTTGCCGCACGATTTCCTGGCGACTGTATCCAGCGAAATCATCAATAACGTAAAAGGAATTAACCGTGTCGTTTATGATATCAGCACTAAGCCGCCTTCCACGATTGAATGGGAATAGCCTTTTTCTAGTATTGGCCCTTGGGCTTTCCGTTTCTTCCTGCGCCTTGTTCAGGAAGGCAGAAACCGAGGAGGAGCCTGAAGAAGCAGGAGAGGAACTGGACCCCTTGTCCGGCCGAAAAGTTTATGACCCCGAAACCGGGCAGTTGGTAATCGTGGATCAGACGCCGGTGGAGGCTATGGATACCATCAAGTGGAAGGACATCTCCACTGACAGCATACCGCCCATTCAACTGAGCCAAAGCATTGCCGAGGAAGAACAGATGGGCAACCGCTCCGAGCTGATCAGGCGCGGTGACTTCGGCACAGAGTTTTATACCGCTTACAATGTGGCGGTCATGCTCCCTTTCCTGTCCGACCGCTTTAATCCTGAACGCAACGAGATTTTCCGCAACTCGACCTGGGCGCTCAATTACTACGGCGGTATGCAAATGGCCCTGGATGAGCTTTCGGATCAGGGCATCAAGCTCAATGTGCAGGTTATGGATAGCAAGGCGCAGCCCAAAGCGGTCGGGCAGCTGTTGAGCAGCCGGGTCGAGTTGTTCAATGCCCATCTGGTCATCGGCCCCTACCGGAGCGATAATGTGGAGCTGGTTGCGGAATTTGCCCGCCGCAACAACAAGACCTACGTTTCCCCCCATAGCGCTTCTGCGAATATCGTTAATGCTAACCCGAACTACATACAAGTGAGCCCCACGCTTCAAACTCATTGCCGGGCTATTACCCGCCACGCCTACGAGCAGTATGGCCGGGACAAATTGGTGCTGGTCGCCCGGGACAAAGATGTGGAAAAAGCCCGTTTTGCGTACTTTCAGGACGAAATCATGCTCCTGGAGGGGCATATTGCGGATTCTCTGCGCTTGCAGGAGTACGTCGTAGATATTGAAGAAGGCGGTGAGGAGCGTTTCGGGAATATCGACTTGCTGCCTTATGTTTCCCCGGGAGATACCACGGTCTTCATTCTGCCTTCCTGGTCGAGCGAAACCTTCATTTATTCCTTTCTCAGCCAGGCCAAGCTGGCCAAGGGGCCGAGGGAGCCGCAACAGGAGCCCAGCTACATCGTAGTCTACGGCATGCCGCAGTGGAAATCCTACGAGCGCATTGACTTTGATTTGTACGAGAGCATGAACGTCCACATCAGCAGTGACACCTACCTCGACCTTTATGAGGATGAAGTGCAGTTTTTCCGCCGCAAGTTTTACAACCGCTACGGCACTCCGCCGCGAGACGAAGCTTATCTGGGGTACGATGTGACGCGTTACTTCGGCCGGATGCTGCATGAACATGGGACTAAGTTTCAGTACCAGCTTGAAAAAGAGGCAGCGCCCGTCATGCACACCCGTTTTGATTTTGAGCGGGTGGTTCGCCCCACGACTACCGGCGCAGAAAATCCGCCTATTCAAAAGTTTGAAAACAAACACGTCAATATCCTCCGGTTTGAGGATTACCAGTTTCAGTCAGCGAATTCGCAATAGTTTGAAAGCAGCGAGAAGGGAAAGATTAACTGCGGTAGCCTGCCGCCGGCAGCCCAATCTGACGGTGGTACTGGAGAACGTCCATGACCCGCACAATATTGGTGCCGTCTTGCGGTCTTGCGACTCAGTGGGCATCCGGGAAGTCTTTGTGCTGTACACGGAGCCGCAGTTGGACGATGAGCGCATCGAAATTGGCAAAAACGCCAGCTCGGGCGCGCGCAAGTGGATCGACATCCACCTGTACCACGACGTTGGGGCTTGCTTTGAGCACGTCACGGCCCATTACAACCATATTTGGGCGACCCACCTGGGCGAATCGGCAACCGACCTCTACGATATTGATTTCACCCCATCCGTGGCGCTGCTGTTTGGCAACGAGCACGACGGCGTGTCGGAGGCATCCCTGGCCTACGCCACTGGCAATTTTCTTATCCCACAGGTAGGTATGGTACAGAGTCTGAATATTTCTGTGGCTTGTGCCGTAACGCTGTACGAAGCTTTCCGGCAGCGCCGTGCCGCCGGCATGTATGAGGATAACAACCCAATGGCCGCCAATCAGCGCGAGGCGCTCATTGAGGCTTATCTGGACCGCCACGACCAGAAAAACTACAATAAGTTTGTCAGAAAAAAAGGCTGAACACCAGCACGGCAGGGGCAGAAGGGGGCGAACATCTCCGGCAGTGCATGCTTTTCAATAGATACGGTGAGCTGTGTTAGGTGCTCTCAAGCAAAAAGGATGCCGGCACGCTGCCCACCGCATCGATTTGATTTGCCACCCTAAAATACAACTGCTGAAATGAGTTACTACATCGAACCCGGTGAGCCCTTCGCCCGGGGGTTAACCCGCATCAGGGCAGAACAAAGCCAGAAAGCCATTGACGCACTGACGGATCCGAGCCTGATCCGGGAAGGCACACATAAAGCACGTAAGCATTTCAAGAAATTGCGCGCCATTTATCGGCTCACTCGCGACGCCACGGGCCGCCGCTACTACAAAAATGGCAATGTTTTCTACCGCAACCGGGGCCGGGAGCTGGAGCCGCTCCGGGACATCACTTCCCTGATCGAAGCCCTCGATACGCTGAGCAGCCATTTTGCCGGGCAGGTCAAGCCGGAGGCCTTTCATGCGTTCGGGGAATTACTGAAAACCGAACGCCGCAGCATCCGGCAGGATTACGTTGGGGAGGAGGCCGACCTGAAAGCAGTGCGCATCCAACTGGAAGAGCAGCATCAGCACCTGGAGCCCATGCCGGTGGCCGATGATGACCTGGAAGCAACGGTGAAGAGCCTGCACCGTGTGTACAAACGGGGGCACAGGGGCTTCTGCCGGGCACAGCGCAAAACGACTCCCGAGCGAATGCACGAATGGCGCAAGCGGGTCAAATACCTGTGGTACCACCACCGCTTATTGAAGAAGACCTGGCCGCGGGTGTATAAAGCCTATGCTAAATCCTGCAAAGCGCTTAGCGATTGGCTGGGCGACCACCACGACCTGGCCTTGCTGGAGCAAAAAGCCAACCAATGTGCGGGCGCCCTGGAAACAGAACAGGTAAAAGTCATCCGGGCGCTTTGCCGGGAACAGCAACGGCAGTTAGAAAGCGCTGCCTTTGAACTTGGGGCCCGGGTTTATGCAGAGGCGCCCAAGGCTTGGGCAAGGCGGCAACGGGCACTGCTCGCCCAGCAGCCCTTTTGATCTCAGTCCCCTTCTGCTTCCCGCAGGGCTTTCTGTAGCGCTTGGCTGCAAGCCGCCACCGCCCATTCTTCTTCCGGGACCGCCTTAGCCTGTTTGATGAGGCTGCGGAGCCGCTCCAGGCGCTGCCAGCCCTTCGTCCAGTTGGGCTCGCCTTCAATGGCTTGCAGTTGCCGGAACCACCGCCGCCGCAGTTGCTCCGCTTCGGCCAGTATTGCGGTTTTGCCTTTCGCCTCCATCAGCCAATGATTTGTAGTTTGGCAAATTTCAGCATGATCTTGCGCTGCTGAGGGTCGCTGGCATCTTTAAAGAAAATGGTCGCAATGCGGTTGGCATTGCCGCCGTCTATGCTCAGCACTTTGCCTTCCCCAAACTTAAGGTGCAGTACTTTCATGCCCGCTTGTATTTCTGAAGGGGCGTTGGGCTTAAAGTCTTTGGGGTTGATGCCTACATTGACCGGGCGGGCAGGCTTGCGGAAGTTACCGGAAACCCGGGCACCGCCATTGCTGCCGCTTGCAGCCCCGCCGGCATCCATAAAGCTGGGGCGGCTGCTGAATGAACGGGCGCCGCTGATTTCCTCCAGGCGCTCCAGCGGCACCTCTTGCAAAAACCGGCTGGGCTCGTTGTACCGCATCTGCCCGTAGCGGTAGCGGCTGTTGGCGTAGGAAAGGGTTAGAAACTGTTCCGCCCGGGTAATGGCCACATAAAATAAACGGCGCTCTTCATCTATGCTGTCTTGCGTTTCCATCGCCATAAAGGAAGGGAACAGCTTCTCCTCCAGCCCAACGACAAAGACGGATTTGAATTCCAGCCCCTTGGCGGCGTGGACCGACATCAGGGTTACGTAGTCCCCGTTGTCTTCTTCTTTGGTGTCAAAATCCGTCAGCAAGGCAATGTTCTGCAGATAGCTGGCCAGCGACTTGTCCGTCATGGTCTCCGTGTCGATCACTGTATCGTCTTCTACAAAGGCCTTGACCCCATCGAGCAATGCGTTAACGTTTTCCAGCCGGTTGATGCCCTCAACGGAGTTGTCGGCTTTCAGTGCATCGAGCACGCCCGACCGTTTGGCCATGTAGCTGGCGGCTTCGTAGGCGTTTTCAGCTTCGGCTTTCTTTTGAAAAGACTTGACCATAGCGGCGAAGTCAGCAATAGCGTTACTGGCCCGCTTGCCCAGCTGCACCTTGCCCAGGCAATTCCACATCGGCTGGTCGAGCTGGCTGGCTACGGTGCTGATTTTCTCCAGCGTCGATTTGCCGATGCCCCGTTTGGGGTAGTTGATAACGCGGCGCAGGGCTTCTTCGTCTTGGGGGTTGACAGCAAGGCGGAGGTAGGCCACCATGTCCTTGACTTCCTTGCGCTGATAGAAGGAAAGGCCGCCAAAAATCTTGTAGGCGATGTTGTAGCGGCGCAGGTATTCTTCAAATACCCTCGATTGGGCATTGGTACGGTAGAGGATAGCAATTTCGCTATTGCGCAAATGGTAGCGGTTTTTCTGCTCCAGAATGGTGTCGGCAATGCGCTGCCCCTCCTCACCGTCGGTCATGGCTTTGATGAGCTTGATCTTCTGGCCATCCCCCTTGTCCGACCAGATGGTCTTCTTGATTTGCCGGCGGTTGTAACCAATTACTTCATTGGCCGTTTGCACGATGTGCTCGGTGGATCGGTAATTTTGTTCCAGCTTGAAAACCTGTATGCCGTGCTTTTGGAAGTCGTTTTCGAAATCCAGGATGTTTTGTATCGTCGCCCCGCGGAAAGCATAGATACTTTGGGCATCATCGCCCACCACGCAAATATTGCGGCCGCTGTTCTGGTAGTTGATGAATTTCCGGATAATGGCATACTGCAGGTGGTTGGTATCCTGGAACTCGTCTACCAATACGTATTCGAACTTTTGCCGGTACTTTTCCAGGACATTATCCGGGTTCTTTTGGAAAAGCTCGTATAGGCGGTACAGCAGGTCATCGAAATCCATAGCGCCGGAGCGTTTGCAGCGGGCGGTATACTTTTTGTAGATAGCGTGGAGGTAGGGGCGTTTGGCCATGCTGTCTTGCTCGCGCAGCTCTTCGTCCTGTTCGTAGAGCTTGGGGGTGATCAGGCTGCTCTTGGCAGAGGAAATGCGGGAGAGGATAGCATTGGGGTTGTAGTGGTCCTTATTGAGGTTCATCTCCTGAATGATGGACCGGATCACGCTTTTGGAGTCATCGGTATCGTAGATAGTGAAATTGGAAGGATAGCCGATTTTTTCGGCCTCTACGCGCAAGATGCGGGCAAATATGGAGTGGAACGTGCCGGCCCATACCCGGTTGGCTCTTGCGCCAACGACTTTTGCAATCCGCTCCTTCATCTCCCGGGCGGCTTTATTGGTGAACGTCAGGGCCAGGATTTCCCAGGGGGCGGTGCCCTTTTCAATCAAATGGGCGATGCGGTAAGTCAGCACGCGGGTCTTGCCCGAGCCTGGTCCCGCCACCACCAGCACGGGCCCATCCGTCTGGGTGACCGCTTGCCGTTGCACGTCGTTCAATTCGTCTAAGTAGCTCATGTCTTTTTCCGTTTCTTAGAAGGTGGTACTGGCCAGCCGGTGCTTCAGTTGGCTTCGGCTTCCAGGGCATCCCAGTATTCGGCAGCGCGCCGGGTATGCGGGATGCAGATAGAGCCCCCTACGAGATTGGCGATGGCGAAAACCTCGTAAATGGCGGCCTTGGAAACGCCCAGCTCGTGGCATTTGCCCAGGTGGTAGCGGATGCAGTCGTCGCACCGCAGCACCATAGAAGCGACCAGGCCCAGCAATTCTTTGGTTTGGGTAGGAAGCGCACCTGCTTGATACGCATTTGTATCGAGATTGAAAAAACGCTTCAATACTTTATTGTCCTCCGCCAAAATTTTCTCGTTCATCCTGGCGCGGTAGTCGTTGAATTCTTGTACTTGTGACATTTTGGATTGCATTTTGCCGAAAGGCAAAAGTAGGGATTCTGCCCCGGCAAGCGAATTGGAGGCGCAACTAAAATTCGTTATCTTTCGTTAAGCAGCAATATGACTCGCTTGCTATTGAATATCGAGAAATAAGAATGATATATCTTGACAACAACGCCACCACCCCCTGCGACCCTAAGGTCGTGGAAGCCATGCTGCCCTACTTTTACGAACAGCCGGGCAATGCCGCCAGCCGCAACCACGCGATGGGCTGGCTGGCAGAAGATGCCGTGAAAACGGCGCGCCGGCAAGTAGCGGGCCTGATTGGCGCCGACCCTCAGGAGGTCGTCTTTACCTCCGGCGCCACGGAGTCGGATAACCTGGCTATCCTGGGCACACTGGAGCAGTACCGCCGCAAGGGCAACCACATCATCACCCTGAAGACGGAACACAAGGCGGTTTTGGACGCCTGCGCCCGGGCCGAACAGCTGGGCGCAGAAGTAACCTATTTAGAAGTACAACCGGATGGGCTCGTTAGCCTGGCTGAGCTCGAAGCCGCCATCCGCCCGGATACCATCCTGGTGTCCGTTATGTGGGGCAATAATGAGACCGGTGTCCTGCAGCCGCTAGCGGAAATCGGAGCGCTCTGCGATAAACAGGGCACGCTGCTGATGAGCGACGCCACGCAGGTGGCAGGCAAGCTGCCCTGCCACCCCCGGGAAGCGGGCGTGCATCTGATGGCTTTCTCGGCTCATAAGATGTACGGCCCCAAAGGAATAGGGGCCTTGTATATTAGCCGCCGTCAGCCCAAAGTCCAGGTGGCGGCGCAGGTATACGGAGGAGGGCACGAGGGCGGCCGGCGGTCTGGCACCCTGAATGTACCGGGGATTGTGGGGTTTGGCCAGGCAGCGGCCTTGGCGCAATCCCTGATGCAAGCCGAAGCGGAGCGATTGCGTAAGCTGCGCGGCCGCCTGGAAGAACGGCTGCTTTCGGAGGTGCCGGCTGCTTTCCGCAATGGCCACGCTGAACACCGCCTGCCCCATGTTTCGAACCTCGCTTTCCCCTACACCGAATCGGACACTGTGATGATGCGCTTTGGCCAGGAATTGGCCCTTTCCTCAGGCTCGGCCTGCACTTCGGCCTCCGTCGAGCCCTCCCACGTGCTGACTGCAATGGGGTTGTCAGCAGCGGAAGCCCACAGCTCCCTCCGGTTCAGCCTGGGCCGCTTCACACAGCCAGCAGACATCGAACGGGCCGCTGATTTGGTGCAGGCTGCCGTAGCGGCAGCGCGGGCGGGAAGCCCGATGTGGGAAGCGTACTGTTCAGAGGCGGGCCGGCAGCAAGGGCAATAAAAAAGCACTCTGGAATGCCGGTTGGCAGATTCCAGAGTGCTATTCGTCAGGGAAGATCAGCTACCGTTAGTGGCGCTTCAAGGCTCGTCTTACTCAACGGTAAAACGCTCCGTCTTCAATCCCTGGTCTGTTACGATCTGCAGGAAGTAAGTACCCGCAGGGTAGTTCTTCGTATTGACGGTCAGGTTCTCCCGCTGCGAATTAGCAAATACCTGCGATTCGATCAGCTGCCCGTATGTGTTGAGGATATTCACCTGCAACTCTTTGGTGCGCTCTTCCAGCTCAATATTGGCATTGACTACCGTCGTTGCCGGGTTAGGGAAGAGGTTGATGGAGGCGTCTACGATCTCCGGGCCGTTCAGGCCAGTCAGAGAGCGGATGCGCATGCGTGCCCAAACGACACCGTCGCCGGTAAAGCCGCCCAGGAACCAGCCACCGTCCTTGATGACAGTAGCTACATCGTAATCAGTGGGGTAGTCACTAAATACACCACGGACGTCAGCGCCGTACTCAAGCATCAGGATATACTCCCCGCCTGCCTGAAGCTCTACGCCCAGTTCATTGTCATTGAAGTCGAGTAGCTCTACAACGACTGTATCGCCGTTTTCTTCGTTCTCGAACTCATAAGAGCTGAAGCCGATGATATTCACATCTTCGTCGGTGAATTCATCCGGGTTATCATCTTCGTCAATTTCGTACAGCAGGACGCTGACCGTCTGCCCTTGGTGCACCAGCCCATCACTGGCTACGGAGAATACCGCTTCGTAAGCCTCAAACCCTTCCGTAGGCACGAAGTAGTAATTGCCTACTTCCCAGGTTTCCCCGTCAACGGTTGCTGGTGCGGTGGAGTAGTTGAAAATGCCGTTATCCTTCTGGAAAAGGTCTTCCCCAACGTTAAAGCCAGTGATAACCTGATTATTGCTCGGAAGCTCATCCGTAGAATCTGCCGCTACGCTGTAAGTAAGGGTATAAGCCTCCATTTCGGATTCGGGAATAAAAAACTCGCCGTCAAATTCTATGATTTCGCTGGAATCCGGCTCAAGGGTGAAGGGGTCGCTGTTGACTTCGAAAGTCTGGCCGCTGCCGCCTTCAATCAGTGCAGTAGCAACTACGTTGGTCTGCTCAAACCGGCCCAGGTTAGAAATCGTAATACCAAAGCGCACAGTATCCACCATTGCTGCCGGGACCAAAAAGTTGGGGGCGTGGCGCGGGCGGGAAGCCACTAGGTCGTGGCGGGGCACTGGATTGAAATCCACCAGTGCTACGTCGTCAATCTGCCAGGCGTAGCCACAGCCGGTGAGGGTGCCGCCATTGCCTGTAGAGCCGTCGGAAAGGAATTGAAATGCAATGTAGAATTCAGATTCCCCGGCGGCAAATTCGGTAATATCGAGATTGACCGTCTGCGGGTTAAGGTTCTCATCGCCCGAAATAATGCCACCAAACTCATTTGCGCTGATATCAGGGAACACTTCAACCGTTGCCCAGCTTTCGAGGTCCGTCAGGTCGGTGCCGATCCGCAGTTGCGGGCGGTCGTTAAAGGAGCGGTAGTACGTTTCAAAGGTTACCCATACTTCCTCTTTGTCCGAGCCGTCGAGGGCCGGAGAAACGAGCCAGGCTTCCTGTCCGTCGGGGTGGTTGCAGTTGAGGTCGGAATCAAACTGCACCCAGCCGTTGTCGGCAGAAGTGGATTCCAGTGGCGCAATCGCGAAGCTGCCCTGGGGGCCAGCGGTTGTTGCTACCCAAACTGAGCTTGGCTGTCCGTTGCCAACTACCTCGATGTTGTCCCATGCGGCAGGGATGCCACCTGCAAAATCTTCTGTGAAAAAAGGTTCTTGCGCGTGCAAGAGGGGCGCTGCCATCAACAGGCCCAGGAGTAAAAATGTAGATAACTTCATATAAAATAAGTATTGATTTGGTGTCTAAGACCTTTAGTAATGATGCGGCAATTGAGTGGCTTATCTGCTTATAACTAAGGGGCTTTTGTACACACCATCTCGCGTTTTTAGCAGTACAGTGTACCAGCCTGGTGTTAACTGGCGAACTGCGAATGTAAAACTTTTGTGCGGAGAAATCTCAATATTTTTCAAGATTGCTGTCTTCCCGCTTACATCTTGCACGATTAGACGGGCTTCAGGGCCGGGCTGTGGCGCTTCGATCTGCGCCCATACCCGTTCCGATGCGGGGTTGGGGCTCAGCTTCAGGGTGGTTGCTTTGGGGCGGGCCAGCGCCGGGGCGTCAGTGAGGATAGGAGAGTCGCCAATATGCAAGCGGACCAGCGGGACGATATCGTACCCGAAACCAAGCAGGCTCAGGGCGCCATCGTTGCCTACGTCCAATACGCTGGCGTACTGAGGCACGGCCTGTGGCAGTTGGGCGGAGGCTGCAACCGTGGCGGTGTAGTCGATGGTATCGCTGGCCAGCATGAACAAGAGGGGGGGCGTGCCGTCATTGTACCGCACGCTCGCCAGGTAATAGGTGCTGTCTTTGAGGGGCACGCCTTGCCCTTCAAAGGAAACAGGCAGGGTAATTGGGGCCAGCCCCTCGGTGCCTTCGAAGGTGTAGAGATTAATTGCAACCTCCGTCAGTTCTTCAGGGTCAGCGGTGTTGTTGCTGTTCAGGTCGCCTTCCCATTCGTGCAGCAACACATTAACAGTGCGGCTGTTGTCGGCAAGCGGAAGGGGGTTGCTGACGGCAAAGGAAATATAACGGGCGTATAGGCCGGAGCCATTGGGCACGAAGAAGCAGTTGCCGTAGGTATAGTCTATTGCTTCGGTGGGAGCAATATCTCGGGTAAAGCCAGCCTCCTTGGCAAAGGTGGAATCAGTAATTTCGAACGACCAGCTGACCGCATCATTCGCCGGCCGTTCGTCGGGTTCAAATTGGCTGGCGCGGTAAGTCCCGATGAAATGCCCTGTCCCCGGGATAGCATCCGGGGGGAGGGTTTCCGCAAAGGGGCTGTTTTCGTAGGCGGCGTCTACCTCAAGAGGCCCATCGAGCGGTTCTTCGTAGAAAAGCAGCGGCGGGCCGCCCTGCGCATTAGACAGGGTGAAGCTGCGAGCCACTTCAGTGACCGGTTGGCTGCCTATGTTTTGCAGGTCAGACTGCAGGGGGATGTTCAGCAATTGGCTGGCTGGCGTGCGCATATTGGGATAGCGGGCAAAAAAGTACTGATTGGTGCGGAGGTCATTGTCGGGCCGCTCCTCAATTGCGATGTCATCCAGCACCCAAAAGTAAAAGTCGCCCGCCCAGGTGAATTTGATGCGCAGAGAGTCGGCTCCCCCCAAGTCGGGCAGGGGGAAGTACTCCCGGCTGTCGTAGGGCGGCAGTTGATTCCCATTTGCACTTGTGACTGGGGTCAGGTAAGGGTTGATGCCCTCCGGGGTGCTCCAACTATTGCCCCCATCCGTACTGTAGGCAAAAGAAGTAATAAACCGGGTGCCATCATTAGACTGTGGGGCATTGAAAGCCGTATTGCCCAGCCAGGCCAGCTGATGAAATGACAAGGCCAGCGGTTTATCGGCACCACTGATATCGATGGCAGGGGAAATAAGCTCACAGAGGTGGAAAAGCTGCGCCGGCTCCTCGCCCAAGGTCGTGTAATAGTCGGCATCAAACAGCATAGCGCCATCCACAGCAGTCTTGGAGTGGATGAAAAAGTCGGGCCCCAGCGCACTGCGGTCGGCGCCCAGCCCCCGGCTGGCATCGCCCCCGGCACGCCACTGCCAGGTAGAATCGCTTTCGCTGAAAAACAAGACATTGGAGGACCAGCCGTTGTCGTCGAACTCAAAGGGTTCGAAAAACAAGGTGTTATCGGGGGCTGCAGGGTGGGTTTCGGTTAGGATCACATCATCCACCAGCCAGGCGAATTCGTAATTAGCAGCCCATTCCCATTCCAGCTGCACGGCCGTCTGCCCGGCTGCCAGGTTGGTGATGTTGAAGGTGACGTAGTAGGCCCGGCCCGGGGCTATATCCGGGTTGGGCGCCAGCTGTTGGGCGTTGCGGGCCAGGGCAGGGAAGGGCTGGAAGGTGGACACGCCGGAGGGGGTGATGATCTTGAAAGTTGCGTTGTGCAGGGCGGCTTCATTATCGGTGGCGATGCTGGTCTGAAACTGCACAAAAACCTGGTCGTGGCCGCTGCAGTCGATCATGCCGGTGCGTAGCCGGCTGACATGGCCGCTGCCGGATAGCTGCCCTGCTGCCCCGGAATTGAGCAGCATGAACCCATTTTGGGCGGTGGTGGAATTAAACTCCTGTATGGGTGAAAGCGCTTCCAGGCATGCCGAAAATTCATTGCAGTAAGACCAAAGCACCTCGTTGCCAGAAGCATCTTCGGTGGACCAGTCGCCAGGCAAGCCGCTGGCAAAGTGGGCCTCCCAGAATGGGACTGCGCTCAGTCCCGGAAGCGCCAAGGCCATCAGCGTAACAGACAATAGGGTAAACGTTTTTTTCATAGCTATACTATCCGTTGATTCAGTAAATAAGTGGTTGTCCGCAAACCAGAGCGCACTTGTTTGCATGCATTAGGCGTAAGACGGGCAAATCGCTCCCTAAAGCTCGCCTGGCCGGCCCTGTGGATGCGCAGTGGCGCAGGCGGTGTGGCCGGTGCAAATTTGGGATGCGCCGGTAAACATAAACTCCCCGCAGGCTCCGAAATACCAGGAACCAAGCCCTTTTCTAAGACCTACAAGGTAATTTAAATTCCTGTTTGAGGCTAGCCGGGGCCGGGCTTTCGTAATCCAGGTTACTAAATTTCACCTTCCTGGATAAGCAGCTCGTACTCTTGTTCCAATTGTTTTTTGTCGACAGGCACGACCCCTACTTTTTCGCACACCTGGCCGCCCGCCAGATTCGACAAGCGGGCAATCTCGGCCAGTGGCATGCTCATCGACAGCCCCAGCCCGGCGACGGCAAAAACGGTATCCCCCGCCCCGCACACATCCGTAATCGAGCGGGGGTGGGTCGGCAAGGTCTGGCCGACGCCCTTGTCGTTCAGGTAGATGCCTTTCTCAGAGAGGGTCACAAGGCTGTACATATTGCCGAGCTTGCTGCGCAGGTGGTTTGCTGCCCGGTTGAGGTCGCTAAGGGTAGGCGCGACAGCAAATGGCATTTGGGCCTGGATTTCCCGGAGGTTGGGCTTAAACAAGGTGACATGTTTGTAGGACCAGAAGTTATCAAATTTAGGGTCTACTGCCGTTGGGATATCCCGTTTGATGGCTTCCAGCATAACGGCCCGGATGACCGGGTAGGAGAGGACGCCTTTGTTGTAATCCTGGAAAAGGATGGCGTGGATATCTCGGTTGTCCAATACTTCGGTCACCAGGTGCAATAACCGCTCCTGTTCTTCGGCGGTCAGAACATGGGTGTCCTCCCGGTCGACGCGCAGCAGATGCTGATTGCCTGCAATGACCCGCGACTTAACGGTCGTCCGCCGGTCTTCTGAAGACAACAGGGCTTTATCGGTCAGCTGAAAAGCCGGGAGGAGGGCGCGCAGTTTCTGGCCATTCTCGTCCTGTCCGACCACCGAGCACAGGTAAGGCGTCGCACCCAGGGCCCTGAGGTTGAGGGCGACATTAGCGGCGCCCCCCAGGCGGTCTTCCTGTTGGTGGAGCTGTACAACCGGCACCGGCGCTTCCGGAGAAATGCGGTCGACTTTCCCGCTTAGATAGCGGTCGATCATAACATCGCCAATAACCAGGATGTTCTGTTGCTGAAAAGCTCGGAATGCTTGGAGGTTTGAGGTCATGTTTTTTTGTTCGAAGCCTGCTTATCTGGCTTACCACGAAAGGCAAATATAAAAAAGATTCAAATCTTGGCAGGTGGAGGCGAAATGCCAGGCGGCGGCAATCAGGACAAATTTCCCGCCCGCCAGCGCTGGTAATACCGCAGCGCTTCTTGGCTGGCGCCCTGATGCCGTTCGATATAGCTGCGGGCGTTTTCGGCGGCCTCGCGGTAGGCGCTTTCGTGGGACAGCTGCTTCATGCGGTGGGCAATGGCGGCGGTATTTTGGACAGCGAACCCGCCCCCTCGTTCGACCAGGTAGCGGGCCTCTTCAAATTTGTGGTAGCGGGGGCCGAACAAGACTGGCAAGCCAAAAGCGATGGGCTCCAGGGTATTGTGCAGCCCAGTCTTGAAGCCGCCTCCAATGTATGCGATGCGCCCGTATTGGTAAAGGGCGGCGAGCATACCGATGTTGTCGATGAGCAGCAAACGGGCGTTGGCTGCTTCCTTCCCCTGGACAAGTTGGCTGTAGCGCACGGACCGCAGTTTCAGGGCGCTTTCGATGGCTGATAAGTGGTTTTCTCTGATCACATGGGGCGCCAGTATGACTTTCCAGGATGCCGGCAGCTGCGTATTCAAGTAAGGCAGGAGGCGGGCTTCATCCTCTGGCCAGGAGCTGCCTACGACGAGCACCGGGCTTTGCCCGCAGAAGTCGGCTGCCAGTGGGATTGCGGTTGCCCGTTCGGCAATGCTTCGCACCCGGTCGACCCGGGTGTCGCCCGCCACCGTAAAGTGGTGGATGCCCGCCCGGCTGAGCTGAGCGCCCGAGTCCTCGTTTTGGACGAAAAGATGGCTGAAGCCGTAGAGGATGCGCCGGAAGGGCCGGCCCCAGCTTTGGAAGAACAACTGGCTAGGCCGGAATAAGCCCGAGACCAGGATAAGTGGAGTGCGCCGCTCCTGCAGGGCCCGCAGGAGGTTGAACCAAAATTCGTATTTGACGAAGACCACGAAGTCGGGCCGCCATACTTCCAGAAAGGCTTTGGCCCGGGCGGGCGTATCCAGCGGCAGGTAAACGACTGCGTCAGCGCCCTCGTAACCCCTGCGGATTTCGTAACCCGAAGGCGAAAAGAAACTGAGCAAGATGAGGGGGGGATCCGGCAGTGCCCGCAGCTGCTCGATGACGGGCCGGCCCTGTTCAAACTCTCCCAGGGAGGCGCAGTGGACCCAGACCAGTTGGCGGCCACCGGGCAAGCCAGCCTTGAGGCTGCGGTGGCGCTCCTGCCAGCCCTTCCGCCCGTCGACCCACCGGCGGGCTTTGCCATGAAAGGGGGCCGCCAGCCGCAGCGCCCATCCGTAGAGGTAAACCAGGAAGGTATACAACGGCATTAGTAATAGATTTCTTCAGAAGCCCGTTTGCCCACGTAGAAAGGCAGTATCCAGCCCACCCGGATGCCTGCGTTGAGGTCCAGCCGCTCGGTGGTATCCTGGGTGCGGGTATCGAAGTTGAAACTGCGCCGGTTCATGGTAAAGCCCTGCGTGAATTCGAAGCCCGCAAAAAAGTTGATCCGCTTCTTGGTGCCCAGCAGCTGGTAGCCGATAAATTCCGTCAGGGCGAAACCATTGGTCAGGCGGTCGTAGCCCTTTTTGTACTCGTCGCTCAGTTGAGCGACAAAGGAGAGGGGGTCATCCTGAATCCGGATCTTATGCTGCAGCAGGCCAGCGCTCAGGGTGATGCGCAGCCCGGAGCGTGGATTGGGGAACCCCAGGGAGACCAGCTTGCCGATGTGGGCACCAGCGTAATACCCCCGCATGCGCAACTGTATGTCGGCGTACCCCTGATTGGTACCGATGATGCCGCCGACATTGTTCTGCAGCCCGCTGATGGGGTTCTCACCGACCTGGTTGCCGAAGTAGTAGTGGAAATTAACGCCCAGCAACCAGTTGCCCTTGTCCGTAATGAACTCCAAACCGCTACCGAAGCTGAAGTGGTCGCCGAAGCGCTTGCCAAAATCGCCCCCCGGGCTGTGCCCGGCGTAGCTGACGTTGAAGAGGAGGCCGTTGCCCCGGTTGAGGTCAAATTCGCCATAATCCTGGGCGGAACCCAGGGCCGGGAGCAACAAAAGAAGCCAAAAATACGTACGCATAGGTAGTTGTTTTCTGATCGTTTGCAAATGTAGGGAAATTTCAAATGCTGCTGCTTCCCGGCAGTGGCAACACCCGCCAGAAATCCTTAGCTTTGTCATCTGCAGACACTCGAACCCACTGAGGCCATTATTTCAAAAAATCATCAGAGCATGTCTAAGTCAACCACTATTCTAATCACCGGTGGCGCCGGTTTTATCGGGTCCCATTTGGTCCGCTTACTCGTCAGCAAATACCCGGACTACCACATCGTTAACCTCGATGCCCTCACCTATGCGGGCAACCTGGAGAACCTCAAGGATATCGAGCACGCAGCCAATTATACTTTTGTCAAAGGCGATATCACGGACGCAGCTGCCATGCAGGAGCTGTTTGCCGCCTACCAGTTTGATGGCGTCATCCACCTGGCCGCCGAATCACATGTCGACCGCTCTATCTCTAATCCCATGAGCTTTATTGAGACGAATATTGTAGGCACAGTAGTTTTGCTGAATGCTGCGCGTCAGCACTGGGGCGATTTTTCCGGAAAGCGGTTTTACCATGTTTCCACCGACGAGGTGTACGGGACCCTGGGCGAGACCGGCTTCTTTACGGAAGAGACGGCCTATGACCCCCGTTCTCCCTATTCGGCCTCTAAGGCAAGCTCTGACCACCTGGTGCGGGCCTACTACCATACCTACGGGCTGCCCATCGTCATTTCCAATTGCTCGAACAATTATGGCCCCTATCAGTTTCCTGAAAAACTCCTGCCGTTAATGATCAACAATATCCGCCATAGCAAGCCACTGCCCGTTTACGGCGATGGCAAGTATACCCGCGATTGGCTCTGGGTGGAGGACCACGCCGCTGCCATTGACTTGATCTACCACCAGGGCAGGAATGGCGAAACCTATAATATCGGCGGCAATAACGAATGGAAAAATATTGACCTGGTCCACCAGCTCTGCGACGTAATGGATGGCTTGCTGGGCCGGGAAGCTGGCAGCTCACGGGCGCTAATCACTTTCGTGAAAGACCGCCCCGGCCACGACCGCCGCTACGCCATTGATGCTACTAAGCTGATGGAAGAGCTGGACTGGGAACCTAGCGTGCAGGCCGAAGAGGGGCTGCGCCAAACTGCGGAGTGGTACCTCAGCAATACAGAATGGCTGGAGCGTGTGACCTCAGGCGCCTACCAGGCGTATTATGAACAGCAATATCAGACCAACGTTTGACGAATGACCGAACCTTCTGACGAAGTCCGCAGGCGATCCCGCCGCTTCATGCGGGTCCTGGGCCGGCTGCGGCGTTTTTTTGCCACTACCTTTATTGGTGGGCTGGTCGTTATTTTGCCGCTCACCTTGTTCTTCTTTCTGGTGCGGATCGTGATCCGTTTCATGACCAGTCTGGTTTCTCCTGTCCGCAGCTTATTCCCTTATTCGGAGGAGCTGCCGGGGTGGTTCCTGGATTTTATCGCGCTGGCTACTGTGCTGGTTTTGTTTTTTATGCTGGGGCTGGTGGTGCGCACGAGCACAGGCAGCCGTATGTTTGCCCACTTTGAGCAGCAGTGGCTCATGCACCTGCCTTTTTACAATACCCTGCGCGAAACCGTCCGCCAGTTTTTTGGCCGCAAGAAAGTGCCGTTTTCCCAGGTAGTCCTGGTTGACCCCTTCGGCAGCGGCACGCTCATGACTGGCTTTGTTACTGATGATGAGATCGGGAATGGCTATATTACTGTATTTGTGCCCACCGGCCCCAACCCGACCAACGGCTTTGTTTTCCACATGAAGGAATCCGACGTTAAGTTTGTCAATACCCGCCCGGAAGACGCTATGCGCTCCATTATTAGTGTGGGAGCAGGGTCTTCGGCTTTGTTCGACTTGCCGCGGGCCGGAGAGGAAATAGAAGGGGAAGTGGAAAAAGACTTACCTTCATCCCAGAATTAGCCATACTTTATGCAAGGACTACAAGTACTGTTTGAAGACAACCACCTGATTGCGGTCAACAAGCCCGCAGGCATCCTCGTACAAAGCGATATTACCGAGGATAAGCCCATGAGCGAATTCGTGAAGCAATATATTGCCGACCGGTACAATAAACCCGGAGCTGTTTTTCTGGGGACGATCCACCGGCTCGACCGCCCGGTCAGTGGGGTTGTTATTTATGCCCGCACCAGCAAGGGGTTGTCACGGATGAACGAGCTGTTCAAGCAGCGGCAAATCCAGAAAACGTACTGGGCCATCACGGAGGAGCGGCCCGACCCTCTGCAAGGCCATCTGGTACACTACATCGATAAGGACCGGAGCCGGAATGTGGCCCATGCTTCTGTGCGACAGCGCAATAAGAGCGCCAAGAAATCAGAACTCGATTACGAGTTGATTGCGGAAGTGGGCAACCACCACTTGCTTCGTGTCAACCCGCTTACCGGCCGGCCGCATCAAATCCGCGTGCAGCTTGCCCGCATTGGCTGCCCCATTCGGGGAGATATTAAGTATGGCGCCCCTTCTGCCAACAACAATGGGTCCATCCATTTGCACTGCCGGTCTATGTCGTTCATACACCCCGTCCGCAAAGAGCCGGTGACCATCACGGCCAACCCGACCAATACGGACGAGGTGTGGGAAATGTTTGCCAACCAATGGCGGGAGCGATAGCTGCTGCTACCTGGCGATCAACAACCGGGCGCTTGTCCGGGCGGAGGCGGTGGACAACTCCAGCCAGTACAGGCCATTTGGCCAGTTGTGAGCCTCTATTTTCAATTGCCCGCTGCTTCCTGTGGCCGGGATGCGTCCGGATGCCACGGCCTTGCCCTGGCTATCCAGTACCCGCCACTTCAGCGCAGCCGCAGCCGATTGCCCATAGTGGATGGTATATGCAGCAACTTCAATTAAAAAAACCGCAACAGACAGGCAGGCCGAAAACAGCAACTCCAAAGGCCTCCGGAGCCCAAACGGCCGGCGGCTCTTGCCGGAAGCCAGATAAGCGTCAACTAATCCCCCGGGTGGTAGTTATATCCTGTAGCCTATTAAATAAGAATATGACTGCCACGCCCACCTTCCAACGACTCCTTCAATTGATTGACCCCCCAGCGGAGCACCGCTTCATCTCGGCCGGGGGCCTCCGTACTTCCTACCTGGAAGCAGGGGATGGGCCAGCCTTAGTCTTGCTGCACGGTGCGGGCGGCGGCGCTACAAGCTGGTACAAGGTAATCGGGCCTTTATCCCGCCACTTCAGGGTGATTGCTTTTGACAAGCCTGGTTATGGGGAGTCGGATAAGCCCTGGGCGGACTACAGCAAAGGGTTTTATACCAGCTGGCTGAAAGCGGCATTGGATGCGCTCGGCATTGCACGTTTCCACTTATTGGGCAGCTCGCAGGGCGGTTCGGTGAGCATTGCCTTTTCCCTGCGTTTTCCCGACGGGCTCGACAAAATGGTGCTGGTGGACACTGCCGGCATGAGCGATGACTGGGACCGGCGGATCATTCCCAAAATGGTGCTTTACCGCTTGTTCCCTACCGCCTTTTGGGGCCGGATGCTGGGGAGCAACGTCATGAAAGACCCTGCTGTAGCGGACCCCGCCTGGCACCGGTATTCCATGGAGGTAATCCGCAAGCCGGGCGGGCGCTATCCCTTTTTCCTGGGGCGGGGCAAAGCCGTTCAGACCTATACCGATGCAGAGCTGCGGGCGGTGCCGGTGCCCACCCTGGTCATTTGGGGGGCAGAGGAGGCTTTCTTCCCGGTTGCCCACGGGGAGCGGGCCGCAGCGTTGATTCCCAACAGCGAACTGCTTGTTTTGGCGGGGGCAGGCCACCTGCCGTGGATGGAAAAGCCGGTGGAATTTGTTAAAGCGGTGGAGGAGTTCCTGTTAAAGGGTCGTTAATTATGGCAGCCGATAAGCCCCAAGGGTGTTAAAACTTAATTTGGAGCTGTTAACAACTTGCAGGGCTTGGGTGTAAAATGTAAACTGGTGCAAAAACAAGTTAGCATGACGAGGAATATTTACCTATGGATCACCACCGGATTACTTTTCCTAAATACTGTAGCCATTGGCCAAGCCGATACCCTCCGGTACAACTTTCAGATGTGGCTGCGCGGGCAACAGGCCGACTTTTCCGGATTGAATCAGCAGGCTGAGGACCTGGGGTTGAACCGGCTGGAAGACCTCAAGCTGGACCTGGGTTTTGGCACGGTCAAAATTGATGGGCGTAAGCAAACGGGGCTGGGCTTTTCCTTCTCGCGGATCGATGCCAAAGATGATGGTAATTCGGGGGAGGTCTTCTTTCGGCAGTGGCAATTATTTGGGCAGGCAGGCTATGATTTGATCCCTGCTGAAAGGTTTTGGTTGGGCCCCTTGCTGCGGTACCATCTGCAATACTCCAGGATTAGCATTTCAGAGCAGTCCCGGCTACTCAATATCGGCCAGGCCATCAACAACGAAGTCGCCCATTTGGACCGCTTTGCTGTGCCCCTGGACATAGGCGTTAGTGCCCTGTTTTTTACCAATAAAGCGCCGTCGGAGGCAGGGGTAGTGATCGGTTTGCAAGGTGGGTACAGCCTGAATTTAATCGATACAGATTGGAAGCTCGAAGACCTCGTGCCGGTCAGCGGCATAGGTACAGACTTTCAGGGCTGGTACATTGAGGTTACGTTCGGGCTGAGTGGCGCGAAGCGGTTGTTTTGAAATGGCGCCGAGCATAAGGAAGAGAGATTCAAGTATAAATGCACCGATAACCGGTTTGCTGCTCCGGTCATGATCGGTGGCCATTTTATCGTCGGTATGATTCCTACTGCCGGAACCGGATCTCCACCCTCCGGTTTTGCGCCCGGCCTTCAGGGGTGGCGTTATCCGCCAGGGGCTGCTCCAGGCCATATCCGGTGGCGCTCACCTGCATGGCCGTACACCCCTGCTGCAGCAGATAAGACCTGGCTGCCTCTGCCCGCCGCTGGGATAGTGCCTTGTTGTAGTCTGCACCGCCCTGATTGTCAGTATGGCCAGCGATTTCCACATGCAGGTCATAGTTTTGCACCAGTTCTGCGAGGCGGTTGAGCTCAGGGTAGGAAGCGGGGTCGATCGTATGGCTATCGGTATCAAAAAACAGGTTTTTGAGCGGCAGGGACAGCCCTTCCTCCCGGGCCTCGGCAATGGTCGGCACAGTGAGGTCCTCGGTGCGCTCAATGGCGGTCTGTTCCTCCCGCAGGTCAATATGGTTTCCGATGGGGTAGAAGCCTTCGCCAGTAACGGTGTAGCTGTAGCGCTGCCCAACCGGCAGGGTAATAAAGTAGTTGCCAGTCTGCGGGTCGGGCCGTATCCTGGCTACTTCCTTTCCGGTTTCCAGGTCATTAACGACGAGCAAGGCATCCGCCGGGGCGCCTGATCGTCTGGTCAAGGTGCCGGAAACGGTGGCTACGGGTACCGGACGGTGGGCTTCCGGCACGGCAATTTGGTAGAGCTCTTCTTTCCAGCCTGGCTCGTACCCGGAAAAGTAAGCCATCCGCCCATCGGTGCTGATGCGGTAGCCCCAATCGTAGCCCGGCCCGTTGATGTCTTTTCCGAGATTGACAGGGGCTGTCCATTCTGTCCAGCTGTCGCCTACCCGCCGGGTAACAAAAACGTCCAGTTCCCCGAACCCGCCGTGCCCGTCGGAGCTAAAGTAGAGCGTCCGCTGATCAGGGTGCAGGAACGGGCTGCGGTCCTCAAAGGGCGTATTCAGGGTAGTGCCGAGGTTGATGGGCGTGCCCCACTGCCCGTCGGGTTGCCGGTAGGCCACAAAGAGGTCAATATTGTCCTCATTGCGCGGGCCGATGCAATCAATGGACCGGGCCGCAAAAATGACGGCTTTGCCATCGGCGGTTACTGCCGACATGCCTTGCCAGTCGGGGCGGCGGCCGTCCGTAAAAAAGGGCACGGAAGCGGACCAGCCTTCGGCAGTACGTTCGGTATACTCCACCACGCCGCCGTCGTACATTAACAAGGTGTTACCGTCAGGCGAAATGGCCAGGGGGGCTTCGTGGCTGCGGGTAGTATTCAGGGCTTCAATGGGTTTGGGGAAGTCCCAGCCACCGCCCAGCCGGTCGGCAAAGAAAATGTCTTCATCCCCGTCCCGGTTGCGGCAGAAGTACATACGCTGCCCATCCGCACTCATGACCGGGGCATATTCACCGTCAATGGAGTTGAGAGTATCCCCCAGGCTTTGGGGCGCAATGCCCTCGGATGGCGTGCGCAGCAGTTGCCGTAATTGCTGAATGCGTTCGTCCCCGGCACCGAAGTAGGTGGCAAACCGGTCTACTTTTTCCAGGGCGCGGCCCCACTCCTGAGCTTCCACATGGCGGGCAATATAGTGTTGGAGGGCAAAGTAAGCTTTCTGGGTGGGCGCCCCCAGCTCAATATAGCGCTCGAAATCGCCCGCGCGGTCGTCCGTAAACCCGAGCTCCAGATCCGGAGCAAGCTGCGCAACGGTAACGGCGCGCTGCAAATTGAAACTATCGGTGTAAAAGGGGTAGCGGTTTTGAAACCCAATGAGGTCGCCCCAGTCGCCCGTAAAGAAATGATAGAGATAGATAACGCGGACGGTGGCCGGCAGGTCGCGGTGGTCAGCGCCCCGGAGCATGTTCTCCGCCTTGGTGATCAGCGGGAAGCCGGACAGGGCCTTGCTGATGGGCAGGTCCAGCAGGGGCGCAGCTTCGGGGAAGTCCCGCAGTAGCAGGAAGAGGTCGTTCAGGTTGGTGCTGTCCCGCTGCCGGAAAAATGACTCGAAGACGGCGCGCTGCAGCTCAGGCTGCATTTCGGGCAGGTACTCTTTAAGCTGGTTGCGGAAGGTCTCTGAGAAGACTTTCAGGCTATCGTACTGTTGGCTGGATTGCAGCTCAGCGAAGCGCAGTTCCAGAAAAGCCTTGGTGGCTTCCGTGCGCAATTGATGCGACAGCCGGCCGTAGTTTTCCAGGTAATATGCCATGCTGGCGCTGCTCCCTTTCGCCCGGTAGAAGTTTAACCCTTCGGCCCGTATGTCTTGCTTGAGCTGGTTGACCGCCTGTTTTTCGTAGCCCAGGCGTTCGGCTTTGCGCACCTCCCGATTATTGAGCTTCCGGTACTCCCGCTGGCCTTCCCGCAGCATCTGGTAAGCCGAATCGGGCTGGTAGCAGCGGCAATCCGGGTTGATGTATAGCTCGGCCAGCCGTATATAGGCCAAGGCTTTTTCTTCGGTGGGCGCAGCCGGGGCAGCCAGTTGTTGCCGTAGTGCTTCCAGCTTAGTAGGCGGGGCTTGGGCTATGGCCAGGGTGGGTAGGATGATAATAAGTAAGGCGGTCATTCGCATGCCTGCAAAGTCTTACGGTTAGATAGTAGATGTCTTAGATAACGCTTTTCAGCGGGATTTACTTTTCCTGTGGCCCAATTATTACATCCAACGGCCGATTTACCGGGAGTGGCAGAGATTTATTACCTTCGGCAGCGATGAGCAAGCAAAGGAAATTCCGGGCATTTGATGGTGTGTTCACGCCTTCCATACTAACGATACTGGGCGTGATCATGTACATGCGGATGGGCTGGGTGGTCGGTAATGCCGGCCTTTGGGGGTCCATCATCATTGTCGTGATTGCACACGTGATTTCTTTCAGTACCGGCCTCAGCATTTCTTCCATTTCAACGGACAAAAAGGTGGGGGCGGGGGGCGTCTACTACGTCCTGTCGCGGAGCCTGGGCTTGCCTATTGGCGGGGCTATTGGCCTGACCTTGTTTGTGGGCACCGCACTGAGCATCGCCCTGTACCTTGTAGGGTTTGCAGAAAGCTTCAATGCCTTTTTAGGGTTGAATACCAACATTAACGGCATGCGGAGCACTGGCAGCCTTTTTCTGTTCCTGCTTACCGTACTGGCCTTTATCAGTACTTCCGTAGCCATTAAAACCCAGTTTTTTATCCTGGCGGCGATAGTAGCCTCCCTGGTGGCTATTTTCATGGGCGGCAGCCCTGCAGAGGCTGCTATTCCGGAAACACTGGTGAGTGAGACAGTGCCCATGGAAACCGTTTTTGCTATCTTTTTCCCGGCCGTAACGGGGTTCACAGCTGGCATTGCCATGTCGGGTGACCTGGCAGACCCTAAACGGGATATACCCGCCGGGACCATTGCGGCTATTGTAGTAGGCTTTGTGGTGTATCTGGTCCTTGCGGTCTTTCTGTACAGCAATGTAGACCTTGAAGTTCTACGCTCGGATTACAATATCCTCCGCAAAATTTCCATTTGGGCTCCGGCGGTGATTGCTGGTATCTGGGGCGCGACCCTTTCTTCTGCTATCGGCGGCATCCTGGGGGCACCCCGGATTTTGCAGGCGATGTCTCTGGACCGGATCACGCCCCGCTTGTTTGCCAAAGGGGTGGGCGTTGCTAATGAGCCGCGCAACGGGCTGATTCTCACCGTATTGATTGCCGAAGGCGGTATCCTAATTGGAGAGCTCGACCTTATTGCCCGTATCGTTTCCATGTTTTATCTGGCCGCTTATGGCTTCATCAATATTGCTTTTTTTCTGGAGAGTTGGGCCAGTTCTGACTTCAAGCCTTCCTTCCGCGTCAGCAAGTGGATCGGCATGATTGGTTTTATAGCCACCTTTGCAGTTATGTTCAAACTGGATATGCTGGCTATGGTCGCGGCCCTCGTCGTTATCGGCGGGGTATTCTTGTGGCTTCAGCGCAAGCAGGTCAGCTTGGGCACAGGCGATGTTTGGCAAAGTGTTTGGTCTACTGTGGTCAAATCCGGGCTGAAACGCATGGAAGTCAAAGAGGACCACAAGCGCAACTGGAAACCGAATATTATGCTGTTCAGTGGCAGCTCCGGCCAGCGCCCCTATCTGATCGAATTTGGAAAAACTTTAGCAGGCCAGGTGGGCATGGTCACCAATTTCGACCTGATAGAGAACCAGCAGGCCAAAGTGCTCTTTCCAAAGCACAAGCAGAAGGTTAGCGATGACTTGCTCCAAAAATACGGCGTATTCGGCCGCCGCATCGAAGTCAGCAATGTGTACAAAGGGATAGAAACCATCGCCACTACGTTTGGCTTTTCCGGCCTCGACCCCAATACCGTGCTGATGGGCTGGGCGAAGAATACCCAGGACCCTATTTGGTTTGCCCAAATGACTGAACGGCTCATTGATTTGGACTACAACGTCCTTTACCTGGATTACGACCAACGCTGGGGCTTCCGCAAACGGGCACAAATCGATATGTGGTGGCGGGGCATCAGCAATAACGCCGAGCTGATGCTGCACCTGGCGCGGTTTATTGGCGCCTCCAACGAATGGCGCAATGCCCGCATCCGCGTGCTGCTCGTCAATGACTTCAACGTGGAGCGCCGGATGATCGAAAAGCGGATTCAGGCGCTGCTGGATGAGTTCCGGGTAGAAGCTGAAATCAAAGTGATCAACAACGCCTTGGACCGCGTCCCGTTTTACGACCTGATGAAGACCATTTCTGCCGATGCTGACCTGGTCTTCATCGGCATTCCCCATATTCAGAGCGGCACGGAGGCTTCTTTCGTCAAACGGACCAACGACCTGGTAGGGCTGATCGGCACCACGCTGTTGGTGAAAGCCTCTTCTACCTTTGAGACTACCGAGCTGGGCCTGAAAGAGCTCGAAGAGAAGCGCATCTACGAGCCCGGCAAAAGCCAGGCATTGGAACCGCTGGAGCTGCCCGGGGAAGCGGCCCTTGCGGAAGTGGTCAAAACGATGGATAGCCGGTTGGAGAAAGCCGTTGACCAACTATTGAGCCGCGCCCTGGCGGTTATCCAGCAGCACTACAAGCAATGGATAGCCGATCAGGAAGCTGCCTGTACACAGCTTTTGGATACTATTGAAGCAGATGGGCAGCCGGAATGGCCCAAGTTGGTCAACCACCTGGATGAGCTACGGGGGCGTTCAGCTGACTTCCGGCATCAAGAGCTCGACGGGCTCACCGAATTGCTGGCAGAAGCTATTTCCGCCTATCTGAACGAACGGGCCTCGCTGACTGAGCAGTTGCCGGCCCGCCTTGCGCTGCCTAACCGTAAAGGCAAGCCCAAAAAGGTAGCCCTGCGCCGCCCACTGACCAAGCTGGAACGGCGGCGGTCAAGAACCGCTCTGCAAGACATGCTGCTGGACTTTGGCCAGCTCAACGCCCGGCTGCTGCTGGCCAACCGCCAGCTGATCCGCAAAAGCTTCAAACAGCTGGAGGTCAGCAACGAACGGGCGCTGCCCGAATTGCTGCAAGAAGTCCGCTCTACCCTGAGCAAAGGCTTTGAACAGCTGCGGCAGCAGGTGGAAGGCATGGTGGCCAGGCCACTCATTGAGCTCCGCAATGCGGACCGGGCGCTCTGCAACGCCCTGGCACAGCGGCCGCAACCCGACGAGCTCCGCGGATGGATCCGGCAGCAGACTAAGAACAGCGACCGCAAAGCAGTAAGGGCAGCTACGCAGAATATTGAGGCATTTAGCCGTTCCTGGGGGCGCAACCAGAAGTTATTCCACCGAAATTACGAGATCAACCAGCAACTTACGCACGCTGCCGTGCTACTGCGCTCTTCCAAAGAGGAAGCTGTTGCACAGCTCGCTACTCAGTACCGCGGCGGGCTGCTGGACCAGGTCAATAGCCTGAAGCAGGCTTGCCAGGCGCTCGGCGGCCAATTGCAGCAAGGGGCGACCGACAGCCTGACGATGGCCCCTTTTCAAAGAGATGAGGAAGGCTTCGACAATACTGAGACGGTACATTGGCACTTCATGGAAGAACTGGGGCGCATCACAGCCCCCCTGCCAGTGGAGGTAGAGGTGATGGACCAGTCCACCCGGCAGGACTTCAGGGCCTTGCAGACCAAAGGCCAGCCAACTATTAAGCTGGCCTTGCTGGAGATTGCAGACTATTTGGTAGATACCCAGTTTTCTAATGCCTTGGAGGAAGAGCTGATTCAACTGCGGCAGCAACTCAATCAACTCAGCGGCCAGGTATTCAATATTGGAAGCCTTCTGCACTACGGTGTTGATGCGGCCGAAGACGAAGAAAGTTATGGCGCCCTGTCGGATATTCTGGACCGGTCCGGTACGCAACTAGACTCGCTGGAACAGCAGATCGAGAGCGTCTTCACTGCTTTCCAGGCCGAAGTCGAAGAGCAATTTGAAGCCACGGAGTCTGCGCTTACCGTTGACCATATTGTAGCCAAGGCCGACACCCTTTCCCAGTACGTCCGAAAGGAAAGCCGCCGCCGCGGGCTGTTGGCCTGGCGCCGCCGCCTGGAAGCCGCTTTACTGGGCCAATGGGAACGCCTGCAGGCTTACGCGGCTCAGAAAAAAGAAGATGTAGCGCTTGCGGCATTCGAGCGCCGGGAGCAGGAGTTGCGCAGCGACCGCGACCGGCTAAAACGGTTTGCCAAGGCGGCAGGGCCTCCGGCTGAGGTGAAGGGGCAATTCCCATTTTATTACCGCCAGTTGTTTTCGGGCAAGCACCTGAACCTGCAGACCCGTTCCGAAAGCCGGGATGCAGAATTAGATCAGGTGCGGGAAGCCCTGGAAGACCGCGAGCGGGGCCCGGGCGGAGGTATTCTGGTGACAGGCGAAGCCCTAAGCGGGAAAAGTTACTTCCTGGAGTACGCCACGCGGCAGCTATTTGGCGGCAGCTACCTTAAGGTGATCCCTCCATTGGGTGGGGCTGCCTCCCCCAGGGCGCTGCAAAAAGCCTTTGAACAAGCCATTGGCAAAAGGGGCACCGTGCCTGCCCTGTTGGAGGACAGCCTGGAAGGCTTCGTATTCTTGCTGGAAGACATAGAACTATGGTGGCAGCGCGGGGCTGATCAGGGGCAAGCCTTCGGCCAACTGCTGGAGGTCGTACAGCGCTTTGGGCGCAAGCATGTTTTTCTGCTGAGCTGCAACCTGGGCACCCTTCAGGTGATGAGGGGGCAAAGCCGTATCGACCAGGCTATGGTTGCTACGGTCGTGCTCCGGCCTTTATCTACCCCGCAAATGCGGAAAGCCATTTGGACGAGGCATAAAACCGGTGGGGTACCCCTGATGCTAAAGGGAAAGGCGGAGGATATGGTCCGTCAAAAATCCTGGGATCAGCTTTTTAGCCGCCTGCACCGGAAAAGCGAGGGCAATATTGGCATGGCGCTTCGCCTTTGGCTGGCTCACCTGCGGGTAGGGGAGGAAGGGCAAAAGGAACTGGACCCTAGGATCAGCCTTTCAGACTTTCCGGTGCTGGAGGATGCAACCTGGTACTTTTTGCTCTTGCAGCTGTACCTGCACCGGGCGCTGACCTACCGCCGATTTGGCCGGCTGTTTGCTTCGGAAGGCCAAGCCTGGGCGGAAATGCGGATTGCGGAGCTGGAGCGCAGCCAGCTGCTCGTGCCCCACGAACGCGATATCCTTGAGCTTAGGCCGGAAATCCGTTTTTACCTGGGGCGATTGTTTACCGAAAAAGGGATGCTGTGATGCAATTATCCACCTTGCCTTTTACGCTGGTTTTGATGCTGGCACTGCTTGCCCTGGGCCTTTATGCCCTGCTGGCTGGCTTGAAGCGGTACGGCTTGCCCCTGGTCAAGAGCCGCCGGCAGCAACGGCAGTTGGAGGCGCTGCTGCTTAGAGCGGGGTTTATACTTTGGGCAGCCTGGGCGGTATTTGCTTTCTACCGGCTGCTGATGGCCGCTCCTGTGTTTGGGTTGTCCCTAACGGCGGTCCTCGCGCTGTTCGGGTGGTACTGGTGGAGGGATTTTTACCCCGGCCTGCTACTTAGGCTGGAGGGCGATTTGCATACTGGCGATCATGTGCACTACAAAGGCCAATCCTACCAGGTAGCAGCTATGCGCAGCCGCAGCCTGAAGTTGCTGGGGGCAGATGGTGGCGTGCTGGTCTTGCCCTATCGTTTTCTCGAGGCCCCTGCAATTTACCGCTCTATGGAAAAGACCGCGCTGGCACCCTTCGATTTTGAGGTAGAACACGAAGGGCCGAACGCCTTGGCTCAACTGGAGCAACTGCTTGCCGCATCCCCCTGGACCGCCCCGGCCTATCCGGCTCAGGTGGAGCACTTGCACAGCAATACCTACCGCATTACGGCCTACGCTCCGGATGAGTACATTCAGGAGCGGCAGGAGCAATATGTGCGCCAGCATTTGAAATAATAAACGAAAAATTCGTTCAAAAATTTAAAATTAGTTGATTCAACGAAAAAATCGTTGTATACTTGTGGCATGAGACGGTTAAACGAAAAAGAAGAAGCGATCATGCAAGCCCTCTGGCGGTTGGGCCGGGCCTTTGTGAAGGAGATTGTAGCGGAGCTTGACCCTCCGGTGCCCCCGGTTACCACTGTATCTTCTGTAGTCCGCAAATTGGAAAAAGAAGGCTTTGTCAAGCATGAGGCTTTTGGGAAAACCTACCGCTACTATCCAGCTGTGACCAAAGAAGCCTACCGCAGTAAAGCCTTCCGGCATCTGATGCATTCCTACTTTGAAAGCTCAGCGGAAGCGCTGCTGTCGCACTTCGTGCAGGAAGAAGAAGTCTCCTACGGCGAGCTCGAGGCACTTTTGAGCAAAATCAAAAAACAGGAGGATGATGATACCCAATAGCGTCACGCAGTTTTTGCTCGAATCGAGCATTTGTTTGGCGCTGTTTTACGCGCTCTATTACTTCTGGCTGCGCCAGGAGACCTTTTTTCAGATCAACCGGCTGTACCTTTTAACGATGCCGGTTGTATCGCTTGCTATTCCTTTACTGCGCATTGAGCACTCTGCTGCTCCGGCAACCGGGGCGGGGGAGGTGCTCTTGCCAGTGGTGCAGGAAGTGCAGCAGGTGAAAATGGCTTTTTACGGGCAGCTCAGCAAGCCTACGCCGGCTTTTGCGTTCACCCTGAGCGATTTGCTCTTGGCTGTTTATTTTACCGGTGCGCTTTATGCCCTGGTCCGGCTGGGGGTACGCCTGTACGGTTTGTGGAGCCTGATCCGCAGGAGCCGGAGCGCCAGAAAGCCAAAGTATACCTTGCTCGCCCCGGATCGGGATATGCCGGTCAGCAGTTTCTTCAGTTACATTTTCTGGAAAGGGGCAGCGATACCGGAAGCCAAGCGCATTCTGCTTGAACACGAATTGGTGCACGTCCGGCAGCGGCACAGCCTCGACGTATTGCTCATGGAGTGCTACGTGATCTTTAAGTGGTTCAATCCGCTTATCTACGCCTATCGCACAGCGCTTCAACAGGTGCACGAGTACATCGCGGATGCCTACGTGTCCCGCCAAATCGGCAGCCGCTACGCCTACGCCCGTTTTTTGGCGGCCCATCAAGTGGCCGGCAGCTGCTCTCCCCTGGCCAATACCTTTGCCGCTCACTTGCGCAACCGGCTGCAAATGCTGGCGCAAGCAGCATCGGCACCCTGGCGGGTAGCCAAATACCTTTCTATAGCTCCGCTTGTGGCGCTCATGGTGCTGTTGTTTTCCTTCAATTTGGCTGATCAACTACCCGGTGGCGGTCTCGGAGCTGCTGGGCAGGCTTTCGACCAACTAGTGGAGTGTTTCAGAAATGACTAACCGAAGAAACCCAGTAAAACCAGGGCGCCCAAGCGTGAAATACGCTGTGCTATTTCGGACTAGTCGCACTAGCCGCCCAAGAGATTTACGCACAATGGGGGGCGGCACCCGATCAGATGGCCGACGGGCTGGCTTGGGGCCCTTACCGCTTCCCGGTTTTTGCGCCCGGCCAGCTTACAGGCAGCGATAATGAGTTAAGTGCAGCTTTTTTGAGCACTTCAGCCTTTCGGGCTTTGCAGCATCAGCGTTTCGAACTGGTGTTGGGCGATCAGGTGCTATGGCGAAAGGGCACCCGAGGTTTTTTGTACCAGGAAGGGGGGCAGGCCCGGGAGTTCGCCATAAAGGGTAAACTAAAAGATTACTGGCCGTCTGAGGCTACGGTGACGGATGAGCAGGTGCTGGTTCTGGTTATGGAAGACGCCTGGTCGCGCGAGAGCGCTTGCATCATCGGTATGGCCTCCAACTATACGGATGCATTGCGGTTGCGCATGATGGAAGCAGCGGCTTATACCTGCCAGCAGGTTGTGCACCACGAGGATAGGGCGGGGGAGTCTCTTTGCATTGCGCTCTCTGAAAAAAACATACAATTTATCGACAACGCCCAGCCCTGGGAGAGCAGCTCCTACCGGCTGGAGCTGGGGCAGGAAGCCCTGGGTATACATTGGTACAATAACCCTGCTTCTGTTGGCCTAAGGGCTGCCCCTCAGCGGGTATTGCCCGAAGTGTTGCCGGATATCTGGAAAGCGCCTTTATCGATTACCCACGAAGGGCGCCCGTTAGTGCTCGAGCAGCTATGCGTTGGGCTGACTACCAAAGGAGGGAGTACCCGCGTATTGGCCTCGCCCGAACCTGGTGCCATTCAACAGACATGGCAGCGCGCTGTTGAGGGCCTCCAATCGGGGGATCAGCTGCACCTCATCGCACGGGCGGAAGGTGAAAAAGCATTCTTTGCGAGTGTCGGCATAGGGGTTGATCCAGACCCGGGAGCTGTTTTTCAAGATGGCGCTTTTAGCGAATTCTACGGTAAGGCTTCCCGGCGAAAGGTAGACCGGCTGCCTAACCCCAGGGCCTGGCTGCGGCGCTCCGGTACCGTGGTAGAGTGGGGCCCTCACAATTGGATCCTCCGGTTGAGAGACGGGCGGGCCAGCGAAGCCACCCGGTACCTTCCCGCTACTGCTTTGACTGCTTTGTCTGTCGCAGATTGGTCGGTTACCTATCAGGGCGATGTAACGGCAAGCGATAGCCTGATGCTGTGGGCAATGGAAGCGGAAGCGCAGCCTATGCCGCTGTTTTCTGAACAGGCGCAGCGCCTGCTGAGCCAATGGTCTCAACGTACGGAAGCCTTTGAGTTGCAGGTCACTTTTGCCTTGAAAAATGGGGCAGACCGGGGCCGGCTAAAGCTAAAACTCAACCAGGCCCGGCCGATAGCTGCCGAACGGCCGGAACCCTTGCGGTTGCAACCCTCCCTAGACCCTTTCCAGTTTGTATACCGCGCAGGGGCACCTACCCTTATCCGTATGGATACAAGCGTGGAGCGCCACCGGTGGATGTACGAACAGTACCGGAATGACCCTGATGTACAGGTAGTGCCCATCCCCGGTTTCAGGACGATTGAGCGCCTGCGGCATGAATCCGGGCGAATCGTGCCGGAGCCAGCTATCGGGCGGGTGGATTTATTAGATTCTGATTACATCAATACGGATACAATACCGGAATGGTTTGAGTTTCAGGATACACCCTTTAATCTGCAGTGGCGTGGGTTGAGCGGCACGCTTGGAGAGCAGGTGCAATCTCTCGATGTGTTCCGCAACAGCTCCGCATCCGACATACTGTTGGAAATCGGTAACCTGGCTTACCCCATCCTGCAGTTTGAATTAGTCATTATTCCGGAGACGGGGCGGGGAGCAAGGGTGAAATCCCGTTCCGTAGAGGCTGAAGTTATTCAGCAGCAGATCGCGGGTATAGCGCCTAATACCAGTTTGTTTTTAACGGACCTTGTAATTCAGGATACCGATGGGCAGCCTAAGCGCTTTCCCATCACCTTTAGCTTTAACCTAAAATAGCATGCCGATTTCATTAATTTTTTAATCCAGCTACTACAGATCATGAGAAACCACCCCACTTATTCAAATTCAGTTCGGAATGGAGGGTCCGTTTGGCCCTGCGCTTCAGGTCTGCCCGGCCAGTCCGGTGCACGGGAATACGTTAGTCTATCTGCCCGCTTTTCGGATCGCCAGTCCGCCCGGCGGTACTGGGGGAGCGCAAAATCTGCCCTCGCCAGCGTCATACTCCTCTGTTGCCTCATTTCAACAGTCCGGATGTCCGCCCAGGAAACTTTGGCATTGACGACAAAGGCGGACTCTCTGCGGGAAGCTGGCGACTTGCCTGGCGCCATTGCCGTCTACCGGCAGGGATACGAGCTGGACGCGGCTGACTTTACCAATACCTACAACCTGGCGTGTTCTTATGCTTTGCTCAATAACCGGGATTCTGCTTTTTACTTTTTGGAGGAGGCCCTGCCCGCCGATTCCACTGTGCTTATGCTGCGCGACCCCGACCTGGTCTACCTGTATGAAGACCCACGTTATCAGGAACTGGCAGAGAAGCAAATCCAAAAGGTTGAAGCCGTGCACGGCCCTTACGAAAACCTGGAGCTGGCGCGCCGGCTGTGGCGGATGTTCCAAACCGACCAGGCTTTTTACTACCAGGCCCAACTGGCAAGCGAAGAAATGGGGCGTATGAACCCCCTTTCCCCAGCGCTTTGGCACCTGAAGCACCGCATTAACGAGCAAAACCAGGAGGAACTGGTGGCAGTCATCGAGAAACAAGGCTGGCCCAAGCGCTCTGCTGTAGGCGGGACGGCAGCATCTGCCGCTTTTTTGGTTATTCAGCATGCAGATTATGAGTTGCAAAAGCGTTTCCTGCCCATGATTGAAGCAGCCTGTGAAGCCGAGGAAGCAAGCTGGTCTAGTTACGCGCTGATGTACGACCGTATCCAAGTTCGGGAAGATAAACCGCAGAAATATGGCTCTCAGGTACGGTTCAATTCAGAAAAGGATAGTTACGAACCGTTTCCCATCCTGGAGCCCGAATACGTCAATCAGCGGCGTGCGGAAGTTGGCCTGGGGCCACTGGAAGCGTACCTCGAACGCTGGGATATTGAATGGGACGTAGCCCAAAAAGAAAAGTAGGGCAAGCCCCGAACCGGCCAAGGCTGACTAAGGCAAAGGGGGGAGACGTATATGCCTCCTCCCGTGCCGGCAGCCTACTGCAACTGTTCAATTTCAGCTATCGTTTTAGGGATAGGTGGGCCCAATACCCGGTACCCGTCTTCCGTCACCAGGATGTTGTCTTCGATGCGGATGCCGCCGAAGCCTAAGTAGCCTTCCAGCTTGTCGTAGTTGATGAAATCTGCGCATCGGTTTTCCTGCTTCCACTGTTGGATCAATTCCGGGATAAAGTAAATCCCCGGCTCTACCGTCAGTACAAAGCCAGGTTGCAGGGTGCGGGCCAGGCGTAGGGACTTGAGGCCAAATTGCGGGCTTCTTTCCAGTTCCTCCCCATAACCCACCAAATCTTCGCCCAGATCTTCCATATCGTGGACATCAAGCCCAATCATATGGCCTAGGCCATGCGGGAAGAACAAGGCATGGGCCCCGGCAGCTACCGCTTCATCGGTGTCGCCCTGCATAAGGCCTAGTTGTGTGAGGCCCGCCGCGATGATTTTAGCTGCCAAGAGGTGGATATCCAGGAACTGCACGCCAGGCCGGACCGCCTCTATGGCCTTTACTTCTGCATCGAGCACAATTTGGTAAATAGCTTTTTGCTGGTCGGTAAATGCAGCGCCAACCGGGTAAGTCCGGGTGATGTCGCTTGCATAGTGGGTATGAGGGGCAGCTGCCCCAAAGTCGCTGAGTACCAACTGGCCTGCTTTCAATTCATTACCGTGGTAGTGGTTGTGCAGCGTTTGGCCATTTACCGTAAGGATGGCCGGATAGGCAAGCGCCCCCTCCGTAGCCAGGGCAATACCTTCCACCATGCCCGACAGCTGGGCTTCCTTGATACCGGGCCGGGCAGATTGTATGGCTTGGATATGCATCTGCCGGGTGATGGTAAGCGCCCGCTCTATTTCCGCAATTTCTTCTTCAGCTTTGACCGAGCGTTGGCTGACCACGGCTTTGACCAGGTCCGTGGAAGGGGAGAGCGCCTCCGGTTCCACGGCTAGCCAGCGACTGAGCCGGAGTACTCGCTCCGCCCGGTAGGGCGGCAGGTAATGTATTGCCCTGCCTGCTTCCAGGGCAGTTTTGAGCTGGCTTTCTAATTGACCGTAGGGCCGGGCTTCATCAGCAGCTGACCAAGCCTGTAAATCCTTTAGCCCCGGCTGCGGGCCCATCCACACCACGTGTTCCACGCTTACTTCCGGTGCAAAAAGGGCTGTCGTCCCCGCATCGGCATCAATGAGGCCTGCCAAGCCCGGCTTGTCAATACCAAAGTAATAAAGAAAGGAACTGTCCTGCCGGAAAGGATAGACGTTATCCTCGCAGTTCATAGGGCTTTCCAGATTGCCGGGGAAGAGCAAAAGGCCGTTGCCCATCCGGTCCATAAGGGCTTGCCGCCGCTGTTGGTAGATTTCGGGTTTAAACATAAGTTTGGTTTCGATGATCCGCTTTCTGTTTCTAAAGTTGGAATATAGCCATTCCCTTTCATTTGCCAACTCTATTGTGGTACATTTGTCATGGGGAAAGGGCGGCAAAACAAAGCTGGTGAAGGGCCAGGCTAGCTTGTAACATAAAAGGTACTCCGTCTTTTGGATATTTTGGCCAGGGAGAAAACCGGACGTGCTATTCCCAGATGCCCGCGCAGTGTATGCCTATTTACTAGCCATAAAAATGAACTACGGTAAATGAATCAGCTGGAGCAATTCAAGGCAATTGAAACCTTTATCTTTGATGTAGATGGAGTGCTCACCGACAACAAGGTATTGGTCACTGAAGAAGGCAGCTTGCTTCGGCAAATGAGCATCCGTGACGGGTATGCCCTTAAAACAGCCGTTCGGCAGGGTTATTGCGTGGCCATCATCACCGGCGGCCAATCCGAAGGTGTACGCCGCCGGCTGGAAGGCTTGGGCATCAAGGATATCTTCACTGGCATCAGCGACAAGCTCGCCGCCTACGAGACGCTTAGATCGCGCTACAACCTGGATGAGCAGAAAATCCTGTATATGGGCGATGACGTTCCCGATTTACCCGTAATGCGCAAGGTTTGGGTGCCCACTTGCCCGGCGGATGCGGTTCCGGAACTGATCGAGGTGGCGACCTATATCTCCCCGCTGAACGGAGGGGCGGGCTGTGCCCGGGATGTGATTGAAAAAGTACTGCGGTTGAATAATGACTGGCCCGAACGCTAACCTGCGCATGAATATCATCCTGGCATACCTCAGGCTCGTCCGCCTGCCCAATTTGCTGATCGTAGCCTTCACGCAATACCTGGTTTACGGGGCGCTGCTTCGGCCAGCCTTTGATCAGTACAATATTAGCCTGGCCCTGCCGCCGCGCACCTTCTGGCTGTTTGTGCTGGATACCCTTCTGGTAACGGCTGGCGGGTACATCATCAATGATTTGGTTGATTTCAGGACAGACCTTGCCAACCGTCCGGAAAAAGTTGTCCTGGGCCGGTACATCCGGAAGCAGACCGCCTACTGGCTCTACTTCAGCGTGAATATAATGGGGTTTCTGCTGGCATTCTACCTGGCCTTGAGTGTGGGGCAGCCGCCTTTGGTTGGCTTATACCCGCTGGCCGCCCTGCTGTTGTACGCCTATTCGGCAAAGCTCAAAAAACAGCCCCTGTCGGGCAACCTGCTTATCTCCCTTTTCTGCGCTGCCGTGCCGGGCATCGTTTGGTTTGCGGAGCGGGCAGGTTTCGCTGATTTATCAGCTAAAGCCCCTGCCCGGGCCGGTGAAATCGCTGTGCTGCTTTTTTGGTACCTGTCTTTTGCTTTCTGGTCAACCTTATACCGGGAACTGATTAAAGACATGGAAGACGTGGGGGGCGACCGGCAGACGGGGTGCCGGACGGTAGCGGTAGCCTGGGGCATGGGCGTGGCGAAAGGAGTAGCTGCGGCCACTGGCCTCAGCCTGCTGGTGATTGTTGTGGCGATGGCTTACCGGGAGGCCGAACTTTTTACGCCACTCAGCCGTGTATACCTTGGGGTGGCGCTCTTATTGCCTGTGGGCCTAAGCCTTTTTCTGCTGTTCCGGGCGGAGACTTCAGCCCATTACCACCGCCTGAGTACTTTGGCAAAGCTGATCATGCTAAGCGGCTTGCTGCTATTGCTCTTTTTGATATTATGAAACAACCCAATCAGCCTATATGAATGTACTTCAAAAACGGATTATCCTGGTATCTAAATCACCCCGGCGCCGGCAATTGCTTGAGCAAGCGGGTTTTCATTTTGTCGTCCAGCCTCAAAATACCCCTGAGGATTATCCCGCCGATATGCTGGCCGAAGAGGTGGCGCCCTACCTGGCCAAACGGAAGGTACAAGCTTCTAAAAGTGCCCTGGAGCCCGGTGCAGTGCTGCTTGGTGCTGATTCCGTAGTGATTCTGGACGGCGTCATTTACGAGAAGCCCCGAGACCGGGCGGACGCACAGCGGATCCTGCGGCGGCTCTCCGGCCGCACCCACACCGTCATTACGGGCGTCTGCCTGGCCGACGAAACGCGGGAGCGGGTATTTTCCGGCGTTTCCCGGGTGCACTTCGACCGCCTGACCGATGCGGAAATAGATCATTATCTCGATACCTGCGCGCCCTACGATAAAGCCGGCTCCTACGCTATTCAGGAGTGGATCGGGCTGTGCAAGATCAACAGGATAGAGGGGACCTACGCGAATATTATGGGGCTGCCGGTAGATATGGTTTACCGGGAGCTGCAGCATTTCCTGTAGTTTATTCTTCCTCTTCCGGGGGGAGGTTGGATTGTTGCTGTACTTCCGCTTGCAGCTTTTCCAGCCGCCCGCTGATGTCTGCACTGCGGCTGGTCAGCTTTTGGATCTGGGCTTCTTCCTGTTCCAGCAACAGGTCGAATTTGACGAAGTTATCATCGATCCGGCTCCGTAAGTTAGAAATGTAAGCTTTCAGATTGGTGCTTACTTCTTCTTCCAGCCGCTGCTCCCCCTTTTCAATTTCCTTTCGGAATTCCCGCAGTACCTGTTTGCGTTTGGAAGTGGTAGTGACCCCGGCAAAAATGAGCCCGATGGTAGTCAGGACGCCCCCGGTTATATCGAAAACCGCCCCTTGGGTAACGGCAGCCAGGACGAGACCAATCACAGCCAAACCACTGCTGGCCGCCAGGCCCGGCGAAACGGAATCTTTGTCCGGGAATAAGCTCTCATCGGTAAAGTTTTCCGTGCGGTTGACGAAGCGGGTGAACTGCTCCTGCAGTTCGCGCAGGACGTTGTTGCGCTTTTCGGCAATATCGCTGAAAAGCTCGTGGTCGTCTCTGAGGATGGTTGTGCTGCTGCGGATTTTAAGGTCGATCATCTTCGCCATTTGCTGAATGCTGTCGGCCAGGTCTGTGACCCCGTCGTTGAGCTTGGCTTTGAGCTCCCGGTTGAGTTCAGCTTCCAGCTCCTGGGCCAGCTGTTCCAGCCAATCCTTGAGGCTGGCTTTTTTGCTAAAGAGGGACGCAAAAGAGCGCCGGAGCAAGGGAAAAAAAGAAAGCCCTTCGCGTAACTCCTGCTCCTTGTTGCGGGTGATGCGCTGGTACCCCGCCAGTAGGTTTTCCACGAGCACATCTACTTGCTTCAGGCTCTTTTTTTCCTGATGCACCAGCGTTTCCTTTACATCTTCCCGAAACTCCGTATCTGCCTGGAATTGCTTTTGCCGCAGGGTGACCCCCTCCGCGATCCGGGTGTTGACGTTAATAGCTGTGTCGATATTATTATATAGCTTCAGGACAGGCGCTTTACCGCCGGTAATATGCTGGTTGATGAAACGGCGCACTTCGCTAAATCCGCTGTCAGCTGATTCTCCTTCCTGTTCCTGTTTGGCGGAAACCGAAAAAACAACCGGGTTCTTTATGCCTTTTTTTTCGGCGTATTCATGCACGCCCTGATGATTGACCCGCAGGTCTTCCGTGCTCATGAGGTCCTTTTGCTGGAGCACGAAAATGATTTTTTTGCGCCAGTCGCTATGGATATAATCGAAAAACTCCCAGGCCGACTGCCGGTAGGGGTTTTTGGCTTCAAATACAAATACGATGAGGTCGGAGGCAGGGATGAAGCTTTCTGTAATTTCCTGGTGGTGCGCTACGATGGTGTTGGTGCCGGGCGTGTCTACGATGGCGATCTCCTTCAGGATGTCTACCGGCAGCATGATTTTTTTGAGGTGGGGGTTGATCTGCACCTGCTCTTCTTCCTCCCCGTACAGAATTTGCTGTATGGTGTCCGTCATGGGCTGGGGAGCGACTCTCGTCACTTCCTTACCGATGGCAAGCAGGGCATTGATAAAGCTGCTTTTGCCGGCTTTGACTTCCCCGACGATCACGAACATAAAGGGCTCGTGAATCCGGTTGCGCAGGTCGCTCACGGTTTGGGTCAGCTCTTCGCTATCAATACGGATAGCCAATTCGTGCAGGTCCTTGACAATTTCGTCAACCTGAGCCCGATAGGCCTGTAAGTGTTTGTTAATTAGTGGCGTCACGATAAGGGGTTTTGTTCAGCAAATTGCTCCAGGAGCAGAGGGGCTTGGGGCCCGGTGCAGAAAAGCAAGTCTAAAATACTCAAATTAGGTATAAATCCATGCCGCTCTTGAAAAACCTGTGGATAGGGAGGCGCTTTAAAGGGCAAACTGGGGTGCTTGGGGTGGATAGCCTCCCGTAAATCGAGTGCGCCACCGGGCACCTGGCCGTAAGCCTTGGTCTCGAAAACGGCTATGTCCAGCTGCAATTGCTGCAGTATGGCTTCGAGCAATAACCGGTTGAGGCTAAACAGGCACCTGGGCTTGCGGCGCAGCGGCGCTTCAATAGCTTCAGCGTAGAAGTCGAAGAACGGGGATTTGCCGTAGGCGGATTTGATGCTGTGCCAGTGCTCCCCAAACCAGGGGCGCTTGTAGTCAACTTCTACATCGGTGATCGGCATTTGTTGGTGTTTCCCCTTTTTGAGAGGTACCGATAGAAGCATGGCTCCATTGGCACCTGCTAGGTAAGCCCGGTTGCGGTAGCTGCGCTTTTGGTAGTGCTCCTGCGTTTCCAGGTAGACGGCCTCGGCTTGTGCCAGCACGGTAAAGTACTGCACAGGGGGGAGGTATTGCGCCTCTATCAGAATCGTCGGGCTTGGCATAGTTATTCTTTAGACGTCGTTTGATGACGGCGGCCACAAAGTAAGGAATTTTGCAAGGCTGCCAACTTAACGGCCGGCTTTGGGCGGCTTCCCAATACCATCAGGGGGTTGGTCCAAAACGGCGGCTCTTCCCCAAGTAGTGGTGCGCTTCTTCAAGGGGCAGGGCGCAAGGTGAACCCTATGAGACTGCGCCGTTTGCAAAATGATGCGTTTCTTTGCGGTGAAATACCAAAACAGCTTATGTCTCTTAAGTCTTCCTACCTCTATGCAGTTGCTCTTTTGCTATTGGCCATCAATCTATTGGTTGGGAATGACCTGACGGCGCTTTGGGACGGGGCCGAATCGGAGATTGCCTGGCAGTTGCTGCACGGCGAAGGAGGCCCAGGCTTGCACGCACGCATCCTGGCGCTGGCCGCCGGCGAGGCCATGGACGAGTTTCGCCTGCGCCTGCCGGGGGCTGCCCTGGTGTTTTTAGCCTTGCCATTTTACTATATTCTGGCCCGCCGGTTGGTTGGCACTGAAGTGGTCCTGAATACATTGGCCCTCGCCGCGGCCTCATTGCTGTTGCCTAATCTGGCCAAAGTAGCATCCGGTGATATTTGGGCGATGCTGCTGCAGTGGCTCTCCTTTGCTGCGCTTATCCGTTACCTCAAACAGCCGGAGCGGGGCTGGCAACTCGGGTTTTATGCCCTCTTTGCGCTTGCCATTTGGAACCAGCCAGTTCATGCGCTGGTCTTTGTGCTGGCCGCCGCCGCATTTTTGTATTGGCAGCACCCGCAGGGCCGCCAGCTATGGCGGCTCAACCCCTGGGCTATGGGGCTGCTTACTGCCGGGGTACTGTATGCCTTACAGGCACTGGATACGAGCGGGCGTACTTTTTACTTCGGTTTCCGGACCGGCCGTTTTTTGATCTACAATCTGTTAGGGGTGTTGCCCTTTCTGGGTTTTGTGCTCTCAGGCCTATGGGAACACGGGCAGCGCTTCAGAAAGAAGGAAGAGATGTCTGTGCTGTACACCGCAGGCTTTTTGGCAGCCCTGTTGGGCCACAGCCTTGCGCTGCATCCGTTGTTGCTGATGATCGCAGCCCGGCAGATGCGCAACTACTTTGCCGATGGTTTTCCCCACCGGGGGATTGTGAAGGCCGGGGCGGTGCTCCATCTCGTCGCTGCTGCTTGTTTCCTGATTGTATTTATGATGGGGAGCTTTCTGCAGTTCCGGGGCATCGGCTTTCAGGCAGGGCTGGCGACCGGTGGGCTTTATTGGGTGGCTAGTTTTGTAGCTGTGATTGGCTTGGTGGGGCTACGGCCCAAGTACGTGCTGGGGGGCACGGTGTTCAGCGGCGTGCTGTTGACTACTGCGTTTTGGATTCAGTTTAGCCCCCTGATGGAGCTGCAGCGGCAATGGGCTATTCAGATTGCAGAAGATGCGGCGGCTCAGGTAGATGGCCGCATCGTGGTAGGGCAGGATCCCGAATTGCCATTCCCTAATGTAGCTGTTTATGCGAAAGCGGCGGCGGAACGCACCGCGCTGTTGGAAACAGCCCAACTGCCCGAACGGGATTGGCTGGGTGCCGCATCGGTTTATCTGCTGCCGGAGGCCGTGTTCCCAGCCGTAGACACCCTCCGAAACGACACAGCGGTTTACAGAGGGTGGCGCGCGCCTCTGCAAACCGCTGTTTGGGTCCGTTGGCCGGCTGGCCGTCAGGCTGATTGAAAAATGACGTACATCAGCGCCAGCAAGACCAAGGTGGAAATCAGGAAAATATTTAGGATGCGCTTGCCTTCTCTTTTATCCTTGCTCGCTATTCTTTGTTGTTTTTTGGTCCGTGCCATAGTATTTTGGTTTTGGTTGGTGTAGTTGCAAATAATGATTGGTAAAATACAGAATCTGCCGATAAGCTGCAAATTTTAGTCCGGCATCCTTCGAGCGGTATTGAGGAGAAGCGCTGCATTTTTTCTATTTTTACCTACAAATCAAATCATTTAATCTCGTGGCACTTATCAAATCAATATCAGGAACCCGGGGCACCATCGGCGGCACTGCCGGAGAAAATCTGACGCCCCAGGACATCGTAGAGTCTACCGCTGCTTATGGGCAGTGGCTTTTGCAAAATGGGGCAAGCCCCAAAGTCGTCATTGGCCGGGACGGGCGTATATCCGGCGCCATGGTAAGTGAGTTGGCAAGTGCCACCCTCCGCGGGCTGGGCATTGACGTGGTGGACCTAGGCCTTTCTACCACGCCGACTGTCGAAATGGCGGTGACCATGGAAAGTGCGGGCGGCGGCATCGTAATAACGGCCAGTCATAACCCGCGGGAATGGAATGCCCTTAAGTTCCTCAATCAACACGGGGAATTTATTTCAAAAGCCGACGGTCAAGCTTTGCTTGAAATCGCTGAGCAAGGTGAAATCGTGTACGCTGGTGTAAACGAACTGGGTAAAGTTATGCGGGACGACCGCTACATCAAGAAGCACGTCGCGGCCATCCTGGAATTGCCCTACGTCGATGCAGAATTGGTCCGCCAGCAGCGGTTCCGGGTAGTGGTGGATTGCATTAATAGCTCCGGGTCGGTCGCGATGCCGCCTCTGCTCAGAGCGCTGGGCTGCGAGATTGTGCTGCTGAATAAAAAGCCAAACGGGCGGTTTGCCCACAATCCGGAGCCCCTGCCTGCTCACCTCAAGGAGCTGAGCCGGGAGGTCGTGGCGGAGAAAGCCCACCTTGGCGTTGCTGTAGACCCGGATGTGGACCGCCTCGCCTTTGTCTGCGAAGACGGTTCAGTTTTCGGTGAAGAATATACCCTGGTAGCAGTGGCCGACTACATCCTGCAGCAAACGCCGGGTAATACGGTGTCCAACCTTTCCTCCACACGCGCCCTGCGCGATATTACGGAAAAACACGGCGGGCAGTACTACGCCAGTGCGGTGGGAGAAGTCAACGTCGTTACAGAAATGAAACGCCGCAATGCCGTGATCGGCGGGGAAGGCAATGGCGGCATCATCGTCCCGGATTTGCACTACGGGCGGGATGCTATGGCGGGGACGGCCATCTTTCTGACGTATTTGGCGAAAGCCGGGCAAAGCGTAAGCGCATTGCGGAATACTTACCCGAATTACTATATGGTAAAAGACCGCATTGAGCTCACGCCCGCTATCGATGTTGACCAACTGCTCAAAGAACTGGAAGCACAGTTCAAATCGGAAGATTACAACACCATCGACGGCTTGAAGATTGATTTTGCCGATGGGTGGGTACACTTGCGGAAATCCAACACGGAACCCATCATAAGGGTTTACGCAGAAGGCAAAAGCCCGGAAGCTGCTCAAACATTTGCCGATCGGATGAAATCAGCCGCCCTGACCACTATTGCCTAAGCCAAAACCAAATTGGTATGGAAGCCCTGACCCCTTTAACTCAAAACCTCGAACAGTACTTCGCGCCTTATCGCAAGCACATCATCGGCAACGGCCAAACGTTTGCAACGCCCTACGGCAGGCAGCGTGTACTGTACGCAGACTGGACGGCTAGCGGGCGGTTGTACGGGCCTATAGAGGATATGCTGGCCCGGGAAATCGGCCCCTTTGTAGCTAATACCCACACCGAGACTTCCGTGACCGGTACCTCTATGACGATGGCCTACCACCGGGCCAAGGAGCTTATTAAACAGCACGTGGGCGCGCGCCCTAAAGACATCCTCATTTCTTCTAATTCTGGCATGACAGGCGTCGTCAATAAATTCCAGCGTATCCTGGGGCTTAAGGTGCACGAGAAGTTCCGCGAACAAGTGCAGCTGCCCGAAGCCGAACGGCCGATCATCTTTTGCACCCACATGGAGCACCATTCCAATCAGACTTCCTGGCTGGAGACCCTGGCGGATGTGGAAGTGATCAAGCCTACTGCCGAGGGGCTGGTTGACTTGGGCCATCTGGAGGAGCTTTTGGATACTTACCGCGGGCGGCGGCTTAAAATTGCCGCGGTTACCTCTTGTTCCAATGTGACGGGGATCAAGACCCCCTACTACGAAATTGCCGCCCGGATGCATCAAAATGGTGGCTTGTGCTTTGTTGATTTTGCCTGTTCAGCACCTTACATTGACATCAACATGCGGCCGGAGGAGGAACTGCAGCACCTGGACGCCATCTACTTTTCCCCCCATAAATTCCTGGGTGGCCCAGGGGCTACCGGCGTCCTGGTTTTTGACCCCAAGCTGTACACCAACCGGGTGCCCGACAATCCCGGCGGTGGCACTGTAGACTGGACTAACCCCTGGGGCGGGCATAAATACATCGACGAAATCGAAGCCCGGGAGGATGGGGGCACGCCTGCCTTTTTGCAGACCATCAAGGTCGCCTACTGCATCAGGCTCAAAGAAGAAATGGGTGTAGGGTATATACTGGCCCGGGAGAAAGAATTGCTGGACCGCATCTGGCCACGGCTGGAGGCACTGCCCAACCTTCATATCCTGGCTCCGCATATTAAAGACCGCCTGGGTGTCATTTCCTTTTATATTGAGGGGTTGCACTACAACCTGGGCGTCAAGCTGCTCAACGACCGCTTTGGAGTGCAAACCCGCGGCGGGTGCTCCTGTGCGGGCACTTACGGCCACTACCTGCTCAATGTAGGCCAGCAGTATTCCAAGTCCATTACGGATGAAATCAGTAAAGGGGTACTGTCGCATAAGCCCGGCTGGATTCGAATGTCGATACACCCGGTGATGACCAATGAAGAGGTAGACCAAATCCTCTCGGCTATCGAAGCCGTCCATGACCACCACGAAACTTGGGGCCAGGCCTACGTCTACAATACCCGTACCAACGAATTTCAGCACAAAGCTTACGCGGGCGATGAAACCGAAAGGGTCGATCAGTGGTTTAGTGCAAAAATGGTGTAAGCATGAACCGTATTTACTTTGACCACGCCGCGACCACACCTATGCTCCCGGAAGTCGCCGCAGTGATGACAGAAGCGATGGAGCAGTATTATGGCAATCCTTCTTCCATTCACAACGAGGGGCGGACGGCGCGTTCGGTTATTGAGCAGGCCCGTAAGTCGATCGCCGAACAAATCGGGGCTTCCATCGGTGAAGTGTTTTTCACTTCCGGGGGCACGGAGTCAAATAACATGGCTTTGAAGTGCGCGGTCCGGGACTTAGGCGTTAAGCGCATTCTGAGTACGCCCCTGGAGCACCACTGTGTGCTGCATTCCATCGATGCGCTCTGTAAGCACGAAAGGGTAGAAGTGAAAATGGTGCGAACCGACAGCCGTGGGCAGGTAGACCAGGATCATCTGGCGGAATGCCTGGCGGGCAGCCGCTCCAAGACTTTGGTCTCTCTAATGTATGCCAACAATGAAATTGGCACGCTTCTGGACTTCGAAGGGGTCGCCCGGCTCTGCCAGGAGCACGGAGCCTTATTTCATTCCGATACGGTGCAGGCTATGGGGTACTATCCCATTGATGTTTCCCGCACACCAGTCTCCTTTTTGACCGGAGCCGCCCATAAATTCCATGGGCCCAAAGGCGTTGGTTTTGTCTATATCAATGGCGACAATACGGTCCGGCCCTTTATAGACGGAGGCGCGCAGGAGCGTAATATGCGAGGCGGCACAGAAAATATCTATGGTATTCTGGGCATGGCCAAAGCCTTGGCGCTGGCTTACGAAGAATTAGAACAGCGGCGCGCGAAAATCAAGGAAATCCGGGACTACATGTGGTCGCAGCTCGAAGCCAACTTTAAGGATCTGGAGTTTAACGGGGACCCTGACAACGGGCACTACAAATTACTGAGCGTCAGTTTTCCGCCCTCGCCTAAGTCCGAATTGCTGTTGCTTAATCTGGATATCGCAGGGATTAGCGTTTCCGGTGGGAGTGCCTGCAGTTCCGGCGCAGATGCCGGCTCCCATGTGATCAGTGCCCTGCACGGCGATTCTCCGCGCAAGACCATCCGGTTTTCCTTTGCCCACCTGAACACCAAAGCGGAGGTAGATCAGGTTGTCAAAAAGCTTCGCGCTATCCTGCCCGCCGGGCAGCCGGAACATTCTTAAAACAAACCGGGCCGGCACCATCCTAAAGACTGTGCCAGCCCCGTTGCTTCACCCCGTAGGAAGAAGGTGGTTTAGTTGCCAATCACCTGCTCAATAGGTACACGCTGCCCATCCTGGTAGGAAGCGATCCAAGCGTCTTTGATGCCCAGGGTCTTCATCTGGTTTTGCAGTTGTTTAGCTTTCTCGTAATTCCGGAAGCGGCCCAGGACGATCTTCTGCAAATCATTCGAATTTTCGACCCCCAGCCCATCTTCTGTCGTCTGTAAATCCTGATCAATCTTGGGGTCTTGGTAGGCACCAATCTGCACCCGGAACCAAGTGCCGTATTTATCAGAGCTGGCTTGCAGTTCGCGGGTCACAGATTCCAGGGCAGCCTGGGCTTGGGCCAGTTTGGAGCCGACTTCCCGGTTTTCTTGCTCCATCTGCCGCATCTCGGCTTGGTAGTCTGCTTTTTCAGCCTGCAGCTCGTTAAGCTGGGCGCGGTAGCGGTCTGCCTCCTGCTGGCATTGGTCGAGTTGGCGCTCTGCTGCCGCCACTTTTTGGGTCATTTCTTCGGAAGGCTTGCAAGAAAAGGCAAACAAAGCAAGCCCCAGCGCCAAAAGGGTCATTCTGAATCTCATGGTTATTTCGTTGGTGTTTTGAAAAGTGAAAAGGAATGAATTTTTTAACTTTTTCATTATGGTTTTTTTAAGGTTCATTTGCAAGATACGAGTTAGGATTGTTATCTTTGCAATCCTGTTATGAAACGGGCATTTAGCTCAGTTGGTTTAGAGCGCTGCCTTGACAGGGCAGAGGTCACTGGTTCGAATCCAGTAATGCCCACCAACAGAAGGGTTCGATCGCAAGTCGGGCCCTTCCTTATTTTGATTCAACGGTTAAATTATGCCTTCCACCGGTAAACTCATCATTTACGCAGGTGTATTCCTCATTTTGATCGGCGCGGCAGTCTATTTTTTTGGGGACAAGCTTTCCTGGCTGGGACGGCTGCCCGGAGATATCCGCATCGAGCGCGAAGGGTTTCGGTTCTACTTTCCGTTTACGACTATGCTGCTCGTCAGTGTTTTCCTGACTCTTCTCATCCGGCTGTTGCAGCGGCTGCTCTGAGCCGGGCGCACTTATCAACATTTTGTGGAAAACTACTACCATCCTATCTGTGCATTTTTGCCGTAAGGCCCTTACTTTTATCCAACAACACGATTTGCTTTTCCAGCTTCATCGATAAGTAAACCACCCTAAAGGAGCGTAAACCATCATTTTCCAGGCCAGGCTGCCCATGCGACCGGGCAGTAGGAAAATATGCCCTAGCCATTTTGGGCCTGTAAGCGGTGGTTTGCAGTACCAACACTAAGAATTAAATAAACGACGCTGGCTCAATGCCAACGGCTAGCCCGCTGCCACCGGGCTTTCAAGCCCTGGCGCCCGGCGTCGGTCTATATATTACCAAACCAGCCAAACAGATAATGTAAAATGGAGACGCCAGCAGTTTCAACCCCGAAGGTCAAGGAGTACACCCAAACGTATACGTTCGAAGAGGCCTTGGAGGCTTCGGTCGAGTACTTTGGCGGCGATGACCTCGCTGCCAATGTATGGGTAAACAAATACGCCCTCAAGGACTCCTACGGCAATATTTACGAAAGAACGCCCGATGATATGCACCGGCGCATCGCCGCAGAAATTGCCCGCATTGAATCGAAATATCCTAACCCCCTGACCGAGCCGGAAGTCTACGAATTGCTGAGGGCCTTCCGTTATATCGTCCCCCAGGGTAGCCCGATGGCTGGTATTGGCAACCCCTTCCAGATTTCGTCCCTCTCCAACTGCTTTGTGATCGGCAGTGGGGCAGATTCCTACGGCGGCATCGCCAAAGCGGATGAAGAGCAGGTGCAGCTTATGAAGCGCCGGGGCGGGGTCGGCCAGGACCTTTCTCACCTTCGCCCCAAGGGCGCGCCAGTTATGAACAGCGCCCTTACTTCTACGGGCATCGTACCTTTTATGGAGCGGTACTCCAACTCTACCCGCGAGGTGGCACAGGATGGCCGCCGGGGGGCGCTGATGCTGACCGTCTCCGTCAAACATCCGGATGCAGAGGGCTTTATCGACGCCAAACTGGAACAGGGCAAAGTGACTGGCGCTAATGTATCGGTGCGCATCGACGATGAATTCATGCGCGCCGCTACCCAGGAGAAGCCTTACGTACAGCAGTACCCTATCCACGCTGAGCAGCCCGAGTTCGAAAAAGAAATCGATGCTGCCAAACTATGGAAAAAGATTATCCACAACGCCTGGAAGTCCGCAGAACCGGGGGTGCTGTTTTGGGATACCATCACCCGGGAATCGGTGCCCGACTGCTATGCTGACCTTGGCTACCGCACAATTTCGACCAACCCCTGCGGCGAAATTCCGCTCTGCCCCTACGACAGCTGCCGGCTGCTGGCTATCAACCTATATAGCTACGTCGAGCATCCATTTACCGAGCAGGCCGCTTTTAATTTTGACAAGTTTGCAAAGCATGTGCAACTCGCACAGCGGATTATGGACGACATCATCGACCTGGAGATTGAAAAGATCGACCGCATCCTGGAAAAAATTGAGAAAGACCCGGAAGCCGAGGACATTAAGGCAACAGAGTATGAGCTTTGGAAAAAAATCCGGAAGACCTGTGTACAGGGCCGGCGTACTGGCGTAGGGATCACTGCGGAAGGGGATATGCTGGCTGGTCTGGGGCTGCGCTACGGCAGCGACGAAGCTATCAGCTTTTCTGTAAAAGTACATCGTACCCTGGCGGTCAACGCCTACCGCTCTTCCGCAGTGATGGCCAAGGAGCGGGGCGCTTTCCCCGTCTATGATTCGGAGCGGGAAGCCGAGAACCCTTTCATCAGCCGCCTGCGGGAAGCGGACCCCGCCCTGTACGAAGAAATGCTGGCCCACGGCCGCCGCAATATCGCTCTGCTGACCATCGCCCCTACCGGCACGACCAGCCTGATGACGCAAACGGCAAGTGGCATTGAGCCGGCTTTCCTGATTACCTACAAGCGCCGCCGGAAAGTAAACCCCAATGACAAAGAGGCCAACGTCACCTTTATTGACGAGGTGGGCGACCACTGGGAGGAGTACAATGTGTTCCACCACAAATTCCTGGACTGGCTGGAAGCCAAGGGCTACGATGTGCCGTCGGTGCGCCGGATGCCTTCTGAAGAGCTCATGCCCATCATTGAGCAGTCGCCCTACCATCAGGCTACAGCGAACGATGTGGACTGGGTGCAAAAGGTGAAGATGCAGGGCGCCATTCAAAAATGGGTAGACCATTCCATTAGCGTGACCGTCAATATCCCGGAGGAGACTTCGGTGGAGATGGTGCAGAAAATTTACGAAACGGCCTGGAAAGAAGGCTGCAAAGGGTGTACCATCTACCGCGACGGGTCGCGCTCCGGCGTCCTGGTAGCTGATAAAGATAAAAAATCAGGAGCGGGCAAGGAGTTTCAGGAAACCATGCCCCCCAAGCGGCCGGAAGTGCTGGAAGCCGCGGTGGTGCGCTTTAAGAACAACTCAGAGGACTGGATTGCCGTAATCGGCTTGTATGCCGACCGCCCCTACGAAATCTTTACGGGCAAGTCGGAGGATATTTTTATCATCCCAGGTTATGTGACCAAAGGTTGGGTCCTGAAAAACACGGATGACGAAGGCCATAACCGCTACGACCTGCAGTTTGAGGACAAGCAGGGTTACCGGGTGACGATAGAGGGGCTGTCCCGCTCTTTCGATAAGGAATACTGGAATTACGCCAAACTGATTTCTGGTGTGCTCCGCCACGGTATGCCCATCCCTTATGTGGTCGATTTGGTGGAAGGCCTAAACGTAGAGGAAGATTATATTAACACCTGGAAAAACGGGGTGGTGCGCGCCCTAAAGCAATTTGTGCCCGATGGCACCAAAGCGGCGGACAGCGCCTGCCCCAGCTGTGGGGATGATGATGGGCTGATCTATAAGGAAGGCTGCCTGATTTGCAAGAGCTGCGGCTATTCGGAGTGCGGCTAGGGCTTCCCCATAATCTGCTTCAACTCATGGCCAGTCCCCCACCCGGGCTCCCTTGCCCGGGCGGGGGCTTATACTTTAATTATGTCAGTAGAAACCAGTCAAGACTTAAACGGCCTGAAAGCAGTAGGGCACGCTGTTGGCTATACCCTGCATCAGATGAAAAACTATGCCCGGCCTGGCATGTCGACCTTAGAGCTTGATCAATACGGCGCTGAATTATTGCATGCTTTTGGTGCGGTATCTGCCCCACATACGGATTATGGCTTTCCGGGTTGCACCTGCATCAGTGTCAATGAAGAAGCCTGCCATGGCATACCCCGGGCAGACAGAATCCTTGGGGAGGGCGACCTGATCAATATTGATGTATCTGCTGTACTCGATGGGTACTATGCAGACAATGGCGGCTCCTTTATTCTGGGAGAAGACCTACAGGGTTTGGAAGGTTTAGTGCAGGCTTCGGCTGATATCCTGCAAAAGGCTATGGTACGTATACGGGGCGGGGTGCCGATACGGAAAGTTGGCGGCTATATAGAAAAATTGGCGGCCCGCCGGGGCTATCGGGTCATCAAAAACCTGTGCGGGCATGGTATAGGCCGGCGCCTGCACGAAGCTCCGGAAGAGATTCCCTGTTTCCGGGACCGGTACAACCGGGGCGTATTCATTTCGGGTAGCGTTATCGCGTTGGAAACCTTCATTGCCTCCCGGGGCAAATATGTCTACCAGTTATCAGATGGTTGGGCCCTGGCAGCTGAGCGGGGTGGCTTTGTGGCGCAGCACGAGCATACCTTGCTTGTTACCAATGAAGCCCCCGTTGTTTTCACCGCTTCAAACGGCTTACCCTGGGGATAGCATCGGGTTGCCAGGCAGCGGGCTGGTGTACAGTGTGAAGGTGCGGCCAGCCTGGATGATTTGATTGGATATTAGGCATGGTGTTTTCTTATGCTTATAAATCCCCACGCCCCAATTTGCTCAGGCGGGGTTGGCGGCCATTTTTTCCAATGCATCTACTTCTTCCTCGATTTTATGCTGCAACTCCCGGGCCACCTCAGGCTGGTAAGGGTCTAGTTTTTCGAGCTGCAAGGCAAAGGTAGACAGGCGGTCAAAGGAAGCCATCAGGCCCGTCCCTTTAATCTTGTGGGCGTGTGCCTGAATCATCTTCGGAGGTGCTGACTTGGCTATGTCCGCCTTGAGCGCTTCCAGATCCTTGCGAAGTTCTCCAGATTTGATGGTTTCCCAAATTTCAGCAACTACTTCATCTATGATGGATTCATCACCGCCGAAGCGTTCCAGCAAGCTGGCCCGGTTAAAACGGGGTAGGGCTATACTGTTTGTGCTGCCCTGATTGGAAGCCCCGGTGGAAGTAAGGGTATCGGAATGGTTGGGCGGTTGTACCCATCGCTGCAGCGTTTCCTGTAGGTCCTTAAAGCTGATCGGCTTGCTGAGGTAGTCATCCATGCCGGCGTTGAGGCAACGCTCCCGCTCCCCCTTTATCGTCCCGGCGGTCAGGGCAATGATAGGAGTACGCTTGTTTTCCAGCCGGCGGATCACCTGGGTCGCTTCGTACCCATTCATCACCGGCATTTGGACATCCATCAGGATGAGGTCTGGCCGATACGTTTGGCAAGCCGTTACAGCCTCCTTGCCATTGCTCGCGGTTCTGACTTCTACCTGCTCGAAAGATTGTTTCACCAGCTCTTTGGCCAGGATGACGTTAACGCGGTTGTCGTCCACTACCAATATTTTGAGGTGGGCGGCAGCGATTTGGAGGTTGTCTGGTGCTTTCTGGGAAGGTAGGGTAGGAGGTTGATACTGATGGAGGCTGGACAGGCTGTCGAACAGCCGCCGGATGGTAATCGGCTTGTTGATTTGCTGAGCAATAGATAATTCCTGGCAGGCGTTGCGGATTAGCTGGTCCTCAGAGGAGCTGTGGAGCAGGATGACCGGAAGCTCATTCGAGGACATTTTGAGTTCAAACCTTATCCGCCTGACGACTTCCAACCCATCCATATAGGGCATATGGTAATCGGTAATGACGGCATCGTATCCGACTTCAGTTTTGAGCCGTTCCAGCGCTGCGATGCCGTTGGTGGCGGCAGCTGCCCGTATGCCCTGCAAATGCAACATTTCTTCCAGGATGCGCAAATTATTGGGGTTGTCGTCGATTACCAGCACCTTGTTAATATCAGATAAGCCTTCCCAGTGGCGGGGTTGGCCATCCTCTGTCTTGAAGTAGCCCACAAAGGAAAACGTACTGCCAATGTTGAGCTGGCTTTGTATTTCGAGCCTGGAGCCCATCAGTTCCAGGAGCTTGTTGGAAATAGTCAAGCCCAAGCCGGTACCGCCAAATTTGCGGGTAGTGGAACTGTCTTCCTGAGTGAAGGCTTCCAGTATTTTTGCCTGCCGCTCCCGGGCGATGCCGATGCCCGTGTCCCGGACCATAAAGCGCAGGCCTTGTTCGCCCGATTCACTTTTGCCAGGCAGGGCGGTGATGCCGATTTCAATTTCGCCTTCCTCAGTGAATTTGACTGCATTGCCGACGAGATTGACCAGGATTTGCCGGATGCGGATGGGGTCTACCCAAGCGTATCTTGGCAAGTCTGCAGAAAGGTTGAGTATAAATTCGATCCCTTTTTCATTGACTTTGTATTTGATTACATCTGCCACCTGGCTGACCAACTCCCAGAGATCGGTTTTTTCGGGAGCCAGCTCCAGCTTGCCGGCTTCGATCTTAGAAAAGTCCAGGATGTCGTTGATTAAATCCAGCAGGATATTGCCGGATTGGTGGATAAGGCTCATGTACTGCCGTTGGGTATCGTCAAGGCGTGTTTTGAGCAGCAATTCGGTAAACCCAATAACACTATTCAGTGGCGTACGGATTTCGTGGCTCATATTGGCCAGGAAAGCGGACTTCGCTACATTGGCGGCTTCCGCCCGTTCTTTCGCCTCCATCAGGGCCTCCTCGTATTCGATGCGTTGGGTGACTTCCTGGCGGATCGACAAATATTCCTGGATTTCTCCCGATGCGTCTTTTAATGGCGTGACGGTGGAGTCCACCCAGTAAAAACGGCCATCTTTGGCGCGGTTCTTGACGAGGCCCCGCCAGATTGCTCCACTTTTGATGGTCTGCCAAAAGTCTTCCCAAAAGGCATCATCGTGGTAATCGGAATTGATGATGGTATGGTCCTGTCCGATCAATTCCTCTTCTGCGTAGCCAGACACAGTGCAGAAGTTGTCATTCACCCGCAGTATGACCCCTTTCTTATCCGTGACGGAAACCATAGCACTAGCATTCAGCGCATCGGTGATCGCTTCCATGGCTTGCAATTGCTGATTAAGGTACTTCTTAGTTTGGGCCAGTTCATCGTTAGCGGACTGCAAGTCGGCGTTCAGGTTTTGCAAACGATGAAAGAAGGAGCGGACTTTTCGGACCAAAGGAACGAGCACAAAGTAGGTAAGCAGCCCCAGCAGGCTCAGGCAAGCCAGCAGTAAGATAGTGTTCAGCTTGCCGACCCTTTCGTCAATCTGGTTGCTGAGCCGTTCATAATGACTGAGAATGGCATTCATGCCGTCCAGAAAAAGCTCTTGGTCTTCGATGAGCATCCCCAGGCGTTGCGGCTCCCATTCGCCATTGAAAGCTACAGCTCTGGCGTTGCTTAGCAGCCGTTGAAGCGGAGCCTCAATATCATTGAACATCCGCAACGCTTGTTCATCATTAAGTGGGTTAGGAGGTTGGCCTTCATCCGGTGAGATCAGTTGCAAATGCGCTTTTTCGAAGAGATGGAGGGTTGACTGCAACTCTTGGCGGAGGGCTTTGTCGGAGGCATCGTCGTCAAGATTAAGGCGGAAAAGGAGTTGGATGATTTTTTGGGATTGCGTGCGCTGAAAGCCGGCCCGGATAATAATGCTGGCATGATCGCGCTGTAGCTTTAGCGCGGATTGCAGGGAAAAAAAATAGGTCAAAAACAGAACACCTACCAATAGAATAGAGGCGAAGTAGGTTGAGCTATACTTCCTGGGATTCATTGTGCATACTTGTTTGGAAGAGCCAGGGGAAACTCCATTTAGTCTCGCAAAATAGCTGTTTTTAGTAAAAGAGTAAAGGGCTGCCCGGAAGATTTCCGCAGTTTTTTACTACTGGGTCCAGATAGAGGGCTCCATTGTTGTGCCTTCAGCTCCCGCCTTTTTTAGCTGGTTAAAGCGAGTAGCCTAATAAAAAGCAACAGCCTATTTTACTGCCCGGCGCCGTATCAGCTGTCTGTGTTCCGTTGATGCCTTCAGATTGGCAGCTAACAAGAACAGTGGAACCCAGCCAGTTCTGACGGGCTTCCATACCATCTTACCATCCGGCTGAGCTTTCCCGTCCAGGATGCCGCCTAGCTTCACAGTGCATTGGCTTTACCGCTGCAGGCTGAACCGCCCGGTGGCCTGCCGCTGGCCACTGCTCAGCCGGTAGGCGTACAGCCCCGCTGGCCATTGCCCGCAGGGCAGTTGAACGGAAGTGCCTGCAGTGGTTTGGGCAAAAATCAACTGTCCATTAGCATGGCGGATTTCCAGCTGATAGAGGTGCCGGGCTGCATTGTTAAACTGCAGTTCGGCCCTTCCGTAAGCTGGGTTGGGTACCACCTTCGCTCCGAAAAGCTGCGCTGTATAGTGCGTGCCGGTAGGGGGGGTATACTCCACACAGCCATTGAGCACATAAGTTACTGTCTGTTCCTGATTGAAATTGATAATTTCTTCGATTTGGTCAATGCAGATTTCGGTACCGGTGACTTCGCTGAAGTGGACGCGGCAGAGCGGCTGAAAGCCATTGCTCTTGTCCATTGTAGAATCTTGATAAGCGATGCCGATAACCGTTTGACCGGCGCCGTAAACGGTAGCTGGGTAGACGGCTTCGTCGGCCAGGTTTTCTACCTGAGAAATTTGGATGCCGCCCATCGAAAATTGGTAGGCATTGATACGGGTAGAGGCATTGTGCAGCCCGATGTCTACATAGCCCGCCTCAAAATTGGTGTCAATAATGGTCAGTAAGGTGGTGTCTGTGGTATTGAGTACGCCAGCCGGGAAATTGCAGTGGTCGTGTGCTCCGCCACCGGTGTGCTGATGCAGCGTGCCGTAGTTGTAGCAGTTGGCAAGAAGGCTGGCATCGTATACCGTAATTTTGCCATCCTGGTTCAGGTCGTTGCAATTGGTGGCCTCAAGGTCGCCATCCAAGGCATACCCGGTGTAAGCGTAGGCATCGGCCAGCTCTTGGCTGCCATTCTGATCGAGGTCGCCCTGCAGGATTGTACCGCCGCAGGTGCCCTCGCAGTCGATGGCTGTATTGCCGAAAGGCACGCCCGCACAGTCTACATAGGGTGCGCAGTCCGGATCCTGGGTCAGCTCCAGGGTGCCCGAGGAGCGGTCCAGGATGATACAGACCTGCGCCCAGTTGTTCAGCGTATCTTTTTCGACACGGCCCAGTTTATCCGGGGCGTTGTCCCAATTGACTCGGGTTACAAAGGTGTAGCGGCCGTCGGGCACATCGGTGACGTCAATCCACTGGCACTCCAGCGCGGCATCATAGATATCGTGGCAGCCCGCAGTAATGCCCATATTGTTGCAGCCGTACTGAGGGGAGCCGGTGGTGCAGCCGAGGTCGATGACACAAAACCCATTTTTGAAGCCAATAGGGATTTCCGTACCGTCTTCCTGAAAGAGGATATATTCGGCGTAGCCATCGTAGTGGAAGTGCTCGTGGCAGTTGTCATAAGTAAATTGAGTATTGGACAGCTCTGGTTCGCCGATGAAGTAGTCCAGCTCGCCCTCGTTGGCGATCCAGGTAGTGAAGCGCACAATATCCCGCAGCCCATACCCATGCAGGCAGCCTTCCTCAATCAGGCAGGGGTCGGTGGAGTTGATGGTACTGAGGTACATAGAAGTGGAAAGGATGTCCTGCCGGATTGTGAGGTCCGGGGCGTCGGGGCAGTCCAGGTGGCCTTGGGGCAGGCAGGAGCCATCGTCGATGGTGGCTAAGGGGTTGTAGTTGCAGGAAGCCGGGTCGGTACACCCTACCACCGGCCCCAGATAAGTCAGCTCCCAGTCGATGCTGTCTGCACAGGCGTCTTCGTGGTCGCCGATGCGGATATAGTAGGTGAATGCGGAGTCAAAAAACGCCTCAACTGTAGCTTCGGGTGCGCAATCCCCTTCATCATTGTTATAAAAGATGGTGCTTTGGTTGTCCTCGGCAATGGTGCGGTCGCAGCCATCGTATATCCAGATTTTGGTATCACAACCATTAAGCCCACAAGTCGATATGAGGTAGGTGCCGACGGAGTCAGGGGAAAAGGTGTACCAGGTATCATCGTAGACTGCGGTATGGAAGCCTTCCGATACGGGCAGGGGCGTATCGCATTGCTCGCCTGGTGCACAAGCAAAGCTTTGGGAATAAGCCGCTTCAAAATTCTGGCCGCCCGACGCTATGGTGTCAGCCCCCACCATGACCAGGAAATAGCCGGGGGAGAAAATACCGTCCCCGTAGGAGTCCTGGATCTGAAAGCGCAGGCAGGTAGAATCCGGCACACAAAATTCGTGCTGGTAGAAGCTGTTGCTGCCGTAATCGTAGAAGTCGGCGCTCGCCAGGACGTTGCCGGATACGTCTGTGACGGACCATGCGGTTTCGTACCCGTAGTTATCCGTCAGGAGCGCTACAGTCATGCTGATTTGGTGGGCAGCACAGGTATCCTGAGCGGCGGTTATTTTAGCACTCAGCAACAGAAGGGCGAATAAGCAGGAGCGTAGGTTCATGGATGGGTGTTTTTTTTGACAAATATAGAAGATTGCACCACCTACACCTCAGCGAATAGGCCGTGTTGCCGACAAAATTAAAGAATCGCTTCTGCTTTTATGCTGACAATCAGAGGTGTAACAAAATATACACGAAAAATTAGGGTTTGACTTGCTTTAGAAAAAAAACGCTCTTATATTTGCAGCTCGCTACGCAAAAGCGTGGCAAAATACCAACATCGCGGGGTGGAGCAGTTGGTAGCTCGTCGGGCTCATAACCCGAAGGTCGCAGGTTCGAGTCCTGCTCCCGCTACTAAGCAAAAAAGCGTTATCGGCAAGTGCCGGTAGCGCTTTTTTATTTTTTGCCGATGCTAACCAGGTCACAAATCGACTCTCCGATCTTTTATTGGGAATGGTTGCCCACGGTTTACCGGTCCCACCGAACCGAGCCCCCCGGTTTTTTGTTTGGAATAACTAGTGAATGCCAAATTTTATTCTAGTAAATTAGGCCTCGAATGCCAAGCTTTCTGAGGCTTAGCGGAAGCAGGCGTTTGAAGGCGAAGAAACGCCCAGATAATGCGGCCAGTGTACGGGCATTCAGTTTTTATTATTTCATAACCAAACCCATTCTTTTGGACCAGTGGAAAAGGTGTTTGTACTGCGGGGCGCCCAATGATAGCACCAATTATACCTGCGATTGCCATACGGAAGCGAGCGCGCAAGCATATCGCACGCTCGGGCTGCGTTTTCAGTTGTCGGGAGCGGAGATACAAGGGGCGCAGCGCGCTTTTCAGGACTATGACTTTCAGGACCCCCGGGGCATGTTGCAATATCCGTTAATCCCCAACCGGCAATACGCCGGGGAGATCGGGCTGCAAGTGGGGCTTACCCCTTTGCATTTGTTGAAATCCTTCAGCAAGCGTTCCGGAGTGCAGGTCTTTATTAAGGATGAGGGCCAGAACCCCAGCGGTTGCTTCAAAGACCGGGAGACGCTGGCCTGCCTGCTCAACACCCGGAGTAAGAAGCTCCGGCGGGCTGTGATCTATTCTTCCGGCAACGCGGCCGGCAGTGCGGCCCTGTTTGCGCGGCGGCAGGGGATGCACCTCATCACTTTCGTTCCCGGCGACACCTACCCTGAGAAGATCGCCTATATTCAGAAATGCGGTTCGGACGTCGTCGTCATTGGGCACGCCCAAACTAGCTTTGAGGAGGGTTTCCGGCAATTTGTCGCTCTTAATGATACCGGCGCTTTCGAGTCTGCCGGATTCGACAATTGGGCCGTACGCAATCCCTTTCGGGTGCAGGGTGATAAAACCACTGCCGTGGAAATTGCCCGTCAATTACTGGACCAGGTGCACGACCCCATACCGGATGTGGTCATTGTGCCTTCTGCCAATGGCAGCAATCTGGCCGGTATCTGGCTGGGCTTCAAGGAGCTTTTGCACTTAGGGATAACCCAGAAATTACCACGGATGGTAGTGGCGGGCATCACCCACGCTAACCCTATCTGTAAAGCCGTTCGGGCAAAGGAGCGGGAGCAGCCCGTGGCCTGTGATTTGTCGGATTTGCAGGAGGCGGATGCCCGGATCGGCAGTATCATTGTTGCCGAGGAAGGATATGATTCCGTTGAGGCAGCCAAGGCGGTCCTGGAGTCTGGAGGCTCTGCAGTGGAAGTGGGCACGAGCAGCATCCGAAAAGTCATGGTCCGCTTTTTGCAGCGGGAGCGCCGGCTGGCTATTCAAAACGGTGTGCTGCCCGAGCCGGCTTCTTATATCGCCATGGTTGCCGTACAGCAGCTTCGCAACCGCCGGCAGTTGAAGCAAGGGGAGCGGGCCGTAGCCATTATTACCGGGCACGGGATTAAAGCGCAGGGCACCACCCGTCGGCTCCTCCGAGGCTTCCCGGGCCTGCAGCGGACAGCGCATCAGATTATTGGCCGCAAAAGGCAGCAGAGCCCGGTACTGGGCGGCAGCGCCCGGGCAGGGCGCAAAAAAACTGTGCCTGCCGACTTGGGCAAGCTTCAACAAGCCTTTGAGCAATTGTACACCGCCAATCAAACTGTTCCATCTCTATGATTCCGCAAACCTTTCATCAGTACGGGGAGACCGATCCCTTGCAGGAAGTTATTATTGGCCGGTGCGCCGGCTACCGCGCCTACCCGGTCTACGAAGAAATTGTGAACGAAGAGCAGAAGCAGGGGCTGCCAGATGAAGCCGGGCTGCAGCCGGAGTTCCGGCAATTCCAGGCTGCTCTGGAGGATGCGGGCGTCCGGGTTTTTGAGCCCGCCTACGTAGGCAAAATGGTATACGACCAGCTGACGCCCCGTGATATTGGCATGGCCATCGGGCGGCGGTTCCTCATCTGTAATATGGCGCGCCGCAGCCGGCGGTACGAAGTGGCGGGGGTCTTCCCCTTTATTCTCAACCGGGGCGGGGAGGAGCCCAACCTGGTTATCCCGGATGACCCGGCGGCGCTCATGGAAGGGGGCGATATTATCGTTGACAAGGGCCGGCTGTTAGTGGGGCTTTCCCAGCGTACCAACGAAGCCGGGCTGGCTTTCCTACGGGCCACCTTCGGGCAGGAATTTGAAGTCGTTCCGGTGCACTGCCGGGCCCTTGCTGAAGGTGAGAACGTGCTGCACCTCGATTGCACCTTTAATCCGGTCGGCAAAAACCACTGCCTGATCTATCCCAGGGGGTTCCGCGAAGTGCCTGAGCCCATCAAAAGTGATTACCAATGGATTGAGGTCCGAAAGGAAGAGCAGGCGGCATTGGCGACTAACGTCCTAAGCATCAGCCCCGAGGTGGTCATCAGCCGCGACCATAAAGCCTGCGAGCGGGTGAATCAGGAAATGGAGCGTATCGGCCTGCGGGTCATCCGTATTCCTTTTGACGGGGCACCGGCTACGGGCGGTTCTTTTCGGTGTTGTTCGTTGCCGTTGGTGCGGGGATAGGGCTAGTCTTCCAGCTCGGCGAGTTTTTCTTTGAGCCAGTTGAGGCTGGCGACGTTTTTTGTTTCCTGAAGCTCTTTCTTCAGCTTTTCCACCGCCGTCTTGTCCCCCGGGATGATTCTGGACAGGCGCCGGGTGTACTTTATCAGGTTGGCATAGAGTTTTTTACGTTTTTCCGGGATATCCTTATGCCGGTTGAGGTAGGCGCGGAAACTCTCAAAGAGGCTGTACAGCGGTTCTATCTCGTCGGTTTCATAGTAAGTCGCAATGAGCAGGGTTTTTGAATTTAGGTTGTACGCCAGGTCTTCGTATTCGACCTCTCTCAGCAGTTCAATTACCTTTTCGTATTTTTTCTGGTAGAAATAGACCTGGGCCAGATTGTAAGTAATAGCATTTTGCCGGAATGCGATGGGGAGTTTCTCCGAGTATTTGTTAATGAAGTTTTCTGCCCAGTCGTATTTGCCCAACCGCAGGGCCAGAACGACAATATTCTTGAAATCCCATGCCCGCAACCGGTCTTCCCGGAATAAAATCTTAGTAGAAATCAGCTCCCGGAATATATTAAAGCACTCCTCGACATACTTGGACTGTCCTTGATTAATTCTGCCGATGCAAAAGTTGATGGCATAGCTGTACATGTTGTAGGCCTCGGTCCTGGAAAACTCCATATTGTTTTTCTTAAGGATACTGATCAAGTCGTAGAATCTAGCTTCGTTATCCTGTTCTTCCAGCAGGAGGTAAATTTGGTAATAAACGGCGATAGCGGGCACGCGGTGTAAACCGTAAGCCTTAACACTATTGGTTATTTCCTTGATTAATTTGATATCGTACCTCTCTTCAACGATAGAGCGCTGCATGAGTACCAGGCAATAGTATTTGAGCTTCTCGGCTACGTAGAAGTAGTCCAGGTTATTTGAGATATTTTCGACATTACTCCGCTCTGTGCGTTTAATGTCTGAGTCTTTGAGTTCATAGAATGCCCTTTCGATCTGGTATTTGTTCAGGTAAAGATGGGCGGATTTAGTGGGGTATTGTTTGGTCAACCGTTGTGCTTCCCTCATCACTGTAGGGACTAGTACTTTAGCTTTTCTTTGCTCTATGGCTTCCATTCGGTTAACGACTTTCTGGATGGGTCGCTTTTCGTAGATTTCTTGAGCGAGGTAGCCCTCGATGAGCTTTAGTAAATCAGAGCAGTACTTGCGGAAACGCACATCGTCGAAATCTTTACCTGGCTGCAATAGGGACCATAAATGGTGTTTATCCAGCCCGCCATTGCGCTCCCCTCCATTGATCACCCTGAGAAAAGCCTCGTACAACGTCAAAAGCTCTTCGCTGCGGTTGAAGTAAGGCGATTGTATATATTTCCGGCACCGGTTCTGCTCGTACTTGTCAAAGTGTTGCAGAATCGAGAATAGTTTGCTGTTGTACATCTCGAATAGATTATTTATATTTGCTAGTGAGCAACGAATAGGAAACTACATCAAACCTCCACGGGTCAGCACCCTCCATAGCCCGGGATTACAAAACTAACGATATTTTTTTCACAAATGGTGCCCCTGTGGGCGCTTTAAGCTATTGCAGCACGCAGATTTCGGAAAGCGGGGAGAAAAAAGGAGACAACCGCCGAAACTGAATGCCGGTAAATAGCGTACAAATAACAGAATTGTCGTACATTAGATTTACAGTAGCAATGCACGCCTCTTTGAGTCCACGGCAAAGAGGTTAAATCCACAATCCATGAATGTATTTTTACGAAAGCAAAATTGGTTACTGCTTCTGCTCCTGCTGGGCATCCCGTTGCTGGGCTTCAGCCAGGACACGGTGCGGGATACCATTTACGAATCCCAAGGCTACCATTCCATTAGCACCGTCCTTTCCTTTACTTCGGAGCCAAACGACCCGGCGCTTGTCACGCCGCCTTCTAATGGATCTGTCAGCTGGACAGAGGTTGACCCGTTCCACTATCAACTGACCTACACGCGGACGGATGGTCAGTTGGGTATGGATGAGTTCACTATGCTCGTTTGGAAGAATAACTTCACTTATGAGCAGATTGATTTTCACATCGTCGTTAAGGCTTCAGCGGTGGAGTGCCTTCACGATCACGCTACCACCGATGTCGATACGCCGGTGAGTATTGACGCGCTGCAGAATGACCTCACAACCACCGGTATCATATTCCTGAAAAGCATACCCCTTGCTAATAACGGGACAGCTTCTTATTCAGCGGCAGATGGCACCATCACTTTTACCCCCAGCCCGGGCTTCGAGGGCACGGCTTACCTAAACTACGTAGCCTGTGACAGCACCGGCACCTGTGACAACGGAACGATTAGCGTGAGCGTTTTGGGGCAGGATGCGAACCAATCTGACACGACCCGCTTATTCACACGCAAAAATACCACGCTGCCTGTTTTTATCCCTCAGGAATACACCCTTGTACAGAGCCCGGCTAATGGCAGCTACTCCAATGACGGTTTCCTGCCATTCTACGAGCCTGCTGCCGATTTTGTTGGCATCGATTACCTTGGGTTTGACTATGAGGGCGCCAGCAAAGTAATCGAAGTCGAGGTGCTGGATTTGGAGGATAATGCATTCGCGGTAGATGATGAAGTGCATATGACCCCATTCGACGGGGAGGCTGAGATTGATGTCTTGGCCAATGACCGTTTTGAATCTAACGCCAGCTGTGTGAGCCTGCAGGCTCAGCCGCAGTACGGCACGGCGACTTACAATCCTCAGGCCGATGGCCGGGGAATCATGCGTTATACACCTCCGGCAGGGTTTACCGGCGTAGACTGGTTTACCTATTCTTCTTGCCCGCCGGGTGGGACCGGCAGCCAATCCGAGACCGCTACAGTTTACGTATTTGTCAGTAAGTACGAGCCCTCGGCTACTAATTTTCACATGACCACCCCTAAGCGCACGCCTCTCGTTGTCGGCTATAGCGTACCCATTGAATCTTATTCCTTCGAGGTAGTTGAAAGCGGAGCATTAGGCAGCACAATCTTTCTGGAAGGAGCTGTTGATACCACAATCCTGGGGCAGGCCGTTACAGGCTATAACCTGATCATCTACACGCCCAATGAGGACGTAGACAGTGGTACTGATGAGATTGAATTGGAATATTGTGTCAAGACTAATGGAGCATGCTCCTACGAAAAGACTATAAAAATTGACATCGATATACTCGATATCGGTGATGGCAGTGCTCCTATGTGCTTCGACGATTGCATCTGGTCGGGCGATACTAACTTCGACGGAGTCGTTGACATGAAGGACCTGCTGACAATCGGCTGGGCTATTGGTGAAGTCGGGGTGCCACGGGACGATGTTAACCCGAACCTCTGGTACGGAAAATACGGTGAAGATTGGAATAAGCCTTTCCAGACCCTGCCTGTTAACCTTAAGCACCTGGATACGGATGGCGACAGCCTCATCACCGCGCTGGATACAACCGCTATCAGTAACTTTTACGGGAATGCGCACTCCATGACGGCAAGTGAAATCCCTTTCTACGAGGATGAAATCATCCTGGAAGGGGATATCTACGTAAGCCCCGGAGACCTGGTAGAGCTTAATATGCGAATAGGCTCTTCTGCTGACCCGGCTGAGAATGTCTATGGCTTTACTTTCCCATTTACGTACAATGCTGATTTAGTGGTGCCGGGTTCAGCTACTGTTGAATTTGAGTCGAATAGCTGGCTGGCCTATAACTCCCCGGTGCTGCACATGCAAAAAGATAATCTGGAGGGCCGGCTTGAGGCTGGGTTCACGCGTACCAACGCTATCGCAGCCCACGGTCACGGGGAGATTGGGTCGGTACGTTTTGTCATTAATGACGATATCGCTGGCTTCCGCGATGACGATGGCATGTTGGCATTGGAAGTTGGCGGAGGCTCCTCAACTATCATGAATGGCAGTGGCACTTCCTATGGCATCAACATTGGAAACGCAACAATTCATATCCGTTTGGACGAGGAAGCGAAAGACGAGCCGCTTGATGCTAATCAGTTGAAGCTTTATCCTAACCCAACCAACCGGGACTTTGTCAACGTCCACCTCAACGGGCAGCAAGACTTTGAGCGCGTGGTGGTCCACGACCTGACTGGCCGCCCTATGTTTGATTCAGACAACGTACTGACCAACCGCATGCAGATTTCCGTTGGCGATTTTGCAAACGGCGTCTACGTTCTGACCGTATACACCGAACGCGGTGTGCTGAATAAAAAGTTTCAGGTCATGCGGTAAGCGCAGCGGAATGAACCGCTGAGGCCGTTGACTGCGTACTTACAATAAACAAGCAACAGAGGGGGCTAAAACCTCATCACGATATACTATCAGCCTGTTGCACCGCGTTATATACGCGCAAATTCGGTAATACATTCATTATATATACATTCGTGGAATTATAATCATTGCTATTGAGTCGCACAGAAATGTGCGACTTTTTTTTGCCCTAATCCTAACTTTTTTTCACAGTTTTCTTGTCTTGCCCTCCTTTTTATAAACCATTTGGCGTAAAAATAAAAGGGGTTAATTTTCACAATCCCCTCATTTTGTCTTTGTTCTTCCTTGAATAATGTTGAATATTTGTATTGTGAGTGGATCGAAAGGCTTTCAATGGAACGCCAAAAGCCCTCACCACAACAATTGAATATGTTCATGGGATTATAATTTGTTAGTAGTGAGCCGTTCGCTACTGTAGTTGAACGGCTTACTATTTTTTATAATCTCGCTCAAAATAAAAGAGTACGATTCAAATAGGTTAAACAAAGGTCGTTTACATTTGGACACGTACTTATTCGTGAGATTTTTAGATATGTTCATGGGATTATAAGCTAAGGCTGTGCTTTTCGCACAGCCTTTTTTAATACCCGTACCAATCGCTCCACCATGCTTTTAGCTGCCGGTTCAATTTCTGCTCGGCGGCATTATCCTGAGGCTCGAACAGTTTTTTTCCTTTCAGCTCATCCGGCAGAAAGTCCTGTTGTACAAAATTGCCGGGGAAATCGTGGCTATACTTATAATCTTTGCCATAATCCAGGTCTTTCATCAGTTTAGTCGGGGCATTGCGCAAGTGCAGGGGCACCGGCAGGCTGCCGGTCTGCCGGACCAGTTGCTGTGCCTGATTGATGGCCATATAAGCTGAGTTGCTTTTGGGAGAACTTGCCAGATAAATGGCCGCCTGCGACAAGATGATCCGGCCTTCGGGCAAACCGACGGCTTGTACCGCCTGGAAAGTGGTTGTTGCCATTAAAAGGGCGTTTGGGTTGGCCAGGCCGATATCCTCCGCCGCTGAAATCAGGAGCCGCCGGGCGATAAATTTCACATCTTCCCCCCCTTCTATCATACGGGCCAGCCAATAGACCGCTCCATTGGGGTCACTGCCCCGGATGGATTTAATGAAGGCCGAGATAATATCATAGTGCTGCTCCCCGCCTTTGTCGTAGCGGCTGATATTCTGCTGTAGTTTCTGGGTCACCATTTCATTGGTTACCGTGACGGGTTCGGACGCCTTGCCGTAGTTGGTCACCAACTCCAGAATATTATAGAGCTTCCGGGCGTCTCCACCGGAGTGTAGGAGCATGGCATCATAATCCTCGATGGTAATCTTCTGGCCTTTCAGGAATTCATCCGTTTTGAGTGCCCGGTCGATAAGCCCAATCAGTTCTGCTTTGCTCAGGGGCTCCAGCACGTATACCTGGCAACGGGAAAGCAGGGCTGGGATGACCTCGAAGGAGGGGTTCTCAGTTGTAGCTCCGATGAGTGTAATAACGCCTTCCTCCACTGCTCCGAGCAGAGAGTCTTGCTGCGATTTGCTGAAGCGGTGGATTTCGTCAATAAAAAGAATAGGGTTGGGGCTGTCAAAAAAGCGCTGGCTTTTGGCTCGCTGTATGGTTTCGCGCACATCTTTAACTCCTGAATTGACAGCTGAAAGGGTGTGAAAGGGCCGGTCCAGTTCGTTGGCGATAATCTTTGCCAGGGTCGTCTTGCCGATACCCGGCTGGCCCCATAGTATAAAGGACGGAATCTGGCCGGATTCAATAGCTTGCCGTAATACCGCACCTGATCCTACCAAATGCTGCTGCCCAACGTAATCTGCCAATTGCCGGGGGCGCATCCGTTCTGCCAGTGGTTTCATAAAGATCAATTTTTTTCCGGTTCAACCCAACGCTTCACCAAAATTGCCCGTGAAGGTAATTGAAAGCTTTGCAAAGCTCAACGGATTATCAACAACTGTAGTAAAAAACGGACATGAAAAATACTATTACAACTGCGATTGCGCTTTTACTGAGCGTTTTTATTTTTGCTCAAAATGGGATTACCGTCAGCGGGACGGTTGCCAATACAGACGGTACTCCGGTAGAGGGCCTGGAAGTTACCATTTTTACAGACTCTCTGGCAAGCGGGGGCTTCCTTTCTGCTGTGGCGCTCACGGACGAAAACGGAGCTTACTCGGCCGACCTCGCACTCGATGATGCAGATACGCAGGGTTGGGTCTATGCAAGAATTACCAACTGCGACCAGAATTACCTGTTTGGAGATGGTACCTGGGACCCGGCCAATAGCGAGGTGGTTATTGACTTCACTTACTGTGATGTACAGATTTCCTGTCAGGCCTATGTCTTCCCGGACTGGCAGGATAATGTAGTAGCTGCCACAATGATTGGAACACCACCGTTTAGCTACGAATGGAACACCGGAGCAACGACCCAGAGTATTGTGCCGGATGGCAGTGGGCTGTACTGTGCTACTGTAACCGACGCCTTAGGGTGTGAGTCAAATGCATGTTATGATGCATCCGGAGACAACGGTTCAGACTCAACTTGCGTGGTCAACCTGGTTTCTACCTCAACCGTTGCCGGGCTGGAGATCGAAGCCTTTGCGTATGGGCTGGGAGCAATCGATTACTCCTGGAGCACAGGGGAGACCACATCTGTAATTCAGGTATCACAAGCAGGGACTTACTGCGTAACCACAACGGATGCTGAAGGTTGTGAGGCTACAGCTTGCACTGACTTCTTTCCAACTGATTGTGACGTGAGTATTGAGCTAGGTGCATTTGGTGATGAACTGTTAGCTGTCCCTTCAGGAGAGGCGCCCTTTACTTATAGTTGGAATACGGGATCCACCTTCTCCGCCACAGATATAGACCCCAATGTGAACTTTTACTCTGTCACCGTCACTGACGCTGCTGGTTGTACTGTTACGGCTACTTACTGGTATCAGGGCGGGGTGGACTCCTGCTCTGTTGAAATTGTCTCTGTTCAAAATGGCATGGCACTGGAGGCGGTTGTAACCGGAAGTGCCGGGGCAGTTTCTTACAATTGGAACACAGGAGACACGACAGCAGCTATTCAGAATGTTGAACCTGGCACAAACTACTGCGTAACCGTAACCACGGTGACTAATACAGGGTTTTGCACTTCTGTGGATTGCTTTTTTATTGTTGACCCCTCAGCACCATTTATTATTGATGGTTATGTATACCTGCCCGACAGCATCAACGGTGGTGAGATAGAAGGTTGGGCTTACCTGATTGTCTATGATGAGGAGGAAGGCACACTTACTGCGGTCGATACCACTGAATTGCAAAGCTTCAGCTCTGCTGGAGCTGCCTACTACGAGTTTGAGGCACAGCCTGCCGGAGATTACCTGATCAAGGCTGCCCTTGCTCCGGGCACTGAAGGCTACGAAGCGCACCTGCCTACCTACTATGGCCATGTCCTTTGGTGGGATGAAGCCAGTATAGTCACCCTGCCCTTCAATGGCTGGGGCTCCTTCAACTTCACACTGATTCCCGGCGACAACCCCGGTGGCCCCGGTTTCATAGGGGGTTATGTGGCCGACGGTGCCAACTTAATGCCCGGCGAACTCGACGAGCGGAGCAGCGACCCCCTGGCAGGCGTGTCTATTATACTGTTAGACGATGCGGAAGTTCCGGTGGCCTATACCTACACAGATGAGGGCGGCATATTTGAATTCAACAGCCTGGATTGGGGCACCTACAAAGTGGTTATTGAGCACCTTGGCTATGAACAGCAGCACTACTGGGTAACCATTGGCCCGGATAACCCAGCGGTGGAAGGCCTTTTCTTTGAGGTGGGGGACGATAGCATTACCAGCACCGGTGAGCAGCTTAGTCCGGCAGGCCTGACCCTTTTCCCAATCCCTGCCAGGCACTTCCTACGGGTGAAAACGCCTAAGGGCAAAGCAATCGGGCGGCTGGAGGTCTGGAACGCACAGGGCCAGTTGGTTCAGCAGGCAGAGGGTGCCCCTGCCGGCGGTGTAATCCCAATTAATATTTCCGCCTTGCCAGCCGGTGTCTACTGGCTGCGCACCCAAGTCGACGGGCAGCAAGTCGTGCAGCAGTGGATGAAGCAATAAGCTGCTGCTCAATTTTGGTGCACGGCCAGCCCGGATTACGCTATGGCATTTTCGTTCAGGCGCTGGCTGAGGGCTGAATTGCCAAGCGTTTACGGCCAAAGGCACCAGGTTCAGCCCCTGTAGTGCAGGGGTTGAACCAATTT
>CAZNSK010000008.1:0-82780 GCA_964575505.1 uncultured Phaeodactylibacter sp.
TCTATATATGGTCTATATGCATCAGCATATATAAAGGTGAAATGCATAAGGATATATTGAAAATTGGCACGGTATTTTCAGGAGTATAGGCGTATATATAGTCAGCATATATGGAACTACGAATCTTTACACTGCCGTTTGACGAGGTTTCAGAAGGTTTTCCAGATGAGATCATCACGCAGTTTTGCCAGAATAAGAAGGTGTACAGCATGAAAACGCACTTTTTTGAAGAGGAGGGCCGGCACTTTTGGTCCGTTGCCGTGCAGTATGAAGTGGTGCTAAAAGGAGAAGATAAAATCCGGGCACTGGATGATGCTCAACAGCTGCTTTACGAGCGGCTCCGAGAGTGGCGCAAGCAACACGCTGGAGACTTAGGTATCCCAGTCTATCTTGTGGCTACGAATGCTCATTTTTTACAGATGATAAAGATGAAGTGCAGGACGCTGGAGTGCTTGAAGCAAGTAAAGGGCTTTGGCCGTAAAAGGCTAGACAAGTATGGGCGGCTAATCATTGCCCTTATCAAAGACTTTTACGATGAGCAAAAAAAGCGAATTGAAAAACCGTCTGCAGATAGTGTAGATGATCTTCCATTTTCCTAAAATCACTTAAGCAAAATGGCACAACCAAAAGACTATCCGATTTTTAATCAGTGGTACCGCACAACGAATTGGCTTTTAGAGCGCTGCGAGCGGATGCCCAAACATACTCGCTTCACGGTGAGTGGGCGAATGGCCAATTTAGCGCTCGATACTGTAGAATTATTGCTCGAGGCTATTTATTCCCGCGAGCGTAAAGAGTTGATTAAAAAGATCAACATGAAGCTGGAAAAACTGAGATTCTTTAACCGCCTTTGTAAGGATCGTAGGTATTTGAGCATCACCCAATACGAGTATTTGGCAAGAGCCATTAATGAAACCGGCAAAATGTGCGGCGCCTGGGCAAAAACTAGTTCCCTATGAAACGATATGGGCAGTTATTCGACGATTTTGCCAGTTTTGCCAACTTGCTTTCGGCCTATAATAAAGCGCGGAAGGGGGCGGCAGGAAAATCCTCCACTCAGCAATTTTCCTTTCAACTGGAGTATGCCCTGTTGGAGTTGCAACAGGAGTTAATCAGCGGCAGTTACCAACCAGATGCTTATCGCTATTTTAAAATTTATGACCCTAAGGAACGCACTATTTCCGTTGCTTCTTTTAAAGATAGGGTAGTACATCATGCCTTAATCAATATGTTAGAACCAGTCTACGAGCGTTGCTTTATTTACGATAGTTACGCTACTCGTAAAGGAAAAGGCACGCACCTAGCCATAAATCGGGCACAGACTTTTTTAAAAAGGTACCCTTGGTTCTTGAAAACAGACATTGACAAATACTTCGATAGTATTAACCAGGAAATATTGATAACACTGCTCAATCGTAAAATAAAAGATCAGCGGTTGTTGGAGGTAACCAAATCTATTATACAAAATGGGGGAGTAAATGGAGTGGGGCTTCCCATTGGCAACCTCACTAGCCAATTTTTTGCTAATGTTTATCTCCATCCTTTTGACCATTTTGTGAAACAGCAACTTGGGATAAAGTATGTCCGGTATATGGATGACTTCGTGCTGTTTTCAAAAAACAAAGAGGAATTGAAGCGTCATAAAAAAACGATAAGGAGCTATCTTGCGGAGCAGTTGAAATTACGCCTAAAAGAAAAAGCAACCTTCTTGAACCAAGCACCTAACGGCTTAACTTTCCTTGGCAGAAGGGTTTTTTCTGGTGTGATAAGAATTGCTCGCCCAAACGGCAAACGTATGTTGCGCCGCATGAAAAGAAAAGAACAAGCGTATCAAGAAGGGGACTTAAGCCAAGCCGCTTTTATGCAAAGCATGAACAGCTACTGGGCACAGTTAGAACCTTTCTACGGACTAAGGCAGGGAATTTTAAAAGGGCAGTCGGCATGAGGGCTCTAACCGGGTTCAACGGGGCGGCTCTTGGAACAACAAGCCAGCCAACTTGCGTTGCGCCAATCGCAACAACAACAGCCCGGGCAACAGTAACAACAACATAGGGTTTCGCCTCAGCAATACAGCTAACGTCTGAACAGCCAGCTCTACGGATATGGCTGCCGCACACGATCTGTCCCGCTGACTGTCCTGCATCCTTTGGGATCAAATACAACTTGAAATGCACTGCTTGGTACGGAGACGGAAGAGCAGTGCATTCTCGTCCCTCACCCCCCCTTCCGAAAAAACGCAAACACAATCTGCCCCACATAAGCCCCCAGCACACTCTCCACCAGTGCCAGCCAGGTATTCATCTCCGCGAAGGAAAAGACCGTTTTCGCCTTCAGCTCAATGAAGAGGAGCAGCAGCAAGCCGTAGATGGGCATCAAAAAATAGGAAAAGGTGACCAGCGGGCCCGAAATATACCGCGGCGGCTGCGGCCCCTTATGGTGCTGCCGCAGGTAGTCGGCTACCATTACGGAGATGTAGGCGGCTAAGGCGGGGGCCAGCAAAGCCACCGTGCCCTGAAATTGGTCATTATTGAAGCCGCCGGTGCTCCAGTGGTAGGCCAGCCGCAGGATAACGGCTACCTTGATAAGGCACAGGAGGTAAAACAGGCGCTTCTTAAAAGTCGCCTCCGTGAGCAGGCGGCGGCGCTTCTTGCCCGGCGTAGGCTCATCGGGCAGGCGGTCTACCCAGTCGGTGAGGCTGTGGGTGATCTGGGCGTGGGCGCGGGAGTACGCCTCGTAGGAAATTAGGCCGGCGCTCCACTTCTCGTGGTGGTCCTGGGCGCGGCTGCCGAGCACGGTCAGGGCATTGGCGATGTCGCTCAGCCCGGAGTACTCAGCGTATTCGAGGGCAGCGGCGTTGGCGGCTTCGAGCTTGCCCTGCGTGATGAGCTGCCGGATGGAAGATTTGGTGTGGTTCATAGGCTAGGGGCGTTCCAGATAGCGTTTCAGGTCTTGCTGAAAGCGGTTGACGTAGGGTACGAGGAAATCGTCTTCAAAGTCGGGCTCCATATCCATATAGCCGCTCGTGCGGGGCTTGTACACGCCGGAGCCGAATTTGCCCGTCAGGCTGCCTGTGAGGAGGTAGCCATCATCGGTAGGGGTGTAGTGGAAGGTGAACTCCAGGCGCTCCCGGCGCATATCGTTGCAGTCGCCCCACCACAGCTCTACGAAGTCGCACCAGAGGGACTGCTCTTCGTCGGTTAGCACTTCGCGGCACAGGTCGGAGACGTGGAATTTGAGGACGTATTCGTTATTGAAGTCGGTTTGTTCGACCTCTGGTTCGCGGTCATCACAGCCCTCTTTGGGCTGCTCGTACCGCTGCCGGGCGTAGCGCAGTACCGCGTCAAACACATCTTGGCGGCTGCGCTGTTGGCTGATGGCGACTTCGGATGTACCCACCGCTTGCTCCACCCTGGGCAGTTCCACCGGGATATTTAGCGTTTGTGCTTTGCAGGCATTGATGCGGCTTTTCGTCTGTATGGCATGATCTTCCTCCCATATCCAGTAGTAGAAGCAGGGGTTGTAGCCGCTGCCAGATTTTGCCGGCAGGTACACCTGTATATTGCCCTGCGCGGGCGGGATTTCCATAAAACGGATGAAGGTATAGTAGAGGGTTTCATCCCAAGACTCGCCGCCTTCCTGCTCCGCCAGGGTTTGCTGCAGTTCGTTCCAAAGGGCAGCGCCCTCGTCGGGGTCGGTGGTACGCAGGCTGAGCCACAGCTCCAGTTCCATACCGTTTTTCGCCAGCTTGGCCTCGTCTACTTTCAGCACCTGCCCGTAGCCTTTGGCATCGAGCCAGCGCTGGTAGAGGCGGGCTTTTTTGTTGAAGAAATCGGCATCGTCGCCCAGGAATACCTGTGCGTGAAGTTGCAGCACACTTAAAAAAAGGAATGTTAACAGGGCATAGCGTTTTTTCATTTAGCCGTATTTTTGACAGCAAAATAGGAAAAAGGCTATCAACTTAAAAGGAAAACAATGTTTGCCTAGGGCAAACGCACCAAAATGAGAACACGTCGCGGAACACGTTAAATTGGGTGGCGGCTGCCGAAATTGCATGTTCGAGGGACGAGTTTGCAATTTCTAGCCTTTTTGTTCACTTTTTTGGCAATGAAAAAAGTGAAAGCCCAGCCGGCTTGAGGCGAAGAACAAGCTAAATCTTCCCCCTGAAAGATTTGTATCGCCCATTTTAGCGAAAACCACGTCTGGTGCGTTTGCCCTAATGTTTGCCTCAGATGTTGGCATTAATGCAATGCTTTGAGAGCAGCCTGAAGGGTGAAAATATAGAGCTTGTTAGCAGAAGCAGATACAAGGTCAGCCTTGCAACGATGTGAAAGAGGAACCAAGGCCAGTGAAAAATAGTTGTTAATTTAGTGCTGTTTGATAAAAAACGAGTTATGACGCTACAAACTATAAATATTGACCTGCCGGCTGATATCCTGCTGACTTTGAACGAGTCAGAAGAAGAGCTGAAAAAACGTATAAAAATATCGCTGGCGATTCAGCTATATGCTCAACAAAAAGTAAGGATTGGCAAAGCGGCTCAAATTGCGGAAATGCCCCGCTTACAGTTCGAAACACTCTTATCGGAGCACAAAATTCCCATTTCCCTCTTGGAGCTGGATGATGTCTTGGGGGACATTGAAAAGCTGAAATAGCTATGAACGAAGGGTTGCAGAGAACTTTGGGATCAATTGTTGAGTGCCCCTGTTTGCACCGCCTCAAAAATGTACTGTTGGTTAATCCGACCTCAGCAGCGGTCGTAAGTTTGGTGCTAGGTGCCATTATGAGTTTCCTCCGACTCTGTGCCGATGCATCGCATGTCAAGATCAAGGGGTTCGGATGAAACTGTCGGCACGGCGAAGCCAGGGAGGGTCGCATGTTATCCTGTAGCGTGCAAACATTTGACTCTACCTGGCGGCAGACAGGTTCTCCGAAATCAGGGACAGCGCTCCCGGTTGATCGCAACAAATATTGGATTTCTCCGAAATCCTGCGAGGCCGTTCAGCAAAAAGTGCAGGCCTTACAACTTTCGCCCAATCCAGCCGGAAGCCAACTGCAATTGTCTTTTGAATTGGCGCAAGCCCCCTTACTGAAATATTTACCTACACGCTACAGAAAGGAATTCTATGCTGAGAACATACGACGCCATATTCCAGTTAGGTGCATCAAGGCTTTGAAATCTAGTGAGCCACTGCTTGCTCACAGGAACAAGAAAATCATGGATAGAAGTCTCATCGCAAACCTTCAGTAGCAATATGAAACCAGTCAGCAATATTCGATGCCCCGTTTGCCAAAGCTCCCATCATGCACCTTTCATCTCGACCAATGCCATGATGCACAAACGGAACGAAGAACGCTATCGCTTTGACCAATGCGGCCACTGCCACTCTGTTTTCTTGGTTAACCCTGTCCGGGAGAGCCACTTAGCGCATTACTACAAAGAGAACTATCTTCCCTACAGAGGCCCTGAAGCTTGGGGCAAGTTTCAAGCCTTTGTGGAAAGAAGTCAGCAAAGACTGGACAAAAAAAGAGCGCGTTTGGTGGCGCGGGTGGCGCAAAACAAGAAATCATTTTCCATCCTTGATGTTGGGTGTGGCAACCCCAGTTTTCTAAATGCCGTCCAGCAAAAAACCAATGCGGATTGTACCGGCATCGACTTTTCGGATGAAGGGTGGAAAGACGATAACTACCCCTCCCTGAAACTCGTCAAAAGCGCTTTTGATAGCTTTCAGCCTGCCCAGCTTTTCGATGTGATCACGCTTTGGCACTATTTAGAACACGATTATAATTTGCAGCGGACGGTAGACAAACTTTACGAATCTTTACGCACAGGTGGGAAGTTAATCATCGAGGTTCCTGACTACCAAAGCCTAACCGCCAAAGTACAAAGCGAGCACTGGCAAGGCTGGCACAGCCCGAGGCATATTACATTATTCTCAAAAAAAGGATTCCAATCGCTCTTCCCAGAGGAAAAATGGACAATAAGAAAGCATTGGAGGCACGGTACATTAGATGCTTTTACGCTCTGGTGGCTAGGCAAAATGGAAAAAAAGCAAATTGACTGGTCGGGAACTATGGAAGGCGAATTCTGGCCACTCGTTTTTTCAAAAGTCGTCGGTTTCCCGGTTTTTGCCTTTGAGAAAGTTGTGCCAATGGGTATTCAACTCTTGGTTATTGAAAAGAATGGGTAGCTTTATTGTTGATTACGCTTACGAATCCTTTTGGAGGCTTCGTAAACGTATTTTACCCCAACCAAACATTTCCGCCCAATAAGCTGTATATTTGACGAGATCATGCCACCGCTACAGCGTACCTATCAATCCATCGCCCTACTCATGGCGCTACTGCTCCTCACCTCCTCGGTGAGCTTTGCGGTAGATCTGCATTTCTGCAAAGGCGAGCTGAAGTCCATCAGTTTCTGGGGCAAAGCGCCGAGCTGCCACGAGCAGGCGGCTGCCAAAGTCAGCTGCCCCCATCACCGGAAAATGATGGCGGAGAAAGGCAAAGCGGCGCTGGAAAAATCCAACTGCTGCAATAACCGGACGGTACAGGTGGAAGCCGATCACGAGCGGCAGACCCAAACCGCAATGGAGCTGGAGCTGAATCCAAGCTTGCAGTATTTCCTGATGGCGTACACCGTTAGCTTACTTCCCGCCGAAGATATAGCGCGAACACTTGCCCCTTATTTGAACTACAAACCGCCCCTTATACCCAGGGACATCCCTGTCTTACTCCAATCTTTCCTGTTATAAAATTGCTTTTCGTGTTCCCGAAGGCTTGTTCCAGACAGCTCTCCGGGGCAGGCTTATAGCCCGCTGTCATATCGCGGACTGCATCTACAGTTCCGACAGATACGGCGCGTGCGTGAGCTATCTTTCCACCGGCACTCTGCCCATTGTACACCGGAAAGCAATACTGTCATGCTAAACCGTTTCATCAAATTTTTCCTCGACAACAAACTCGTTGCCTACCTACTGCTCATCGGCTTTATCGGTTGGGGATTAGCTACGGCACCCTTCGATTTTGGGATCAATAACCTGCCCCGCGACCCCGTGGCGGTAGATGCTATCCCCGATATTGGCGAGAACCAACAGATTGTCTTCACCCAATGGGCGGGGCGTTCCCCGGAAGACGTGGAGGATCAGATCACTTATCCGCTCACGACAGCCCTGCTCGGCATACCGGGTGTGAAGAGCATCCGCAGCAATTCCATGTTCGGCTTTTCCAGCATTTACGTCATTTTTGAGGAGGGCATTGAATTTTACTGGAGCCGCAGCCGTATCCTGGAAAAACTCAACGCCCTGCCGGCCAATACCCTGCCGGAAGGCGTGCAGCCTACCCTGGGCCCGGATGCTACTGCCCTGGGCCAAATCTATTGGTACACCTTAGAGGGGCGCGATTCCGCCGGCAACGCCACCGGGGGTTGGGACCTGCACGAGCTGCGCAGTATTCAGGACTTTTACGTCCGCTTCGGGCTGTCGGCAGCCAAAGGGGTATCCGAGGTCGCTTCGATAGGCGGCTTCGTGAAAGAATATCAGGTGGATGTCAACCCGGATAAGCTCAAGTCCTACGGCCTCACCCTACAACAGGTGATGAATGCTATACGCGGCAGCAATATTGATGTGGGGGCTCAAACCATGGAGATCAACCGGGCCGAATACTTCGTGCGTGGACTCGGTTACGTAGAACAAATCGAAGACATTGAGCAGAGCGTAGTCGCGGTTAACGACAACGTGCCCATCCGCATAGGTGATGTGGCGCGCGTTAGCCTGGGGCCGGCTACCCGCCGGGGCGTACTCGACAAGTCCGGGGCAGAAGCAGTAGGTGGTGTGGTGACTGCCCGCTACGGGGCCAACCCCATGCAGGTCATCGAAAACGTAAAGGCCAGGATAGCCGAACTGGAATCCGGGCTGCCTTCCAAACAACTCGCGGATGGCACCATTTCTCAGGTGAAAATCATCCCCTTCTACGATCGCACGGAACTCATCAACGAGACCATCGGCACGCTGGAGGAGGCGCTAAAGCTGGAGGTGCTCATCACCATCGTCGTGATCATCCTCCTGCTGCTCAATCTGCACTCCTCACTGCTGGTTTCTGCCTCCCTGCCCGTAGCCGTGCTGATGTGCTTCATCGCCATGCGCTACTTTGGCGTAGATGCCAATATTGTGGCGCTGTCTGGTATTGTCATCGCCATAGGCACGATGGTGGATATGGGCATTGTACTGGTAGAAAGCATGGTCAACCGCATGCAAGAAGCCCCGCCCGGCGAAAGCCTGATGGTTACCATTTACGAAGCGACTACCGAGGTCGCATCGGCGGTGTTGACGGCGGTGGCGACAACTGTGGTTAGCTTCCTGCCCGTATTCACCATGGAAGCCGCCGAGGGCAAGCTATTCCGCCCCCTGGCTTATACCAAAACTTTTGCCTTGATTGCTGCCATTATTGTCGCCATTACCATACTGCCGGCAGTAGCGCACAGCGTATTTTCCATCCGGTCCCGCTCCCGGGTCACCGCTTATGTAGCTAACGGTTTGGCAGTGCTGGCCGGCACCCTGCTCGCGGTATGGAACAATCCGTTCTACGGCGGCGCGCTTATCCTGATCGGGCTGGCGGGCTGGATCAACTACCGGGTAAAAACCCAAGGCACGGCCCGCTATGCTACATGGGTATCCTGGGCCACCAATATACTGTACGCCCTTATCGTCACCTGGCTGCTGTCGACTGTATGGATGCCACTGGGCGTAGTGCAAAGTACGTTCACCAACTTTATTTTTGTGGCTGTACTCGCCGGTACGTTGATCGCCTTCTTTCATTTGGTCATTTACTACTATGAGCCCATACTGCGGTTTTTGCTGCGGTTCAAAATATTGTTTCTGTTATTGGTCGGCGGGCTGGTATTCCTCGGCTTCCGGGTATACCAAAATACCGGGGAGGAATTCATGCCGGCTCTGGACGAAGGCGCTTTCCTTTTGATGCCCACCTCTATGCCCCACTCGGGCATGCAGGAGAACATCAAAAACCTGCGCCTACTCGACATGGCAGTCACGGCAATTCCGGAGGTAAAGTCGGTAGTAGGCAAAGCCGGGCGGGCCAATACGGCGCTCGACCCCGCGCCCATGTCCATGTACGAGAATGTCATTTTGTACAAATCGGAGTACAAAACCAATGAAGCCGGCCGGCGCATCCGCTTCCGCTACGAGGAGGGCGAATACGTGCGCGATGAGGAGGGCGAACTGATCCCCGATAACGACGGCCGTTACTTCCGGCAGTGGCGCGACCACATTCAAAGCCCGGATGACATCTGGAATGAAATCGTGCAAGTCACCAGGCTGCCGGGCGTCACCTCTGCGCCCAAGCTGCAGCCCATCGAGACACGCTTGATCATGCTGCAAACCGGTATGCGCGCGCCCATGGGGATCAAAGTGCAGGGCAATGATTTGGAAAACATTGAGGCCTTCGGACTGAGGTTGGAGCAGCTACTGAAGGAAGTGGAAGGCGTGAAAGCCTCCGCTGTATTTGCCGACCGGATTGTGGGTAAGCCCTACCTGCTGCTTGATATTGACCGGCGAGCAATTAGCCGCTACGGGCTCACGGTGGAGCAGGTGCAGCAGCACATACAAGCCGCTATTGGCGGAATGGCGATGACGACTACCGTAGAGGGCCGCGAGCGCTACGCCATCCGGGTGCGCTATCCGCGGGAGCTGCGGGATGACCCGGAGGCGCTGAAGCGAGTGTACGTGCCCACCGCCGCCGGCCAGCCCATTCCGCTGGGGCAACTCGTGGATATTCGCTACGAAGCCGGGCCGCAAGCCATCAAGAGTGAGGATGGTTTCCTCATTGGTTACGTGCTATTTGACCGGGAAGACGGTTACGCCGAGGTAGAGGTGGTGGAAAACGCCAAGGCTTACCTGCAAGAGCAGATCCAAGCCGGCGAGCTGGAAGTGCCACCCGCGATCAGCTACCGCTTTGCCGGCAATTACGAGCAGCAGGTACGGGCGAGCCGGCGGCTGAGTATTGTGCTACCGATTTCGCTGGCCATCATTTTTCTGATCCTGTACTTCCAGTTCCGTTCGGTGGTCATTTCGCTAATGGTTTTTACCGGTGTTTTCATTGCTTTTTCCGGCGGCTTTATCATGATCGGGCTGTACGGTACCGATTGGTTTCTGGACTTCAGCCTGTTTGGGTCGAATATGCGGGAGCTGTTCCAGATACAGCCCATCAACCTGAGTGTGGCGGTCTGGGTCGGCTTCCTGGCCCTCTTCGGTATCGCAACGGATGATGGGGTACTGGTCGCCACCTTTCTCAAAGATAGCTTCAAGCGCAATCAGCCCGATAGCGTGCAGGGCATACGGGATGCGGCAGTGGAAGGCGGGCTGCGCCGGGTGCGGCCCGCTATGATGACCACCGCTACGACCATTTTAGCCCTATTGCCCATACTGACCTCTACCGGCCGGGGTGCCGATATCATGGTGCCGATGGCTATCCCGTCCTTTGGGGGCATGGTGCTGCAGGTGGTTACGATGTTCACAGTGCCGGTGCTGTATGCGATGTGGATGGAGGGGCGGAGGAGACTAAAGTGGAAGTAACCTAATTCTTTGCTTTACTTCATCAACAGTAAGTAAAGCACCGGAAGATAAATCTTTGTCAAATTGTTTAATAATGGGAATTAATTTAGAACCTAGGCTCTGTGGCATGACATTTTGTGCGCGCACTTGGATAACACTCGGTGCTTCAGCTTTGGTTATAGCAAGTAGTGCGCTAAAGTCCAAATCATGGGTAAAAACTACATATTGGTTCTTTTTGGCCCAATCAAAAATTTCAATATCAGGAGCATCTCGAGGGCCAATCTCTTGCCAATGCTTTATCTCCCATCCTTCCTCTGAAAGAAGTGGAACCCATTTTGGAGAGAGATTCATGTCAATCAATATCTTCATCAGCTTCCAGTCAAAGGCAACTCAATTTCTTCCGCTCTCCATGCGGCATATTGAAGTGCTTGCATTATATCTTCCTGCTCAAGGTAAGGGTATGCTTCCAGAATCTGTTCAACTGAATAGCCAGAAGCCAAAAGTCCTACCACAGTTCCTACAGTTACCCTCATATCGCGAATACATGGCTTCCCGCCCATCCTTGCCGGGTCAAATGTTATGCGTTCCAGTCTATTCATCTTTCAGGTTTAATAATAGTAACCAATGATCAGCCTAATTCGTTACAAATTTAGATGGAAATATAAGCTTTTTTGGGCAGTATTGCTCTTTCCCATTCTAATCAGTGCCCAGCCCCTCCCCACGCTCATCGACAGCGCCCTGCTACAGCAGCCGGGACTGATGGCACTGGAAAAGGAATACCGGGCTGCGCTGGAACGCGCCCCGCAGGCCAGCCAATTGCCGAACCCGGAAGTAGGCGTAGGCGGCTTCCCGCTGCCGGTAGAGACCCGCTTGGGGCCGCAGTTGCTCCGCCTCGGGGCTACGCAGGGCTTTCCCTGGCCGGGCACCCTGCCACAGCGGGCTGCCATAGAAGATACCAAAGCCAAAGCCCTGTACGAACAGATCGCTGCCCGCGCCCTGGAGCTGCGTTACGAGCTGGAACAAGCTTACCTGCGGCTTTACGAAATCCGGCAACGCCAACAGCTGCTCCGGCGCAACCTGCCCCTACTCGAATCTTTAGAGTCCATTGCGCTGGCGAAAGTGGCAAGTGGCAAAGCGAGCACAGCCGACGTCCTGCGCGTGCAAATCCGGCGGGAAGAGCTGGAACAGGAAATCGCCCTGCTCAATCGCGAAGCCAAGAAGCCGCTCGCGACCCTCAATCAACTACTGCAACGCCCGTCAGCAACGGCTATCCGAATCGAAAGTAAACTTGAGCCCGCCCGGCTTCCGTTCCGGCAAGACAGCCTCCTGGCCGTCATCCGCCGCAGCCACCCCCGCTTCCGGCAGCTCGGCTGGCAGCAGGAGGCTGCCCGGCAGGCGATCGCCCTCAACGAACTTGATGGCAAGCCTTCCCTGGGACTGGGGGCCGATTACATCCTCGTGGGCCCGCGCAACGATGCCAACCTCAATGCCAATGGCCGGGACATCGTACAACTGCGGGCGAGTATCAGCTTGCCGCTCTACCGGGGTAAGTTTGAAGCAAAGGAGCGGGAAGAACGCCTAAAAATCAGCGCGCTGGAAGACCGGAAACTCGACTTGGAGTACCGGTTTGAAGCAGTAGTGGCACAGGCTTACGCCGATTATGAATCCGCCCAGCTCCGCCTGGAGCTATACGAGCGGCAGCGCCGATTGGCACAATCAGCCATTGATGTACTGGAAGAGGCTTACAGTACACAGGGGCGAAGCTTCGATGAACTGCTGCGGCTGGAAAGCGAGCTGATTGAGTATGACCTGAAACGGTTGAGTGCGGTGGTGGCAAGTCACTTGGCGGTAGCTAGGGTTAATCAGTTGTTGTGGAATCAATAGACATTATACGGGAATGATTGGTAGAGATGAAAAAGATGAGTTTTGTTTGCTGGGAAGGGACGCCCGCAGTCTGATAGCAGCGCTATCAAGGCGAGGACGGTACGCAGCCAGCGAGCAAAAATCGCTTTTTCAGCCTAGTGAATTATTCCGGATCATGTCTAATAAAAATAGAGGAAACCTCTAATTCAAAACCAGATAAAATATGCGACCCTACCGTTTCTCCATCGATGCCGAAAGCATGGCGCTCGTACCGTCCCTCTTTGAGTACGAATACTTCTACCGAATGGTAGGAAGGGTCGACAATCCAATATTCAGGTATGCCGTGCTCTGCGTACAGCTCTTTTTTGAGCAGGTGGTCGCGCTTGTAGGAGGTCGGGGAGACGATTTCTACCATGATGTCCGGTGCGCCTTTGATGCCCCAGTACGGATCAAAGAGGTCCATTTTTTCTTGACTAAGGAAGACAAGGTCGGGTTGTGGTGCACTATATTCCGTAAGAAGGACGGCGGTGGGTGTTGCGAAAATCGTTCCCAGGTTATTCTCAGAAACATGGTGCATCATTTTGTAAAACAGTTTAGACTGGGCGTACTGATGCTCTCCAGAGGGCGCGTTCTTTCTCATGAGCTCACCATTAATAAGTTCGTAAATGTAGGGGTCGTCTTCAGGAAATTCCATTCTGCTGAATTCCTCGTAGGTGATGCTTTTTGCCAGGACCTCCATAACACAACTTTTAAGCAATGTGATTTAACGCTTTCAAAATATAAAAAACAACCCAAAACTCCTAATCGTTGGCGCTTGCGCCCAACCCATTTTTCACACGATCAAAAGGCCAAATGATGCAAGATTTTCTAAACAACTGGGGCAATGCCGCCTACACCAGCGCCGGATTTTTCTGGATGGCGCTATGGGCCTTTATCCTCGGCTATTTCCTCAGCAGCCTGATACAGATACTGGTGACCGAAGAGCGTATGCAGCGCACAATGGGCGACGCTGGCTCCAAGAGTATGTTCCTTGGTGCCTTCTTCGGCTTCATCAGCAGTTCGTGCAGCTTCTCGGCCTTGGCGACCACTAAATCGCTTTTCCAGAAGGGCGCGAGCTTCTCGGCGGCGGTCGCCTTCCTGCTGTCTTCCACCAATCTGGTGATCGAGCTGGGTATCATCATCTCTATTTTCCTCGGCTGGCAGTTTGTGGTCGGCGAGTACGTGGGCGGCATTCTGCTGATCGCCATCAGCTGGCTGATCATCCGGCTCGTGCGGCCTAAAAAGCTCATCAAACAGGCACGGGAGCACCTCGGCCGGCAGCAAGGCGATGACATGGACCCGGACAAATCCTGGAAAACCAAAATCCGTTCCTCCAAAAGCTGGGCGAAGATTGCCAAGCAGTATGTGATGGAGTGGAAAATGGTATGGAAGGACGTGACTATCGGTTTTACCATCGCAGGCATTGTCGCGGCATTTGTACCGGACAGCTTTTTCCGCAGCCTGTTCATCAACAGCGGGCCGGAGGTGACGCAGTACAGCTTCCTTAGCTTATTGGAGCACGTGATTATCGGCCCGGTGGCAGCCTTTATGACCTTTATTGGCTCGATGGGCAATATCCCGCTGGCGGCGCTGCTTTTCAGCAAGGGCGTAAGTTTTGCCGGGGTGATGGCCTTCATCTTCAGTGACCTCGTGGTCTTCCCGGTGTTGCGCATCAACGCCAAGTACTACGGCTGGCGGATGTCGCTGTTTATTTTGTTCCTGCTGTTCGCTTCGCTAATAGGTACGGCATTGGTGCTGCACTATGGCTTTGATCTGCTGGGTTTTCTGCCAGATCCGAAAGCGATCAGCATTATGGATGCAGAACACTTTGCGATCGACTATACCTTCTTCTTAAACTTGAGCTTTCTGCTTCTGACGGTAGGGCTGGTCTATCATGGCTTTTTCCGCCGTAAGGACGTCATGCACCACAAGGAGATGGCGCCCAAGAGTAAAGTGCTGGAGCAAACGCTGAAGTACCTGGCTTATGTGAGTTATGCGTGGCTGGTTGGGGGGTTGATTGTGAAGTTTTTATTGTAAAAGCAAAAGAGCGTAAAACTATGCAGGCAATACACGATTCAAAGTGGCCAGGTCGGCTTCCAAATCTTCAACATCATAATTTAGAGGCACCTCCCGCTCAGACAGCGCGGCTTGAGAAGCCATACGATGCAGGCTGGCAAAGGCAGCAGCTTTGCCTAAAGATAATATTTCGCGCTGATATAGAGCTACTGCTATTTCCAGTGTTAGCTCTTCTTCTGTCAACCCGGAAGCTTGTAGAATTTGATCAGGTAAACTCGGAACGGAGAGGTTTGGGCGTGAGGCACAAACCCGACGCACGAGTTTATGCCGATACGAAGTAGTTTTCCCAACAGCTATCGGGAAAACTACTTCGTCGTCGGTATATATTCAGCGTCATCATTTTCAACATTTAAGCTCTAATCTAATAATACCATGCAACAAATAAAAGTTCCTTTGCTAATCCTGATCGCCCTTTTAGTAGGGCTGGGTGCCGGCTACCTCCTCTTTGGCGGCGGCGCAGCAACTGATGCCGCAGAACACCAACACGCAGCTGAATCAGCGGATTCAGGGAGCACCACTTGGACCTGCTCCATGCACCCGCAGGTTAAGCGGGAAGAAGCAGGCGACTGCCCGATTTGCGGTATGGACCTGATCCCCCAAAGCGAGATGTCGTCCGATGACCCGCTCAATTTCGAGATGACCCGGGAGGCCGCCCGCCTGGCCGACATTCAGACTTCGGTGGTCGGCGAGGCGCAGGCTGCAGGCGGTACGCTACTGAAGCTCAGCGGCAAAGTGCAGGCCGACGAACGCCTTGCTTCCAGTCAGGTCGCACAGGTGCCGGGGCGTATTGAGCGCTTATATGTCACTTTCACGGGCGAGCAGGTGTACAAAGGCCAGAAACTGGCAGACCTCTACGCGCCCGAGCTGATCACCGCGCAGCGCGAATTGCTGGAAGCCGCCAAGCTGCAAGATGTCAACCCCAAGCTGGCAGAAGCGGCTCGCAAGAAACTACGCTACTGGAAAGTGCCCGAAGCGCAGATTGACCAAATTGCTGAAAGCGGCGAAGTGCAGGAAACCTTCCCACTCTACGCCACCGGAAGCGGGGTCGTGACGCAGCGGCGGGTCGCAGTGGGCGATTATGTGGCGCAGGGCGAGCCCCTCTTTGACTTGATTAACCTGAATACCGTTTGGGTGCTCTTTGACGCCTACGAGGAGGACCTTGCGCAGATTGCAACCGGCGACCGCATTACCTTTTCAGCTCCGGCGATCCCCGGCGAGCGCTTTTCCGGAAAAGTCACCTTTATTGACCCCATGCTGGACAAAGAGCGCCGGGTGGTAGCGATACGCACTGAAGTCCGAAATCCTAACGGAAAACTCAAACCAGAAATGCTGGTGCACGGAGAGATCGCACCAGAACGGGCAGGCGGCAGCACGACGCTTACGGTGCCCAAATCGGCGGTACTATGGACCGGGGAGCGCTCGGTCGTTTACGTTAAAGTGCCGGATACCCCAATCCCGACTTTTCAGTACCGGGAGGTGGCATTGGGCGAGCCCCTGGGCGACCGCTACCGGGTGCTTAGTGGGCTGGAAACCGGCGAAGAGGTCGTCACCTACGGCAATTTCTCCATCGATGCCGCTGCCCAGCTCAACAACCAATCGAGCATGATGAACCGCGACATTCAAATCAAAGAAATGCCGGCCCGGGAAACGCTGCCCGACTACCGCACCGCAGCCCCCCAACCGTTTAAGCAACAACTCGGCAGTGCCATAGAAGCCTATCTGCGCCTAAAGGATGCACTGGTGGCCACCGATGCGGCAACAGCGGCGGAAAAAGCCCGGGCATTTACCGAAAGAGTAGAAGCGGTCAACAACGATTTGCTCTCGGGCGAAGCATTGACGTATTGGCAGCAGCAGCGGGGTGCCCTCCTCTCCCACGGCAAGCAGATCGGTGCCGCGGAAGCCGTCGGGGAGCAGCGCACGCAGTTTGACTTTCTCTCCCAAACCCTGATCAAAGTGGTGAAGGTGTTTGGCGCAACCGAGCAGACTTACTACGTACAGCACTGCCCTATGGCCTTCAACTGGGATGGCGCCGATTGGATCAGCGATGTAGAAGAAATCCGCAACCCCTACTTTGGGGATGAGATGCTGACCTGTGGTACTGTGGAAGAAACGCTGGTCACGAAATAAAATTATTACTTTTTAAACCGCCTCCTTCGGAGGCACATCAGCTTCTGAACAATGAAAACTTTGAAATTTTTGACCTTTTTGGGACTGTCTTTATTCGTTATAGCCTGTGGCGGCAACGCTGATACCGGTCAGAATGAGGCAGCTACTGATCAGACCGAAGTAGACAGTGAAGCGGAAGCCGATGCGGACAAGCAAGGCCCAGAATACACCTCCGCCTACATCTGCCCCATGCACTGCGAGGGCAGCGGCAGCGATGAGCCGGGGGAATGCCCGGTTTGTGGTATGGACTACGTGAAGAACGAGGATGTGCCGGCTGGTGACCATTAGCATGAGGATGGGCACAGTCATGATCATGAAGGGCATAATCACTAAAGCAGAAGGGAGCTCCAGACCAAAGTCATCAGGGGCTTCTTTTGGCTCCCCCTCTTCATCTGCAGCTGAGGATAAACACTAAAACTCGTTTTGACTCTGCTATGTGTTCAGTTTTAAAAACGGTTCATAGAACTCTGCTGTCATTAATTTGCGAATACAACCCAGTATGTAGATCAAAATAGTTGCAACATTGCCAGAAACTCCATAACTTTAGGTTAATGTAACAACCCTAAAACCTATGAACCGAGCCCTTCAACTTCCAGAGCAAAAGAGGTGGTCGCTGCCATTAGCCGTTTTATTCCTTTTACTCATCTTGATAACTGTTTACGCTAAGCTCAGCACTTCTGCAAAGCGCACTGCTTCGATTGATGCCTTAATGCAACGAAGGGTTGGAATTGAGGCATCGACGGAAGTATACCAAGCTGCAGTAGCATCGGCTGCCAAGAATCTGGCCCAGGAACTGGATATTGATCTGGATAATTATGATATTACGGAGGAAGCTTATGAGGCATTGATGGAGGCAGCGGCATCAAAGTTTGGGAATTGCCATCAGTATCGCTTGTATGCCTTAAGCCCAAACTTGTATTCTTGTTATACTTGCCATTCTAAATCGAGAATTTGGTTGCAAGGTGGGCAGACCTTTAGAATTGGTCAAACCTGTAACGGGCAAAAAGCGCGATACGGCAGCAGCTTACCTGAACCTGGGCTAAAGTACTTTATTGAATTTGAAGGCAGCATATTTGATGTTTTGGTGGCAGAGTATGTGAAATTAATTTTATTCAGAAGCAGTAAAGAGCAAGATGCTATTATCAAGCATAATGCGCTTAGTGCTACAGAATTGCATCTGCCCCCAGGAAACAAAATATTGAAGTAGTTATGGTATCACTATTTGTGGATAAACAGACCGACAAACCTACCATGGAATTATACCGGGTTATCGAGGGCTTCCAACTCCCGGAGGATATCAATATATCCATCAACAACACACGAGATGCTGAGAGCGGCCTCCTCTTCGAAGACGGCAAGCTGGTCGATATCTCTCTGGCCAACTGTTACACCCTGGAAGATATGATCCGGGAGCTGATCAGGCTGATGGGGGAATATGCGGTGCCGAAGCAATCCGACGGAACTACATAAATTTACGACTATGTTCACAGCAGAACAGTCACCTAATCAATCCGCTTCTCTTCAGGCCTACCTCAAAGAGGAGGCACGGTCCACCACCAAGCACGAATACTGGGATGGACAAATCATTGCTATGGTCGGCGGTACGCCCGCGCACAATAAAATCGCCAATAGCATAGGCACAGCAATTGATGTCGCACTGGACAAAGCTGGTCAAGACTGCGCAGTATATAGTAGCGATCAGCAGATATATATTCCTGCTTACAACCGTTGTGTGTACCCGGACTGTACCGTGCTCTGCGGCAAAGAAGAGGTGCACGAAAAAAACAAAACTATGCTGCTCAATCCGCTACTGCTTATCGAAGTGCTCTCCGAAAGTACAAAGCAGTACGACAGCACGGATAAATTCGAAGCCTACCGCAGCATTTCTTCCTTCAAGGAATATGTCTTAGTGTGGCAAACCATTCCTAAAGTACAATCCTGGTACAAAGAAGAGGATCAGCTCTGGCGTATATCGAGTGCCTTTGGTTTGGATAAAAGCTTGCCGCTTTATTCTTTAGGCATCGAGCTGAGCCTAGCTGCTATTTACAAGCGAGTAGAAAATTTAGGGCAGCGGGAAGTACCCAACGCCTGGTGAGGTAAAAGTTATTTATCGAGCGTCGCTTAATGCTATTTGTCCTTCCTGAACTGCGTCGGCGACTGCCCGTAGGCCTCAGAAAACGCCCGGGAGAAAGTGGGTAAATCCCGGAAGCCGACCCGCATGGCAATCTGCGTTACTGTATTATCGGTACGGCGAAGCAGCTTTTCCCCCTCCTGCAGGCGTATATGCCGGATGTATCGGGTGGCCGACATGCCGGTTAGGGCTTTAAGTTTGCGGTAGACTTGGGTACGCTCCAGGAACACAGCTTCAGAGAGGGCGCTGACGCCAAGCTCCTCATCGTCCAGATGATCCAGGATATACTGCCTGATTTGCAGGACGAAAGCGTCCTGTTTACCAGTTGCGGCCTCCGCTTTAAAATCAGTTTGCTGGTACTTTTCCCGCAGGCGCTGCCGCATTAACAGAAGTTGCCGGAGCCGTACGTGTAGTTCTTCTTCGTGAAAAGGCTTGGTCAGGTAGGCATCTGCCCCGTGTTCCAGGCCGGAGAGTTTGGAGGGCAGATCGGCCTTGGCAGTCAGTATGATTACCGGGATATGATCAGTACGCGGGTCATTTTTAAGCGTTTGGCAAAGCTCAAAGCCATCCACTTCGGGCATCATCACATCGCTGATAACAATATCAGGCAACACCTGCTGCGCCACGGCTATGCCTTCCTTTCCATCGTAGGCCATGTGCAACTGATAATCCGGCTGCAGGCAGCTTTTGAGGTACTGTACCACATCCTGATTGTCCTCTACGATCAGCAAAACGGGTTGGTCCCCGGCTGGCGAGGGTGAGTTCTCGTTTGCAGTGTGCGATGTCCGTTCCGGCGCTGGCTGGGCAAACCGTCTGGAAGTGGCCCGGGCGGCTACTCTGCGGATGGGTAAATATAGGATAAAGCAACTGCCGGCGCCCAACTTGCTTTCCACGGTAATTTCGCCGCCCAGCAGCCCGGTCAGTTCTTTCACCAGGGCAAGGCCAATGCCTACGCCTCCTGCGCTGCGCGTACTGTCCGTTTCCGCTTGATGGAAGCGGCTGAAGATGTGGGGGAGCTCATCCGGAGCAATACCTGCGCCAGTATCTTTTACCTTGAGGCAAAGGCAGTCAGTACCCGCCTGGCTTTTTTCCCGCCGGGCCGTCACCAGCACTTTGCCGTAATCAGGCGTAAATTTAAGCGCATTGCTGATGAGGTTGGACAGGATTTTCAGCATTTTGTCGGGGTCATAATCCATAATCAGCGTATCCTCATAAGCGTAGAAGTTGAGGTTGATCTTCTGCTGCAGCGCCAGGGAGTGAAAAGATTCCGTCAGGTAGCGTAGGTAGGGCAATATATCGCCCTGCTGATAATCCGGTTGCAGCTTGCCGTCCTCCAGCTTGGCCAGGTCCAGAATTTGGTCGACAAGTTCCAGCAGGCGCTGACTGTTGCGTTGGATGAGCGCTTTGTCTCCCGGCTGAGCGGTGCTGTGGGCGCTGATGCCCTGGATGACCGTCAGCGGTGTGCGGAACTCGTGGGTGATATTGGTGAATAAATTGGACTTGAAGGCGTCCAGGCTTTTGAGCCGCTCGGCCTCGGCCATCGCCAGGCGGCGGTTGAGGTGAAAACGGTAAAAAGCGTATAGTAGGCTGGCCAGCAGCAGCGTGTAGAGTACCTGGGTCCAGCGGTTCCAGTACCAGGGCGGGCGGATGCGGATGCGGAGCGCCAGTCCTTCTTCGTTCCACACCCCATCCCCGTCGGCCCCTTTCACGCGGAAGGTGTAGCGGCCAGGCGGCAATTTGCTGTAGCTAGCGTTGGTATTGTTGCTGATGTAGTTCCATTGTTCGTCCCAGCCCTCCAACCTATAAGCGTAGGCCGTGTTGCCGTGGTCAAGGTAGTCCAGTATGGAAAATCCAATGTTGAAAAAGCGCTCCTGATACGATAGGTCCAGCTCGGAAAAGTAGTTGATGTTGCGGATATGCCGGCCGTTGTCGCCCAGCACTTGAAAATCGGTAAAGATCATAGGCGTGGGTGTCCGGTCGATTTGCAGGCCTGCCGGGTCGAATACGTATACTTGGTCTTTGATGGTGTAAGCGAGCTCGCCGCTTTTGAGGACTTGGAGGTCGTTTTCCCAGTTAGAATACTTGTGCTCGATATTGAGCGCTTTGTTGACGTTGCGAAGTACGCTGTCCCGAAAGTCATAGAGGAACAATCCATTATGCGCCAATAGCCAGACGCGTTGCTGAGCATCCTCCACAATAGCATCTACGCCAGATATCGTCTTATTGGCCACTACTGCTGTAAACTGGGGGGTAGGGTCGCGAGCCGGCAGGCGCTGAAAACCGGCGGTTTCATAGCCGACCCAAAACACGCCCTCCCTATCCTTCAGTATGGCGTTCACCCAGTTATCCCGAAGCTTGTAGGGGGGCGGAGAGGCTGTGTCAAAAGTAGCCAACACCTTTCCCGTGGCAGGATTGAACTCGACTAGTCCGAAGTCGTTGGTACCCAGCCAGCCCCGGGTTTCCTCTTCAAACCAGAGGTCAAATAGGGTGCTTTTCCCGTACCTCTTACCCTCCGCATATTGTATACAAGTATCCCGGCTTGCCGGCAATTTAAGCAACCCCGCCCCACGGGTACGGATCCACAGCTGCCCGTGATCGTCTTCTGCCATACCGAGCAGGCGGTACGGCGCGCTTAGATGGGAAAACAAGTCCGGCCGGTAGGGGCGGAACACTTGCTGTGTTTCATCAAGGTAGATCAGCGCATTGGACACCAACTCTACAGCGAAAAGCGTGTCGGCCTGGCTTAGTAAAAAGTCCAAGGCTTCCAGTTGCCTTGCAGTACCGGATTCGGTTTGGTAAGGAATCGAGTGCCTTTGGCCATCAGAAAATACCATCGCGCCCGGCGCTTCGTACCAACTCAGCATCAGTTCACCGGCTTTTCTTTGGAAGGCCTGGGTAATGCCGATCTGCTGCCCGCTAGTGTAGCGCGTGAACAAAGGTTTTCGGACAGCGGCGGCGGGTACCACATGGGCACCATCCCCCAGTATCCACAAATTACCAGCATCGTCAACAAACAGCTCGTCGGCGGAATCAATGCTTGGCGTGGGAAAGGAAAACGCGCCGGTGCGGCGGTTGAAAACAACCAAGCCATCCGATTTGCTGGCCAGCCAAAACTCGTCTTCGTTTTTTGGCTCTAGGTGAAGGATGATGTTTTGCGCGCTTATGGGTTTCCCACCGTGGAGTTCCGGATGCGGCAAGAAGAATTCCCACTCCTGCGTAGAAGGAGTAAAACGCGCCAGGCCATAATTCCAGGTTCCCACCCAAACCTCGTCTTCCTGATCGCTGTAAACCGTATGTACAGACCCATTCCGATTAGGGGTTATCGCAAAGGTGGTTATCTGCCCCGTCCGCAAATCCAGCTTGCCTAAACCGTTATTAACAGTACACAACCAAAGGATATTAGGATCTGCTTGATCTCTCGCGAACTCGCCGATGGTGTTAAGGTAGTAAGAATTGGAAAAGGACTCCATCTCAGAGGGGGGGAGCAGATGAAACCCCTCGAAGCGGGCCTTGCCACGTGTTTTCCGTTGCAGCCCTCCCCCGTAGGTGCTCAGCCACAATCGCCCCTCCCAGTCTCTGTTCAGATGGCGAACCCCAGTATTGGGGGCTAAGCTGCCGGGGTCATCCGGATCATGGGTGATATGCGTGAATTTTTCAGTCCGGGGGTCAAACAAGTCCAGCCCGCTTTTGGTCGCCACCCAAAAAGTCCCGTCCTCGTTCTCCATAATGTCGTGTACGCGGTTGTTGGACAAAGAGGCGGGATTGTCCGGGTCGTGCCGGTAGTTCACAAAACCATTTCCGTGAAAACGAGACAAGCCGCCGTCAGTGGCAAACCAAAGGAAGCCCTGCCGGTCTTCGGCCATATTGAATACCTTTTGCCCCGCTAGCCCGTCTTCTAAGGTGAGGTGGATGCTGGGCAAAGTAGCCTGAGCAAACACCGACAACAATGCGCTGACAATAAAAAGGACGCATAAGGAACGACCGTACATGACAAATGGCATACTAGGGTTACAAAACACGGCAGCCCCGTCGAAACGGGAACTGCCGTAAGTAATGTACAAAACTTAGGGAAAGCCGTCAACCCTTTCGTTTTTGTTGGCTGGCGGTTATTGACTTAATTACAAATAGAGTTTATTGCAAAAGCCGCTCTATTTTCCCTCTCTTCGATCGACCACTACTCGGATCTATCACACCGCCACTAGTGGAGTGTTTCAGAAATGACTAACCGAAGAAACCCAGTAAAACCAGGGCGCCCAAGCGTGAAATACGCTGTGCTATTTCGGACTAGTCGCACTAGCTATCCTGCGGATTTGTGACGCCAAATCACAATTGTACTTGGGGGCTCTAATGATTTGCTCTATCATGCTTCTGGCCCAATCCACCTCAGCCTTCGGTCCCTCTGCAAAGAACACCTTGCCTTTCACTGAAAGAATGGCTTCTATTTGTCCCGTCATACAATCATAGTATGACAAAGATCGAAGTGCCGTCTCCATATCCTTTACCCAACGCTCTTCAGTGGGCCAGCCCGCTGTAAAGAACACCTTACTCTTTATGCTTTGTACTTTGGACATCACAGTTTGAAAAGAGGCACTCGTTGTACCGCGGTCGTCGGTTGGTGCCCCTTCGATAGCCGAGTCAGATTCCCATTGCAAGTAATAAGAACCTGAAGACCCCGTCAATGCATAAACGCTTTCCCGGCTGGCATCCAATGTGATTTGCTCTACCGTTAGTGAAGTGTAACCGTCTTTGACTTCCACTTTATAGTTTTGGTTAGGTCGCAGTCTAGTGACCCGGACTCGCTTCATTGGATTGGCATTCTGCTTCACTCCATCAAGGTAAAGCGTGATATTTCCAGGGCCATCCCGGTGTACAACTAAGTTGGCACTTTGGGCAACTACGGTATGAACGGAAACCACCAGGAAAAAGGCGACCGTAAGAATGGCAGTTGATTGATTTAACATGCTATATTGTTTTTTACAGTATGTAGTTCTCCAAGCCAAGATTCCTATAACCCTGTCTTGGAGAACTATATACAAATAACTTGATTCAAGAATAAGATCAATCCGTTTAGATCACGGCTTAGGCCTTATCATCACTGGGCCACTGACTTGCCCCGCACCAACCTGCAGCCGGTAATAATACAAGCCGGCAGGCAATGCCCCGAGCTGATTAATATGCACTTGTTGCGGCCCAGCCCCAAGCGTACCCAATTGCCGCTGATGCACCGCCTGCCCAACGGCATTGAACAGCTGCAACTGCACTGGTGCGGCGGCTGGCAGCTTAAAGGACAGTTGGAACGCATCCCGCGCCGGGTTGGGGAATACTTCGACCGCGTAAGTGACAGGCGCAACCGCATCCGTGTTCGTCAGCAACAGCCGGTGGCGGTTGAAAAAATTCCAGATTTCCGAGGACGCATTAATGTCCCGGTTGACGGGGCTGAATAAGGATTGTAACTCCGGCGGCAAAAAGTCGAACCGCCCGTCGGGCCAGCTGTGGCCGCCGCCTTCTACCCGATAGTACCAAACCTCTGCGGTGCGGTCGCTGCCGTCTGCGCCCTGGTACAGCGCACAGTCGTCAAAGCGGGTGAGGGTGACGGTGCTGTTGTCATTCGAATCGGTGTCTGGCAGTTGGGTAACTGTGGAGTCAGCGGCGCAGCTATTGCTGTTGATCCAAAAGTCGAGTTGGTCGCGCACGTCCGGGAAATCAAAGCCGTTCGGGGCGCCTGTACCGCCCTCGATGGGCGCGACGATATCTGCCGTGCCGTGCATGTGCAGCAAGGGCAAAGGTTGTCCGGCGGTACAGGTCCAGTCGTTATCCGTTAGCGTTGTGCCCGACACGGAGGCAATGGCGGCAATCCGGTCGGGAATATTGCAGCCCAGCAGGTAGCTCATCTCGCCCCCCATAGAGAAGCCGGTGCTGTAGACCCGCTCGGTATCAATGGCGTAGCCGGCAGACAGGGTTTCTATCAGGCGGCTGAGATAGGCGATGTCATCCGGGCGGTCGGGGGATTGCCCCGTATTCCATACCCTGCCTAAATCAGACGGCAGCCCTTCCGGATAAGCCACGAGGAAATGGGCTGTATCGGCTACCAGGTTCATACGGCTGTTCCACATTTGTGCAAAGCGGTCGTTGGCTCCGCTGTGCAGGTTGAGCACTAGCGGCCATTCCTCTGTGCCATCGTAGGCGGCAGGCACATAGAGCAGGTAGTTGCGGGTGGAGTCCTGATCCTCCAGCGTTTGCGGAAGCAAGCGGGCGTGAGGCAGCCGGTATTGCTTGAAAAAATTCCACAAAGTGGCGCTTACGCTGAAATCGCGGTTGACGTTCGGCCCGATGACGGGTTGGAACAATACAGGGGCGGGCGGGCCGTCATCCCAAACGTGGCTGCCGCCATTGACCCGGTAGAAGACCAAGTCGGCATCGCCGTAACAGTCGGTATAGGTAAACCGGGTGACCGTAGTATTGTCGGTCGGGTCTATATCCTCCAGGTTAAGGGAGTCGGGCGTAAGCGCACAGCCATTCAGGCGGCCGTAGTGCGCTACTGCCTGCTCAGTTGACGGGATGCCAATCTGCGGGAACCCATCGTAGGGGACGAGTGGGTCATCGGTGCCCCGAACAATTATGGTAGGAACCAGATGGTTACGTGGAGTGATAGCCACGCTTGCGACTTCCCCCACGGCTGCAAAATGCTCCGGGGCTGCCCCGCTCATGATATCAGTCATGCCTGCGCCATTGGAAATGCCGCAGAGGTAGGCCGCCGCTTCGTCGATATTGTAAGCCCCTGTAACATCCTCCAGAACGGAGAGTAGAAACCCTACATCATCGGTTGTCGAAACAAAACCAGGGGTGTTCCAGCCGGGGGCTGTCGGCGGCAAGCCAGGTGGCGGTATAGGCTGGGTAACCAATTGCCCCTGCGGATAGACCACGATAAAGCCTGCGGTGTCCGCTACTTCGTTCATGCGGGTCTGCCAGGCGGTCAGCTTGCTGGTACCCGTGTAGCCGTGCAGGGTCATCACGATCGGCACCGCTTCTTCGCCGGTATACGAAGGCGGCACGTAAACATCGTAGCTGCGGTTCAGGCCATCGTGTGTGAGGGGCACGGTCGTGTAGGTGCCTTCCTCTTCGGGGTTGACCTCGGACAGGGAGGCAGCCATACGCACCGTCAAAAAGTCGCCGGTGCCAGTAAACGCAATGGTAAAAGCCGGCTGCCCGAGCCCGGGCGTGTAAAAATGATAATAGACGAGGGTTTCGCTTTCCCCTTGTGCGGCCCCCAGGCTGTCCAGGAAGGCCTGCGGGGCGGGCGCGCCGTCTACGGTGTAGTTCGTCGTCCGGGTGATGGTTTCCCGGACCAGGAGAACGTCAAGGTCTATGAAACCGGAAATTGTATTATTGGGCAAGGTGAGATTCCCCCAGCCGATAACCTCCCCGCTTTGCTGCACAGAATCCACGGCTTCTGCCGTAAGCCCTTCCAATCCCAGTGTGGGCAGTTGGAGCTGCCCGGAGGTCTGCCGCACGAAGGAACTGCTCCAACTGTCCCCGAAATCGAGTGGCAGCTGCAAATGCGTGACTGGCGATTCCGCGCTGATACTGCGGGACTGGTACTGCACGGAGTCTGTCAGGCAGCCCTCACAAGGGAAAGCCAAGGTCACCGGGCCGGGCAGTGCTTCGCCCACGGTAGCCAAGCCGTCGTCATCGTACCGTTGGAAGAACTGCACGGGCAAGGGGAAAAAAGGCGATAAGTTCGCCCGGTCAATGGCGGTTAATACGGTGTTGGCCTCGGGGTACACAGGGTTGTCAATCTCCGGAAGCGGGTCGCTGCTGATCTGCTGCTGCTGCAGCCAGCGGTAATCCCACTGCTGGTTTTCGCCCCCTGAGGGCGGTATAAAGTAAATGCCATCGAAGAAGAGGACGCCAATGTCTACCCGTTCCAGAGCGTCGCCTACCGGATTTTGGAAGTCGTCGGCGGTAATCGTAATCTGCCCTTGCAGGCTGATCGCCATCAGCCACAGGGCGAATACACCAATGTATCTTGTTTGCATAATAGTAGGTGTTTTTGAAGTTATACAATAAAATTTGCAGTCAAGATAGTTGGCGTGGGGTTGCGGGGTTTGGATTATTGTTGCGAAGGCTTGCGGTATTGTTGCAATTTATAGTCTGACAACCCGAAATTTGTGAATTCTGACTTGCTCTTTTTCCGCCTTGCTGCGTTCAATCCCGGTTAACCGGGACGCTGATGCTTAGGCATCGCCTACGTTTTTCGCCTTGCCAGCCAAAAAAATAGCGGCGTCATATTTTCACAAATCCTGAGTTGTCAGACTATATAGTCCGCCAACCCAAAATTTCGCTTCGCGTCTACTGCGTGGTGTGATTTCTGACTTGCTCCCTGCCGGCCGCTGGCACAGCAGGCGGGTTTTCTCACCTCGCTGCGCCTGTCTGGCTAATGTCAACGGCAGACAGGTTCAATCCCGGTTAACCGGGATTGAACGCAGAGGGGCGGAACTCCGAGGAGCGAAGCGACGATCAGCGAGGCTAAAAAGAGTAAGCAGAGGAATCGCGGGTTATTCTTGAACCATTCCTAAGCTGCAAAAGTTGAAATTTCTGTACCATTTGGAATTTTTGTAAGGGTTTTGTTGGAAACGGAGTATTGTATTTTACTGATTGGCTGATGTCCTGCAAAATTTTAAGTATAATATACGGGCGGACAGGAATCCGGTCAATCTACCCCAGCCTACAAAAACAAATCGAGTCGTGAAGTCGTTTTCTGTGTAAATTATCAAAAATGAAAGCAAGGATAAAAATAAAACAAATCAATTCCATCCTGTCTATTTTTGGGCTGGCGGCACTGCTTTTGTTTTCACCTTGCAAGGTTCGGAACCTGATCCAAGCTGAATTAGGCATTCCTGAAACCAAAGTCTTAAACAAGAGCAAGGCAACAATCGCTTCATCGAGTTGCCAGACTTTTGCAGCTTTTACGGCTGTTCAAGTGCTTTCTAGCCAAGAGGTGCTGCAATCAGACCTTCCAACTCCGGAAGGTTATCATTCGAAGGTTGCCATTAGCTCGCCCCAATATTTCCGTACGAAAAGGGCATCAATAGACCAACTGATCTATGATGTTCCATTGTACATACTCTATCATAACATTCTACTCTACTCGTAATTGACCCTTTGCCAAAAAGAACGGAAGCGGTTGCTCAACCGAATTTTGTCAATTACAACAATCAAGAATGAAAAGTATAAAAAATGATGCAGGGCTGATGACCCTTGCAGTACGGTTAGTTATTGGATGGACCTATTTCTCCGCCCTTTGGAGAAGAACCATCCTGACCGACAAACTCGACCCGGAAACAGCGGGTTACATTGGCGTTAAGTTTAACCACTTTCTGCCCAACGCGCTAGGCATAAAACCGATAATTCAATATTTGGTGGAGAACCCTGATCTGCTTTGGATCAACATGGTAATCTTTACCATCGTTGAAGGTATAGTAGGGTTGTTCATCATGTTCGGGTTGTTTACCCGGTTGATGAGCGTTGGCGTCTTTGCCCTGGCAATGGGTATATTGCTAGGCTCTGGGTGGATAGGGACAACCTGTTTGGACGAATGGCAGATTGGCGTGTTAGGAATTGCAACAGGATTTGTATTGTTCCTAACCGGCAGCGGAAAGTACGCACTGGACAATTACCTGATAGCGAATGATTTCAAAATCACCAAAAAGAAGTGGTTTGCCTGGTTGGGTTCAGGTGTATTGCCAATGAATGAAGGCATTTTCTCTAAAGTCGTTCTTACCGGTTCCTTGTTTATTCTTGGGATGACACTAATGACCAACCAAGTGTTCCACGGTGGGTTGTGGGGTCCGCTGCACAATAAATCAGTGAAACCAAAGCTTGAAATTACGGCGGGTGAAATTCACAACGCTACCCTTTCTTTTGATGTCTTCAGGACTGAAGGCGTTGATGTTTATGGCTCTTGGGTGATCGCTATAGAATTGATGGATGACCAAAATCATACGGTTCTTAAATATGCTCAGAATGAACTAGCTTCTTTACCCGAGGAGCGCATCTCCAATTACTATGTTGCCAAAGTGAAACCCGGCCAGCATAGCTTGGTGGTCCCCCTGGGCGCAAAAGCACAATTGAACTTGGAAAACAAAGCCTTGTCAAGCTTGCCCCAAGGTAGCTATACGCTGAAAATAACGGACATTAGCGGTGCTTCCTGGACACATCAGGTAGAGAAACAACAAAGACCGGGAACCTAGATAAACAATAGCGTTTGGGAGTAAATTTAGAGCGCATGTTTGGAGTGGCCTTGGCAATATAAAGGTTGCTCCAAACAAGCACTCACTCCCAATACCGCTGCTTTGACTCTTCGAGCGTCGCTTAGCACGCCCGCTTATGCTAAAAAACCTTAGCCCTCCTTCTGGTAAGGAATCGTCTCCAGAATACGCTCTATCGCTTTGATCCGGGCTTTGTCCTTCTGATCGGCGTCGATGATGACCCACGGGGCGGCCTTGGTATCTGTTTTCTTAAACATTTTCTTCTTGTAGCGGGTGTATTCGTCCCACAACTCCTGGGCCCTTTCGTATATAACTAGACTTTGGAGACGAGGGCGGAGAAGTCGCTTATGAATAGTCACAAAAAGTTTTATATTCGTGCTGCAAACGAATCACACTGACAACCAAAAAGACTTCTGATGGCCAAGATATCCAACTCTAACACCAAAGCTGAAATCCTGAAGGCTTACGACGAACTGCTCGGCCAGCTCAAGTCGGAAAAATCGGACAACACCGCCCTGCAGAAAAAGCTAGACGAGCAGAAGAAGCTGGTGGAAAAAGCCAAGCAACAAGCGGATGAAGGGGCCACGCTGGGCATCCAAAAAATCCGTCAAGCCATCAATGAGCAGCTAAACGAGCTCGAGCAGAGCCTGGCGCGCGAACAGGCCCGCTTCGGAGAATTGCAGCAAGCCGTCGAAGTGGAGCAGGATACCCTGGAAAACCTCTACAAGATAAAGGGGGAAGCCGAAAGCCTCGATGCCCTGATCATCACAAACCGCCAAGCCAAAGAAAAGCTGGAAAAAGAAATGGCGGAGCGCAAGGCCGAGCTGCAAGGGGAAATCGAAGCCACCAAGCTGAAATGGAAGCGCGAGCAGGAGGAGCACGAGTACAAAACGAAAATCGACCGGCGCAAAGACGAAGACGAGTATCAGCAGCGCAAAGCCGAGCTGGACAAGGAACTGGAAGAACGGCGCGCCGCCTTCGAGCAGGAAATGAACGAACGCGAACGGGCTATGGCCGAAAAGGAAGAAGAGTTCAACCGCCTGAAGCAGGAAGCCGAAACCTTCGGGCCCAAGCTGGAAAAAGCCATACAGGATACCGAAGAGCGCGTCACCCAACAGCTGAAGCGCGAGTTTGAATACCAACAAAAGTTGCAGGTCAAAGACCTGGAGGCAGAGCTGCAGCTGCGCGAACAATCCATTGAAAGCCTTAAAGCAAAGGTGGAAGAGCAACAGGCTTACATCAACCTGCTCACCTCCCGTACCGACAGTGCTTCCGCACAGGTGAAAGACATCGCCCTCAAAGCCATTGAAAACTCAGGTATGCGGTCTATGGGCTTTCTGCCTCAGGAACGTAAGCAGAAAGAAGAGGGCTGATGGGCCTCCATTACAGAGGAAAAAGCGATATATAGGTTTTGCTCAACGGAGCCTTCCCAGACTTACCCCCCAATCGTCGACATCGACTCCTGCACCGGCAAGCCAAACGACCGGTTGCGCTCCGCCTCCCAGCCATCTTTGGCCCGGTTGCCCAGCGCCTCCAGAAAGGTAGACTTTAATTGTTCGTCGGTTGCACCCTGCCGCATGATGTCGCGGATATTGAAAACACCATCGTCGTAGAGGCAGGTTTTGAGCATGCCCTTGGGCGTGAGGCGGATCCGGTTGCAGGTACCGCAGAACGTCCGGCTGTAGGCGGCGATAATGCCCACTGAGCCTTTGTGCCCGGGTATCTGGTAGTTATAAGAAGTGGAGTAGGGCGGGTCCGGCAGCTTCTCCATATCGGGAAAGCTGGCCTGCAGGTGCTTCAGGATTTGGCGGTGGTTCCAGGCCAGGGTCTCGTAGTGGGCGCCCTCCCCGTTGAAGGGCATTTCCTCAATGAAGCGAACGCTGACCGGATCTTTTTGGGTAAGCATCGCCATTGGGATGATATCCTCAATATTTTTGCCCTCCATGACCACTGCGTTGATTTTGGTGGGCATGTTGTGCTCCAACAAGGCCCGGTAGGTACTCATCACCTTATCGTAGGCGTCGCGCCGGGTGATCTCGAAGAAGCGGTCTTTGTCCAGCGCATCGAGGCTGAGGTTGACGGAGTTGATGCCAATGGCTTTAAGTTCCGGTACCAGGTCCTCGGTCAGTGTACCGTTGGTGGTGATGTTCACTTTTTTGATGCCCTCAATGGCACAAAGCTGCCGCAGGAAGTAGATCATGTCGCGGCGCACAAAGGGTTCTCCACCGGTAATCCGCACCTTTTCAATGCCCATGCCCGCAAGCAGGTGCATGAGGCGCAGCATCTCTTCGTAAGACAGAAGGGCTTCCTTGGAAACGTATTTGATGCCCTCCTCTGGCATACAGTAAAAACACCGGAGGTTGCAGCGGTCCGTAACGGCCAGGCGCACATAGTTGATGTGGCGCCCGTGATTGTCGTAGAGCTTGGTTAAGGCCATTGGTGTAGATGGATTGCGTTTGAAAAATCAGGCAGCACAGCGCAGCCCTTTCGTTTCGCTTTTGCGGACCGGGGTACTTATGCTTTGGCAAAGCCGGTATGAGCTCTTCTATATGGCGCATAGAAAGCGAGGACAATGTCTTCTTTGGGTATCCCGATCTCCATAAGCTCATTAGCGATGCCTACTTCAGTTCGGTCTTCTTGAATCCAGACTTTATTGTTTTTAATGTCGATATGGACTACGCAGTGGTGTGTGCGCTCCAGTTCTTTCCAGCCAACCCGAAGTAACTGAAAATGTAAGTTCTCTCGATCAATAATGACTTGGTTCTCATATTCCACCCAGTCGCCAATGGGACGAAAAGCCTCATACTGCTGTAAGACTTGGATGATCTTTTCCGTGTAGGAATCTATTTTACCCATAAGTCTATGCTTTTTGTCTTGACATTAACAACCAAAATTTTCAAACCTAGTTCCAAAATAGCGTCTTTTACCATTTCTTGGTCTTGAAAAAATGATTGATACACATCAGATGTTATAGCTAAAAAAAGTGTTCTCAACTCTTGGTTACGCTTTAATGCCATTTTATAAATTACAAACTGACCGATAGCCTGGTGAAAATCATATACCCTTGATGTACCAAGAAAGCTCTTAATCTCCACTGCTATTTTTTCAGTACCTTTTTCAGCTGCTAACATTCTTTCAGCCCCTAAATCTACCTCTACAGCGCTTACACCATATGTTAAAATCAGAGGGTCGTGGGTGATTGTCCAGCCATCTCCCTTCAGAGCGGTTACGACTATATCATGATAGATATCTCTTGCCATAACATTTGTTTTATTTACTCATGCACCCGAATCCGCACCGCCACCCACTTCGAGGCCGGCGTTTTGCTGCCCTTCGCGTAAGCATCTACGGGGACCAGCACATTGGCTTCTGGGAAGTAAGTGGCTATGCAACGGCGGGGAATATCGTAGGGGACAACAATAAACTTCCGGGCGGTGCGTACCTGTCCTTTGCATTGGCCGATCAGGTCAACAACCTGTCCGCTTTTCAGCCCCGCCTGGGCAATATCCTCCTGATTCATCATAACCACCCGGCGCTCATTGTAGATGCCCCGGTAGCGGTCGTTCAGCCCGTAGACCGTAGTGTTGAACTGATCGTGGCTACGTACCGTCATCATGATGTATTCGTCTTCGTCAATTGACTTTTGGGGTACCGCTGTTACGGAAAACAATGCTTTGCCGGAAGGTGTATTGAACTGCCGGTTTCGGGCGCCGTTAGGCAAGTAGAAACCACCCGGCTCCCGCACCCGCTCATTGTAGGCCTCAAAACCAGGGATGACCTTAGCAATGGCTTCCCGGATGTGGTCGTAGTTGCCGGCCATTTGCGCCCAGTCGACTTTGCTCCTGTTTCCAAGGGTGGCTTGGGCAACCCCTGCAATAATCGCCGGCTCACTCTTCAACATTTCTGAGGGGGGATTAAGCACTCCCTCTGAGCTGTGTACCACGCCCATGGAGTTTTCCACACTCACAAACTGCGGTCCGGACTCCTGCTGGTCGATATCCGTGCGCCCCAGACAGGGCAGAATTAGCGCCCGCTTGCCGTGAATCAGGTGGCTGCGGTTAAGCTTGGTGGACACCTGAACGGTTAGGCTGCACTTCTGCAGTGCTTCGGCGGTGTATTCAGTATCGGGCGTAGCGGACAGGAAGTTGCCGCCCATGGCGAAGAAAACAGAGGCTTGCTCCTGATGCATGACCTTGATCGCATCCACTACCGCAAAACCATGCCTGCGGGGCGGCTCAAAGCCAAAGACGGACTTAAGCTGATCCAGGAAGGCCGGTTTTGGGGCCTCCCAAATGCCCATGGTCCGGTCGCCCTGCACGTTGCTGTGCCCACGTACCGGGCAGGTGCCTGCCCCGGACTTGCCAATACTGCCTTTGAGCAGCAGTAGGTTGACGACTTCACGGACGTTATCAACGCCATTCTCATGCTGCGTCAGCCCCATTGCCCAACAGATGATGATTTTCTCTTTGCGCCGCAGCATTTCAGCTGCTGCTTTAATTTGCGCCCGGGGTACGCCCGATGCCTGTACCAGGTCTTCAAAGTCGTGCCGCTTCAGATCGGCAATGAAGGCTTCGTACCCTTTGGTATACGCTTGTATGAAGTCCCAGTCAAACACGGCGCCCGGCGCTTTTTGCTCCTCGTACCAAAGCTGTAGCATAATAGCTTTGAGCAGGGCGATATCGCCATTGATTTTTACCTGCAGGAAGAGGTCGGTGAGTTGTGTGCCACCGGTCAACATTTTTCCGGGCCGCTGTGGGTTCTTGAACTTTTGCATCCCCGCTTCCGGTAGTGGATTGATGGTGATGATCTGCCCGCCATTCTCCTTGCAGCGCTCCAATGCGGAGAGCATGCGCGGGTGATTGGTGCCGGGGTTTTGCCCCATAACGATGACAACCTCCGCTTCGTAAAAATCAGGAAGGGTGACGGAGCCTTTCCCAATGCCTACCGTTTGAGCCAGCCCCTGCCCACTTGATTCGTGGCACATATTGGAGCAGTCCGGGAGGTTGTTGGTGCCGTACTCCCGCACAAAGAGCTGGTAAAGGAAAGCCGCCTCGTTGCTCGTCCGCCCGGAAGTATAGAAAATCGCCCGGTCTGGCGTGTCGAGCGCGCGAAGCTCCTGCCCGATCATTTCGAAGGCCGCTTCCCAGCTGATAGGCTCGTAGTGCGTACCGCCAGCCTGTAGCACCAAAGGCTCAGCGAGCCGCCCCTTTTTGCCCAGTTCGAAATCGCTCCATGTCCGCATCTCTGCAATGGAATGCTGTTGGAAAAAGGCGCTGCCGATGGTCTTTTTCTGAGCCTCCTCAGCAATCGCTTTAATGCCATTCTCACAGTACTCCCCGAGTTTGGAACGCTCGTCATCAGGGTCCGGCCAGGCACAGCCCGGGCAGTCGATGCCGCCTTTCTGGTTAAGCCGGAACATGGTCTTTGCCGCCTGCCCGGCTGCCATATAGCGGGTGGCGTGCGTAAAGGCCGTTGTAATGCCTTTGATGCCCGCTGAGGTATTGGCTGGCTTGCTCAGTTTGAGCCCGGTAAATTCCAGGGGTGGCTGTGCACCTGTTATCTTGATGGCAGGCTTGTCTTGCTGTCCCTGCCCTTGCGCGTCCGGTTGTGGCTCCATAATTTGCTCCTCGTTGTTCAGTGATTAATCGGGGGCGTACAAATTACGAAATATTGGTAGAACTATCAGGAGGAACGTACATATACAATCGGGTGTTTTCAATGTGGGAGGGAATAAATACAGACTCATTTGTGGCTATAAATTTGGGAGTAGAAATGTCGTTTTGTACGTCAGGTTTGTAGGGACACACAAGGATTACGATAAGATCAATGATGTTTGTACTGTAAATATGTTTGCATAATGAAAGCACAATTGAAATATACGATTATCAAAAGCTTGTCGCAGTATACTGATTACTGTAACAGGCACGAAGAACTGTCGCACGAAAACGAGTCTGAGTATCAGGATGAAATCGAACTGCTGGAACTATTGATTGAAGACTATGATCAGCGGATGACAGGCGAGCGATACGCTTTGGACCCGGTAGCTTTGCTGAAAAGGCAAATGGAAAGTTCAGCGATTAGCCAGATAGAGCTTGCACAAAAACTTGGCGTATCCCGGCAGCTGGTGAATGATATCTTAAAATACCGAAGAAATATTAGCAAAGAAGTAGCAATCCGATTATCAGACCTTTTTGCCATGTGCATGGATGCTTTTGCCCGGACTTATTCTTTGGCACAAGGCAGTGAAGACAGTGAAGAAGCCGCTAAAGAGCACTAAAAACCTAAGGCGCAACAGCGGACCATTTCCAGATCAAACCACCACCCGCTCCACCCCGGTATATACATTGAACCGTTTCCCCCGGAGGAAACCAATCAGCGTCATGCCATGCGATTCCGCCAGCTCTACCGCCAGGCTGGAGGGGGCGCCCACTGCCGCCAGCAGAGGTACACCAGCCATAGCTGCTTTTTGCACCAGCTCGAAGCTTAACCTGCCGCTGACCATGATGGCCTGATTGCGCATGGGGAAATCACCGTAGCGCATCGTCTCGCCGATTAGCTTGTCCATAGCATTATGCCGGCCAACATCCTCCTGCAGGCCTAGCAGCTGGCCCTGCTCATCAAAAGCCGCCGCCGCGTGTATGCCACCGGTCTGCTCGAAAATGGGCTGATGGTCCATCATCTGCAAAGGGAATTGCTGAATTTGTTTCGGGCTGTAGGTGGGAAAGCCCCGCTGCGGGTAGTACAAATTGACTGCGCGGAGCATCTCTATGGAGGCTTTGCCACATACCCCACAGCTGGAGGAGGTGTAGAAATGCCGGTTGAGCTGACCGAAATCTACCAGCGTATCAGGCAATAATTCAACCAAAAGAATATTCTCTGCGGATTCGGGCGAAAGCGCTTGCCCGATGTGCCGTACCCCAATCACTTCCGAGGCTTGCCCAATAATACCTTCTGTAAACAGGAATCCGATAGCCAGGGCTTCATCCTGCCCGTGGGTGCGCATGGTGATGGCTAAGCTGCGGTGTTCCCGTTGCCCTTCCTTGCCAAAAGCCAGTTTGATTTCCAGCGGCTCCTCACAGGCTACGGTATCGGTTCTTTCCTGGCGCTGGCCGTCATGGAACTGGAATATGGTTTTGGGCTTGATGCCGGCAAATTGGGGCATAGACAGATTTTTTAGGAAAACACCAGAGCTGGAGTAGGGGTTCAGAATAGGCTGCCGCATCATTGCTACACATACACTACAAACCCTGCCACGGCAGGAAATCACCCGTCTGATTAAAAACGGATAGCATCAGTTGCCTCAGTGGAGCTGATGCTTTTCTTTTTTGGAAACCTTCCCCGACTTTACTATACTGTATGTTCTGCAATTGCGGTCATTTTCATTACATTTAGACGATGACAACGTCCTTTAATTAAAACTCATATTATGCGGCATTGGAAGATCGCACTGCTCCTGGCCCCTGTCATTGGGCTGGCCGGCTGGAGCCCTTTACAGGCACAGGGCCTGGAAGCTGGCGCGGCCTCTTCTACCCCGATACCCGGTACAACTGTAGAAGTGGAAACCGTCTATTTGCCCGGCGGTACCTTTGAATGGCAGCGGGGCGAGGTGACTCAACAAGCAAAAGTAGACCCCTTCTGGATAGGTGCCTACGAAGTTACGCACGATCAATTCAGCCTCTTTCAGAATCGGGAAGCGGATTCGGATGCGAGCACCTGGGAAGGCGGGACTTATGCTGTTGATGCCGTGAGCCGGCCTACCCCGCCTTATATTGATGTGACTTCGGGTATGGGCCATGAGCCCCGGCACCCGGCTGTCAATATGACGCAGCAGGCCGCGATTCTGTTTTGCGGATGGTTGTATCAAAAAACCGGCGAGTTCTACCGCCTGCCTACCGAAGCCGAATGGGCCTACGCCTGTCAGCAGAGCACACAGAGTATGGAAGACCTGGACGCACACGCCTGGTATTACGAGAACAGCGAAGAAACTTACCATAAAGCCGGGGAGAAAGCACCGACCGGGCTGGGCATTTACGACCTTCTCGGCAATGTCGCTGAGTGGACCCTTGATGCCTACACCGAACCGGAGGCTGCCGGTGAGGAAGTGCTGGACAACCCCTGGGTGGTACCGGAGCGCCGCTATGGCCGGGTCGTTAAAGGCGGCTCCTTTGATTCCGATGCCGAAGACTGTACCTGTATGGCCCGCGAAAAATCTTCGATCCGCTGGCAGCAGCGCGACCCACAGATTCCGAAGAGCCTCTGGTGGAATACCGACTCGCCCTTCGTGGGCTTCCGGTTGGTAAAGCCGGCGGAGCAGCCTAGCCCCGAAGAAGTAGAGGCTTTTTTCGCGAAAGCGATCAAGTGGTAATATTCCTAACCAGAAAAAATTGTACGATTATGCAAAACGACCAACCTTCAAAAATGAAACGCCGGGACTTTGTCAAGAAGACCGGCTTTGCAGCGGGCGGACTGATGATGGCGCCCTCTATACTCTCCGCCAAAGCTTACGCGGAAGGCGATGATACGATCAAAGTAGGCCTCATCGGTTGCGGGGGGCGGGGTACCGGTGCGGCCCTTCAAGCCATGTCGGTCAAAGAATCCGTAAAGCTGGTCGCTATGGCGGATGCCTTTCAGGACCGTTTGGAAAGCAGCTACAAGCAGCTGCAGCAGGAAATGCCCAATTACGAAATCGATGCGGCCCGTATGGACGTCCCAATGGAGCACCGTTTCTATGGCTTTGATGCTTACAAGGAGGTCATTGACCTGTGTGATGTCGTCCTGATTGCCACGCCTCCGGGCTTCCGCCCTGACCATTTCGATGCGGCTATCAAAGCCGGGAAGCATGTCTTCATGGAGAAACCTCTGGCTGTGGATGGGCCTGGGGTGCGCAAAGTGCTGGAAACAGCCGAACTGGCGAAAAAGAAAAAGCTGAATGTGGTGGTGGGCCTGCAGCGGCATTACCAAAAGAAATACCAAAAGTGGGTAGACTTGCTGCACGAGGGGGCTATCGGGGACATTACCTCTTCCCGCGTGTACTGGAACAGCGGTGGCGTGTGGGTGCGCCCACGAAAGCCGGGCCAAACTGAGATGGAATACCAAATGCAAAACTGGTATTACTTCAACTGGCTCTGCGGCGACCACATCAACGAGCAGCACATCCACAACCTCGACGTGGGCAACTGGGTCAAGCAGGCCTATCCGGTGAGAGCATCTGGTATGGGCGGGCGGCAGGTGCGCACCGGGCCGGAGCATGGTGAGATTTTCGACCACCACATGGTAGAGTACGAATATGCTGATGGCTCCTTCATGCACAGCCAATGCCGTCATATCAAGGGCTGCCCTACTATGGTAACGGAAGCTTTTCACGGGACCAATGGCACGGCACCAAGGCCTGGCGTTATCCTGACCCGAAGTGGGCACAGCATACTGGATTACAACGACCGGAAAGACCCCAACCCCTATCAGTACGAGCACGATCTGCTCTTCGAAGCCATTGCCAACGGCGACTATAAATACGAAGATGCAGAGAACGGAGCGAAATCCACGCTGACCGCCATTATAGGGCGTATGGCGACGTATTCCGGGCAGGTCATTGAGTGGGATGAGGCCTTGAATTCGGACCTCAGCCTGATGCCGGAGAAGCTGGCCTGGGATGCCAATCCAAAGGTAATGCCGCTGGAAGATGGCACTTATCCGATTGCAGTGCCTGGGGCGACCAAGGTGCTATAGCATGTGGAATGTACGTGGCCTATTGCTTTGGCTGGGCGGTTTATGGTGCGTGATGGCAGGTGCGCAAGAGCGTTATGCCTTCACGCACCCGCAGATGGGGACGGAGTTTCGGATCATCCTTTACGCAAAATCCGACAGCCTGGCCCAAACGGCTGCCCGGGCGGCTTTTGATACGCTTGATGCCCTCAAGGCCCGCCTTAGCGACTACGACGCGCAAAGTGAGCTGAGCCGGTTAAGTGGATTGGACTCCGGCACTGTGGTAGAAGTCAGCCGCCCGCTTTGGGAAGTGGTACGGCAGGGGCAGGACTTATCCGTGTTGAGTCAGGGCGCCTTTGACCTGACGATTGGCCCACTGTCCAAACTCTGGCGCCGGGCCTTCCGCCAACAGCAGTTTCCCGATTTTAAGCAGATTGAAGAAGCCCGGGTGCGGGTGGGGTATGAAGCCATTCAGGTGTTGCCCGGACAGCGCCTACAGATGTTGCGCTCCGGGATTAAGCTCGATGCCGGAGGGATTGCCAAAGGATTTGCAGTGGATGCGATGACTGAGGTGCTGCTCACCTACGGCATCCTAAGCAGCTTGGTGGATGGAGGAGGAGACCTCCGCGTTACAGCGCCCCCGCCGGGCGCCCCTGGCTGGGCCATTCAGGTGCAGCAAACAGACAGCCTCGGGCAATCTCTGTCTACTACCCTAAACCTTGCCCACCGTGCTATCGCTACCTCTGGAGACCACTACCGCTACCTCAGCTGGGAAGGGCAACGCTATAGCCATATTATTGACCCCCGTACCGGGCTTGGGGTGCAGCACGGCGCACAGGTTACAGTGCTTTGCCCCGATTGTGCTACAGCTGATGCACTGGCGTCTGCCATTAGTGTGATGGGGCCGGATGCGGATTGGGGAGGGTTGCTGCGGGCTTATCCGGATTGTGAGGGTTGGGTGGTGCGGAAATAGCATATTAGCCGATGGATCAAAGTCAAAAAGCAATGGCGATCAATAGAAAAGTACCTGCCTGAAAGAAGGCAGGTCAACGACTTTTACGGTGGGAAAAGGAATAGTGTCTAATACTTTGAAGTGTTTATCATGAGTTACCAGATAGTTGGCGTTAGCTGAAATCGCCAAATCTGCAAACTTGTTATCATCAGGATCAGTTTCTATAAGCCCCCATCGGAAATAGGGTTCAGTAAAAGTGACATTGGGAGCAGTTGAAAGAATTTTTAAAACTAAGTCGGCAGTTTTAGGAGAGTAAAAGGAAGAGAGTTGTTCTTCGTATTCAGTGAGAATTTCATTACTAACTAACCATTCAAATAATCCATCCGAAAATGCTTTATATAGCCAAAACTCAGGATTTTTTCGAGGAATGGAAACGATTAAGCAGTTGGTGTCAATGACAACTTTCAATGGGCATTACGTTGTTGTTGATTTAGACGCTCTTCAAAGTCAGCTGCTGTAAGGTTTTTGTCTGCTATCACCTCATCCAGCTCTTTTTGTAGTTCATTTTCGTAATAATCCATCAGCAACTGTTTGATGTGTGCCATTTCATCAGAGGACATTTCTCTGCTAAACAAACGGATTAGCGTGAGTTGTATCTCGTTTAAGGGAGGCTGTTTTGTTGTGTCCATTATTATATTGTTGCTGAAAGCTAAATAACACAAAACACTTTCCTAAAGTTCCCTGCTTCTTGGGCTACATTTGCGCCCAAGCTTAACAGGTGTTTCAGGTAAATCAATGGCGAGATATTCTACAAGCGCCTATTACCGCCCAAAAGAAAATGAGCCCAGCATTCCTGCTGCGCCCATTTCCTCATCGTTATCGGTCTTGACTAACTTCTAATCCAGGCTTAGATATCCTTCTTCGCCAGATAGAAGTCTACCATTTCGTATTCTGTATTCTTGATGCGCTCGTCCATCTCTGCCAGTGTTTTGGGTGGAGGAACGATGGCTTTTTCGCCCGGTGTCCAGTTGATAGGCAGGGCACAGTTACACTCGTCTGCTGTTTGCAGGGCAATCAGTGCACGCTTGATTTCTTCCATGTTACGGCCCACATTGAGCGGGTAGTACATCATCAGGCGGATGGTGCCTTTAGGGTCGATAAAGAATACCGCGCGTACAGCAGCAGTAGAGCTTTCCTTATCGTGCAGCATGCCGTACAACTGAGAAACCTTCATATCCAGGTCAGCAATGATCGGGAATTGGAAGTAAACGCCGGTCTTTTCCTTCACGTTGTTTACCCAGGCCAGGTGGGAGTGAATGCTATCGATGCTAAGACCGAGCAGCTTGGTGTTACGCTCATCAAAGAATTGCTGGTCAACTGCAAAAGCGCTCATCTCAGTCGTGCAAACCGGTGTAAAGTCGGCAGGGTGAGAGAAAAGAATCACCCAGCTGTCTTTGTTGTACTCTGAAAGCTTTAGCGGCCCGGTAGTCGTAGAGGCGGTAAAGTCAGGTGCCTGATCGCCGATGCGCGGCATTTGATTGATCGTGGTGTTATCTTCCATGTTTGTCTATGTTTTTAATTATTTGATAACACAAATCTATGATCATATGGACATGAGTTATGTGCCGGTTATCACACAAAGCATCAGGCTTTTCTATGGTGCTACTGGTTAAAACTATACTTACTCCTCAATCTTGATCCCCATCCGCTTCATCAGAAGGGTAGCGTTGAAGGACTGGCTCACGCCCTTCTTGAGCTTATAGTCGAAGTGCAATTCGCCATCCTGAATCTCCACTTCTATGCGAAGGTTCTCAATGGTGCCATTGGCTTCGGCTTCGAGCTGCCCCAGTTCCAGGTCGTGCGTGGCAATAATGCCCGAGCCCCGGCTGCGGATGAGCTGCCGGATGAGCGCCTTGGAGCCGGTATGCCGGTCGTTGCTGTTGGTGCCTTTGAGGATTTCATCGAGGAGGAAAAAGGCCTGTAGTTTCGGTGGTTGATGATCAGCGGTATCCTCCACGGCCTCAATGATGAACTTGAGGCGCTTAAGCTCGGCATAAAAAGAGGAAGTGCTTTCCTGCAAGGCATCCTGTGTGCGCATGCTGGTATAGACCTGCAAGGGCGGAAGCGCCATGTTACGGGCACAAGCCGGAGCGCCGGCCATAGCGAGTACTATATTCAGGCCTACCGTCCTCAAAAAGGTACTCTTGCCGGCCATATTCGAACCGGTGATCAGTTTGATGTGGCCGTTGGTGGGCAGGTGGATGTCATTGCACACCCGCTTGTCGCGGTGCAGCAGCGGGTGCCCCAGCTCTTCGGCTTCCACCACGGCAGCATTGGTGATGGCAGGGAATGCCCACTCCGGATTGTTGTGGTGAAGGTTGCCCAGGCTGCTCAGGGCCTCGAAGCTGGCCATGGCTTCAAACCATTTGGGTAAATGCCCTTTTACAGCAGCTTTCCATTTTTCCAGCCGGTAGACGTACTGCAGTTCCCACAATCCTAAGATATTGAAGATAAAGGAAAAGGCATTGTATCGCACATTCAGCTGCCGGATGATATAGGACAGCCGGCGGATCATAGCGGAAGCAGGCTGGCCTTCGGTCGACAGCTCATCGTGGAGCTGAAGCAGGAGGGGGCTTTGGAATTTTTGCCCTTCAATATGCTGAATAAGCTGTGCGTAGTGCCGTAGGGCTAGCTCCGCATGTGTTGTTTTTTGGTGCGTTTCGTTAACCTGTTCTACAAAATACCGTAGGATAAGCAGGGCTGGCAGGTACAGCAAAATGCCCAGGTACCAGGGCAGGTACAGCGCCCAAATCACAGCAGCTGCAACCGACCAAAGCGGGATGAGGTAAAGCACTGCGGCTACCCATTTTTTGTCGGTCAGAAAAGGCGGCTCCTTCATCCACCGGTGCAACAGGTCGATTTGCTCCAGGCTATCCTCCGTTTCCAAACCATATGCCTGAAAGTGTTGCCGCCACTCCAGCATTGGGCCGAGTTCCTGTATGACCTCCTGCCGTTGTTGGATGGCCCTAGGCATAGCCGGTTGGGACAGCCATCGGGCGAGCATTTGCTGCCCCAGGGCAGTCACCGCCCGGTTGAGGTACTGGAACATGGAAAAAGGCCCGTAGAGGTCCAGGTCTATGGCATTGGGGTGCCCATGATCGAGGAAGCGGGCACCATCGTCGTAGTTCGAAAAATCGTGCTGCTCCACGGCCACCTCCCAGGCATTGACTTTGGCAAGGTTGCGCTGATGTTGTTCTTCCGTTTTCAGCCGTTGGTGCCAGTTTACAAAGCGGTAAAAACCTGCCAGCAAGATAATAATGCCAGCCATCCCTGCCAGAGCGTGCACCCCATTCCAGAGGAGCACCACCGCAGCAATACCACCTAGAAAGATCAGCAAGCGGATGATAGAAAGTCGGTTGTAACGCTGGCTGAGGGCTTCGGCAGCCGATTCAAACCTAGCTGCGCGTTCAGTATAGTTGGGTCGGGTCATGTTGTTGAAGTATGATTAGCGGCTCAGTGTGCTGGCCAGGCTCAGCAGTGCCGCTTCCGCAAATTTGGGGGCCATCAGCTGCATGCCGATGGGCAGGCCGGCTTCGTCTGTTCCGGCAGGGATGCAAATGGCCGGGATACCCGCCATATTGGCCTGTACCGTAAAAATATCCGCCAGGTACATCTCTACCGGATCAGCAGATTTATCGCCTAGTTTCCAGGCAGTGGTCGGCGCAGCGGGCATCATAATGAAATCGTAGTCCCGGAAAATGGCATCTGTTTTTTCCTTGAGCAGGCGGCGTACTTTTTGCGCTTTGGTGTAGTAGGCATCGTAGTAGCCGGCGCTGAGCACAAAGGTGCCGAGCATAATCCGGCGTTTGACTTCCGTGCCGAAGCCCTCTGTGCGGGACTGCTGATAGGTAGACAATAAGTCTGTTGCATTTGGGCTGCGGTAGCCGTAGCGGATGCCATCGTACCGGCTGAGGTTGGAAGAAGCCTCCGCAGTGGTCAGCACGTAATAGGCTGGGATCAGGTAATCGAGGAGGTCAAAATCAACACCCTCCACGGTATGCCCCTCCTCTTGCAGTTGCTGAATGAAAGACTTGGCAGTGGCCCTCACTTCGGGCTGTATGCTTTTGTGCTGCAGTGCGGCTGGGAAATAGGCAATGCGCTTGCCGGAGTTAACTGGACTTGCCTCCTCTGCTTTAGGCACCGGCTTTTGGCTGGCCGTGCTGTCGTATTCATCGGGGCCAGACATGATCTCCAACAGCAATGCTGCGTCCTGCACGGAATGAGTCAGGGTGCCAATTTGGTCAAAGGAAGAGCCATAAGCCAAAAGCCCGTGGCGGGAAATCCGACCGTAGGTAGGTTTCATTCCAATCACTCCACAAAACGATGCCGGCTGCCGTACTGAGCCACCGGTATCCGAGCCCAGGGAAGCCAGGCAGGTATCCGCCTGTACCGCTACCGCAGACCCTCCGGAAGAACCGCCAGGCACCCGCTCCGGGTCAGCGGCATTGCGTACCGGCCCGAAGTGGGAAGTTTCGTTGGAAGAGCCCATGGCAAACTCATCGCAATTTACCCGCCCGATGATGATGGCATCTTCGGCCAGTAGCCGCTCAATGGCGGTGGCCGAATAAAGGGATTCAAAACCTTCCAGAATCTTAGAACCGGCCTGAACGCCATGCCCGGCGTAGCAGATGACGTCCTTGTGCGAAAGCACCATGCCATACAGCCGACCAAGCTCTCCGGGCGACTGCTGATACCGGGCATCAAGCGCGCGGGCGCGTTCCAGTGCCTCTTCTGCGTAAACCTCCACGTAGATATTTAGCTGGGCCTGCTGCTCAATTTGGCCGAGGTAGTATTCCACGAGCTGCGTGCAGGTCAGGTCGCCATCTTCGATAGCCGTACGGACTTGGGCGAGGTGGGTGAATCGGGGCATCATTTGAAAAGACTTATGGCTTTAACCGGCCGATGATCGTATCTAATTGAAGGTTTTCCTGCTCGCCACTTGCCATATTTTTGAAGGCCAGCGCGCCAGATTCCATCTCGCGGTCGCCAACAACGATCGTGAAAGGTACATTGCGCTGATTGGCGTACTTCATCTGCTTCTTCAGTTTGGCGGGTTCCGGATAAAGCTCGGCATTAATGCCCGCCGCCCGCACCTGCTGCAGGGCTTTGAAGGCATAGCGGTGCGCCTTCTCATCAAAGGCAATGAACAGCAGTTGGAGCGTATTGGCTTTGTCTTCCGGGAAGAGGCTGAGGTCTTCCATAACATCGTAAATGCGCTCTGCTCCGAAGGACACGCCTACACCTGAACCATTGGTCTTCATACCAAAGGTTTCAGTGAGGTTGGCGTAACGGCCGCCCCCACCAATGCTGCCCATTTTGATTTTTTCTTGCCCTTCGGCTCCCAGGTCAACGGCTACTTCGTAAATACAGCCGGTGTAGTAGTTGAGCCCGCGGGCCAGCGTGATGTCAAATTGGATGGTGTTGTGGGTGTCGCCCAGATTGAGGTAACTGAAGACCGTTTCCAGTTCTTCAATGCCCTTGAGCCCGGTTTCGCTTGTCGCAAAGGTAGCTTTCAGGGCTTCCAGTTCAGTGGTGCCCAGCATCGCCTCAATTTTAGCGATAGCGTCGTCTGAGATATCCCGCTTGCTGAGTTCCTGCTTCACACCATCCATGCCAATTTTATCGAGTTTATCGATGGCGATGGTCATGTCCATGAAGCGGTCTTCGGACAAACCGGCGGCTTCTGCCATGCCCGCCAAAATTTTCCGGTTGTTGAGCTTGATGATCACCTTGAGTCCCAGCTTTTGGAAGACCTCATCGTAAATCTGTGCGAGTTCGGCTTCAAACATAAGGGACTCCGAGCCTACCACATCCACATCGCACTGATAGAACTCTTGGTAACGCCCCTTCTGCGGTCGGTCAGCCCGCCATACCGGTTGAATTTGGTAGCGCTTGAAAGGAAAAGGAATATCGTTTTGGTGCATGGCCACAAAGCGGGCAAAGGGGACGGTAAGGTCATAGCGTAGCCCCCGCTTAGAGATGGAAGGGACTAGCTTTGCCGAGTCCTTAGCCTGCAGCGCCTGATCATCTGCTTTGGAGAGGAAATCGCCATTGTTCAGTACCTTGAACAGCAGTTGGTCGCCCTCTTCCCCGTATTTGCCGGTTAGAGTAGCAAGGTCTTCCATAGCTGGCGTTTCAATAGGTTGAAAACCATAGCGCACGAAGACTTCCCGTATGGTGTCGAATATATAATTGCGTTTGAGGACCTCAGCCGGGCCGAAGTCGCGTGTACCTTTTGGGATACTCGGTTTCATAGTCGTTTTTTCTAGATCGTAGAAGCGAATTGCCTCAGGAAGCGTACATCGTTCTCAAAGAAGAGGCGGATGTCGCCGATGTCATACAGGCGCAGGGCCTGCCGCTCAATGCCCATGCCGAAAGCGAAGCCGGTGTATTTGTTGGAGTCGATGCCGCAGTTTTCCAGCACGGCGGGATCGACCATGCCACAGCCCAGGATCTCCAGCCATCCGGTGCCTTTGGTGAGGCGGTAGTCTTTCTCGGTTTCAGTGCCGAGGTAGACGTCCATCTCCGCGCTGGGCTCAGTGAACGGGAAGTAAGAAGGGCGCAGGCGGATTTGCGCATCGGGCCCGAACATCTCCCGGGCGAAGTACAGCAGCGTCTGCTTCAGGTCGGCGAAGGAAACATGCTCATCCACATATAAGCCTTCTACCTGATGGAACTGGCAGTGGGAGCGGGCAGAGACGGTCTCGTTGCGGTACACCCGGCCCGGCGCAATGATGCGGATGGGCGGCTGTGTGTGCTTCATCACCCGTGCCTGTACCGAAGAGGTATGGGTGCGCAGGAGCATCTCCATACTGTTTTGCAGGTAGAAAGTGTCCTGCATATCACGTGCCGGGTGGTCTTCCGGCGTATTCATAGCGGTGAAGTTGTGCCAGTCGTCCTCAATTTCCCGGTCGTCGGCCACCACAAAACCAATACGCTCAAAGATGCGGATGATGCGGTTCATGGTCACGGCAATCGGGTGGCGGGAGCCCAGTTCAATAGGCTCGCCCGGCGCGGTCAGGTCAATGTCCTTGACCGCTGCTTCCTCCGCTGCTGTTTCCAGGTCCTGCTTAAGGCTATTGTACTTGGCTTCCGCTGCTTCCTTCACGGCATTGACCCGCTGCCCGTACTCCTTTTTCTGCTCATTCGGAATATTGCGGATTTCCCCAAACAGCGCCTTAATGACGTTTTTGGAGCCCAGGTATTTGATGCGAAACTGCTCGAGCGCTTCCAAGTCGCCCGGCTGATCGGCCTCAATGGCCGCCTTCATTTCGTCTACTTTGCTGAAGGGGTCTGCTGACATAGCGGTTCGGATATTTTTCAAGTCCAATTTAAGACGCCCAAAGGTAGAAAAATTGTGGTAGATATGCTGCCCGAGAGCTTGTAAAAGGCGGGTTGGGGCAGACAGGTGGGAACTTTACCGCTCTTCTAAGAGTTTTACATTCAGCGTAAATCTAAAACGCACTACTCATGGCAGAAGAGTTGACCTGGGCAGAAATCAAGCAACTGTTTAAAGAGACGGACGCGAAGTTCAAGGAAACAGATGCGAAGTTCAAGGAAACAGATGCGAAGTTCAAGGAAACAGACAAACGCATTCAGCAAGCTTTCGATTTGTTTGAATCGCAGTGGGGGCGCCTAATGGAGTCTCTGGTTGAGGGTGATGTGGTGCGTATCCTTCAGGAAAAGGGCATCAGGATCAACCGGACTTCCACTCGAGTTAAAGGCACCTACAAAGGCACTAGCTATGAGTTCGATATCATTGCCCACAACGGCAAAGAAATAGTAGTCATCGAAGTCAAGACTACCTTGCGCACGAAGCATGTACGACAGCATATCGAAAGGCTGCAACAGGTCAAAACCTGGCTGTCCGAATATCATGACCACAACGTATATGGTGCGGTCGCTTTCCTCCGTGCCGAAGAGAACAGCGAAGATATGGCTGAAAAACGAGGCTTGTTCGTCATCCGTGCCACCGGTGATTCGGCGGCAATCGTGAATGCGCCGGGGTTTGAGCCACGGGTGTTTTAACCAAAATAGCCGCTCCTGAGCTATGCAGAAGCGGCCGTAAGAAACTAGTCAGTGCAAAATTGTACAGGCGGCGGAGCCAGGCGGCTATGCCCAGCTATAGCCCCTTATCTTTTTCATTGCTCTTCCATCAGGTACGGCGTTGTGTAGGCGTGGGTAAGCAGGTCGAATGTTGTCAGGATACCTACCAAGCGGCCCTTATCAACAACCGGCAGAGCATGGAATAGGTTCTCCCGGAAAAAGCCAACGGCCATCTCCAGCGAATCCCCGGGAGCCAGCGTAGCAACCTGCCGGGTCATAGCTTCACCCGCGAGTAGGGAGCGCATGATCGCATCGTTATACTGCTCACTTTTTTGGGTTTTGAATAAAGTAAAGCCGTGCAGTAAGCGGTAGTAATCCGACTTACTGATGATACCCACTACTTTGCCATCGTCCATCACAGGGATGTGATGAATGTTGTTTTTGCGGAAGATATCCTGCACTTCGCTCATGGTGTCATTAGGCCCCACTGTGATTACGGGGGTGCTCATGATTTGAGCAACGGTGGTGGTTTTATCCGTCATGGCTGCAATGATTTTTTTGGTTTAAAATTCCTCTTCGTACGCCTGTTCCTGCTTGGCCGGTATCGGTTCTCCAAACCGGTAGGCGAGCAGGTCGTGCGTCGTCACAAGCCCCATCAACTGTTCGTCTTCAACGATAGGCAAGGCATGGAACTTATTAGCCAGGAAGATATCAGCCGCCAGCCCTACGGTATCGTCGGGGTCGAGGGTAACGGGATAGCGGGTCATAATATCAGCTGCTTTTAAGCTCCGGTACTCTTTTTCAGAGTAGGTTTTGCCAGTCGTCTGAAGCGATAATACGTAGGACAGCTTGAAGACATCCTCTTTGCTAATAATGCCGATCAGTCGCTCGCCAGGATCAAGGACGGGAAGGTGGTGGAAGTCGTTCTCACGGAACAAATCCTGAATGGCTTGCACGTTTTGCTCGGGGCCGACGGTAATGAGGTCGGTGGTCATAATTTCCCGAATAGGTGTGTCCGGATTCATAATGGCCGATTTTCGGTTATTTAATTAAATGGTGGCGAGCGAAGTAAGTCTGCGTAGAATTATAGTCGCCGAATAGCCTCAGCACCTCCTTGAATCGGGGCATAAGCACTCGGGCGGCCTCTTCTGTTTCAGCACGGTCGGCTCGCTTAGTGGCTTTTGCGAAAGCGTGCATTGCTTCCGCCATTGCTCGTTGTTCGTATTTCAATCTGCTGACCTGCTTTTGGTCAAACCCATGCAGGTCTTGGTCAAAAGGCTTGCGCATAATGTACTGCCATTCCAGGCGCAGCTCCCGGCTCAGGGCCTCAAATTCTTCCCACTCCATCAGGCACAGCATCTCATCAGCGGCAGCTTCGGTCAAAAGCTCCAACCCGCCCTGGAAATCGTACAGGGCATCCAGGTAGTAGTCGATATCATGGTGGCTCCTGAGTACCATGAGTTCGTATTTGACATGCTCCAATTGATTGGCTGCCGTATAAGGGTGGTTGGCATCAATGGCGTAGTAAGCGTCGCCCAGCCAGTTGTCAATACGCCGCAGCGTTTCCTGTGCCTCGGGGTATTGATGGATTAACTGTGAACGCAAACGACGCCAGCGGAATTCCAAATAAAAAACCGCCCGCTTCGCATCATGCGTATTCACCTGTAGCGTATGATCCAATGTCGGCAAAAAAGCCCGGTCAAATTGGACCATCGCTGGCCGCACATCCCGTTGCTCTGCACTAGTCATTAGCAGAGCCGTTAAAAGGAGCAGTAAAGTGCGGAATAAGGCTTTCATAATGCTTTCATAATGCTTTGGTTTTATGTTCTATTCAAATGTATCCTGATTTTCAGGGCATAGTAGATGATTTTTCTCAGGGGGATTTGGTGACTTTTGATGGGGCCCGGGCTTGGAAATGCGCGGATTCTGGGCCATTTGCCGGGTACGGGGCAGGAGCTGTCCCCCCATTGGCTCAACGGGCGTACGGTCAACGCGCATTACCAGCGAGCCACTTTTTTTCGCAACTTCGCACCATGAAAACTTCCATGCTCGAAAAGCACCTGTCGCAACTCTTCGAAGAATGGGCGGGGGTCAGCCCGGCTTTGATGTTGCCTTTGGCCCCATCGGGCTCCGCCCGCATTTACTACCGGCTGAGGCACAATAACAAAAGCGCCATTGGCACCTATAGCCCAAACCGTTTGCAAAACGAGGCTTTTGTAGACTTCTCCCGCCACTTCCGGGCGAAGGGCTTGCCAGTGCCTGAAATTTACGTAGAACGCCTTGATGACAGCGTTTACCTGCAGGAGGATTTGGGGGCAACGACGCTTTACAGTTACCTGCTGCAGCGGGGAAAAGGCCCTTTCCCTGCCCACCTGATGAAAATATACAAGCGGGTGGTGGAGGACCTTGCCCGCGTGCAAATAGAAGGCGGGCGCGGGCTTGATTATGGAAAGTGCTACCCCCGGATGGCTTTTGACCAGCAGTCTATGCACTGGGATTTTAACGCTTTCAAGTATCAGTTTCTGCGGTTGTCCGGCGCCGACTTCGATGAGCAGCGCCTGGAGGAAGATGCGCTGCGCCTGATGGCCTTCTTGCTGAAAGCCGATGCTGGCTATTTCATGTACCGTGATTTTCAGTCCCGCAATATTATGGTGCGCAATGGCTTGCCCTACTTCATCGATTATCAGGGCGGGCGGAAAGGGGCGTTGCAGTACGATTTGGCTTCTTTGCTTTACCAGGCCAAGGCCGATATCCCGGAAGAAGCCCGGGAAACATTGCTCGACCACTACCTCGATAAGGCCACGCAGCTGACCACCATAGACCGGGCGGCTTTCCGGCGGTATTACTATGGGTTCGTGCTGATGCGCAGCATACAAGTGCTGGGGGCTTATGGCCTGCGCGGCTTGTACGAACGAAAAGAGCATTTTCTGAAAAGCATCCCCTTTGCGCTTCACAATGTCCGGGCGCTGCTCCGGCAAAAACAGGTTGAAGTCCCCCTGCCGGAGTTAGAACGGGCGGTTGAGCAGCTTGTGGCTTCCGGCACTTTTGAGCCATTTGACACCCGGCAGGGCGAACAGAGCTTGCTCACCGTGCGCATCCACAGCTTTTCCTATAAGAAAGGCGGTATCCCGACAGATCCCTCTGGCAATGGCGGCGGGTTTACTTTCGATTGCCGTTTCCTGCACAACCCAGGCCGGTATGAGCCCTACAAACAGCTTACCGGGCGGGATGAACCGGTGATCAACTTCCTGCAGCATCATAGTAAAATGGGAGATTTTCTCAATGATGTATTCCGTATTGTGGACGAAGCGGTGGAGAACTACATTGAGCGCAGCTTCACCAGCCTGATGGTCAGCTTCGGCTGCACGGGCGGGCAGCACCGGTCGGTATACGCTGCTGATGCACTGGCGAAACACCTGAAGGAAAAGTATGGTGTCGACATTGAGCTGGAGCACGTCGAACAGGAGAAAAAGAACTGGATCAATAAATAGACTTGATGACAAAGAGATGCGGACTGGCCAAACGGCCCTGCAATTCAGGTTAGCTTAGTACACCCTGCATTAATTCTCCGAATTCAGTAGGGGCTTTGAAGAGGCTGTCATTGTAGGTGGTAGCCCGGAACCGGAGGTTATGAACCCGGTCGTCCCGGAGCTCCAATTCAATCATAATATTGCCGAAGTGCTGTACAAAGCGCCCGTCTTCCGCCTGATTGCCGCGTATGCTCAGTCCTGGCTTCAGGTAATGGCGCTCCACTGTTTCCACCCAGCTCGACCGCTGGTAGCTGCGGCGGTCCGAGATTTGAGTCCGATAGTGCAGTAGCAACACCTGCTCTTTCAGGTAGTCGAAGAAATGCTGCACGTCCCTTTGGCTGTAGCCGGTTTGGCTGAAGTGGATAACAAAACCTTTAGAAGAGGGCGTATCTAGAAAATCCAGCGCTTCATCTATATCATCAGGCCGGATCCGGTAAATAGCGTATTGCTCGTTGAGCCAATTAAGGAGGCGGCGCAGGACCAGGGTTTCTTTCCAAAACCGGTAATCTTCTTTTTCCTGTTCACTCCGCTCTATCATTTCGTGGATAAGCGGCTGGGAAGGAGAGCTGCCCTCAGCTTGCTGGAAAAGGCTCTTGAAATAGGACCAAAGCTTATCCATATCGTCGTTTTGGTTTCCAACAGTCTTGAGCGGGCTTTGTTTTAGCCCGGTTGGGCAGGATGTAAAAACCTCCGTTGGCCACAGCGCCAGCCGGAGGTTTTTACTTACGACAAGCTAACGCACAGTATGCCCAGCGCTTCGCTTGATTAGAGGTCCAGCAGCATGCTCACCGGATCTTCGATGTATTCCTTGACTTTAACCAGGAAGGTTACAGAAGTGCTGCCGTCGATCACGCGGTGGTCGTACGAAAGCGCCAGGTACATCATAGGGCGTATCTTGACTTCCCCGTCGATCGCCATTGGCCGGTTTTTGATGCCGTGCATACCCAGGATGGCCGACTGTGGCTCGTTGAGTATGGGTGTGCTCAACAAGGAGCCGAAAATGCCGCCATTGGTAATGGTAAAGGTGCCGCCCTGCATTTCTTCCAGGGTAAGGGTGCCTTCCCGGGCTTTGGTGGCCAGGTCTTTGATTTTGTACTCGATCTCGGCAAAGGGCAAGGACTCCACATTGTGCACAGGCGGTACCACCAGACCATTGGGCGTAGATACGGCGATGGAGATATCTGCATACTCGTGGTAGACCAGGTTGTCGCCATCCAGCTTGGCATTGACATCCGGCATTTCCATGAGCGCCTTCGCGCAGGCTTTGGCGAACAGCGACATGAACCCGAGCTTGATGCCGTATTTTTCCACGAATTGCTCCTGGTACGTTTTCCGCAGTTTCATCACCTCGGTGAGGTCCACTTCATTGAAAGTCGTTAACATCGCCGTCTCATTCTTAGCGCTGACCAGGCGTTTGGCGATGGTGCGCCGCATGCGGCTCATCTTTTTGGAAGAGGTCTCCCGGCTAAATTGCTCTGAGGAAGAAAAGACCACCTGCTTCTGGGGGGCTTCCTGTGGTTTTCCTTCTTCTTTGGATTTGGAAGCAGGAGCCGGGCTGGGGGTAGGGGCCTGCTTTTTAGCCTCCACAGCCTTTTGGGCATCTTCTTTGGTAATGCGGCCATCCCGGCCGGTCCCCTTGACCGATTGAGGGTCGATGTCGTTTTCCTTCAAAATTTTGGAAGCGGCAGGGGAAGGGTGTCCGGCTGCGTAGCTTTCCTCACTTTCTTTGTCGGCAGAAGCCGGTGCTTCTTCTTGCTGCTTTGGGGCTTCTTCCTTGGGCTTTTGTTCTTCGGAAGCACCTGAGTCTGGCTCTTCGCCGCCCCCATCTTCTTTAGCAACGCTTGTATCTATCTTTGCGACCAAAGCGCCGATCTCCAAATCGTCTTCCTCCGCGGCAACGTGAATGAGTTTGCCGGCGGCCTCGGCAGGGAACTCCAAGGTGGCTTTATCAGATTCGAATTCACAAATAGGTTGGTCGAGTTCGACATAGTCGCCGTCCGCTACAAGCCATTGGGCAAGGGTCACTTCAGTAACCGATTCGCCAATGGTAGGGACTTTCATTTCTACTACGCTCATAAGGTGCCGTGGGTAATATTGGGTTATGAAAGATTTTTTGCCTTCGTGCTGCTGAAAAGCAACACAATAATCAGGTAAATACAGCACTTAAACAAGCTCAATGCCCCTTTTCTGGCCTTGACTTATATAGTTTGCTATATATTTTGAAACAACAGGCTCAAGCGGGCAGAGGTTCTTTGGCCGGGGCGCTAATTCCGGGGTTTTAAATTGAAGCGGTAGAATTTTGGAGACCCGCCCTTGCCCTCGTTAGACAGGTAGAGGCTGCCTTTAGGGTCGAAACAAAGGCCTTCCGGCTGGGGGTGCACTTTTTTGCTGAGCTTTTCGATATGAAGGATGCGCCCGCTCTGATCCAGGACCAACAGCATCTTGCCCACGGAAGAGGTAATGTAAATATGCCCCGATATAGGATGGATCGCAATGGCGGAGGGGCTGAACCCAAAAGCTTCATCGGGGTCGAAAAACGCGACCAGCTTCTCCAGTTTGCGAATGGCGGGGGCTTGGTCGAGGTAGTGCCGCACGGAGTCTGCATCTACGAAATATACGGGCTGTTCTTCCAGGGTTTTTTTAGCAAGGTCAAAGGCATAAATTCCTTTCTTGTGCGGGTACGCTACTTCGTGCCCGGCCTGTGCTTTACAGGCTAATAGCAGGCGGTTGTTGGCTTTGTCATAGGCCAGGCCTTCAACGTCGTTGTCGTCATTGAGGAAAAAATTGTACTTCTCCACCTGCTGGGTGGCTTTGGCAGGGTTAATGACTTCGTAAATGGTGCCGGTGCTTTTGACGACGTAAATGGTACTGCCGACCCACTCCACTCCTTCATAATCCCCATCCTTCCAGAATTTTGCCTCCCGGATAACTTCCCCGGTGTACGGGTTGATAAAGAAGAGGATGCCATCCTCGTCTTGAATGGCCACGAGCTCTTGCCCATCTTCGGAGATGCCCAGCCCGGATATTTCGTCCAGTTTATTGGGCAGGTCGAAGGCCCAATCCGGATCGCCGAGCCGGTAGTCAAAGGAAAAGTCCGGGTCGAGCGTTAGCCCGGTGGCCTGGTCAGTTGTTTCGTCATTAGCGGGTTGGCAGCACAGGAGGGAAAGGGCGAACCCCCAAAGCATAGGTATCATATAATCGTCTTTTTGAGTCATGTCGCTATTGCTGAATTGATCCATACGGGACGATTGGTCTGGCCGGGAAAACCTCAGCATCAAAATCCGTGGATCTGTTTTTGAAAACGCTGGAAGCTTTGTATTTTCCGTTGGATTATGCGGTTTTTTCTTTAAAATCCCAAATAGCTGTAAAAGTTATACTTTAGCCAACCCCAAACTTCGCGCTCATGTACTACCTCCGGCACTTTTTAGGCTTCACATCCTTGGCATGCACTTTTTCATTGTTTGCTCAGAATGACACCTACGGCCTGAGCCAATATAAAGCCCGATACGAACGGCGCCCGTGTACGGAGCTCAATTTCAAAACCTACTTTGCCGTTAGCTACCAATGGGCATTCCGGCTACAAGCATCGGCACGGCTAAATCACATCGTAAACGGCAGACGTTACTTGGAGGCCTGGGGCCGGCCGCGTAACGATTTCCGTTTTACGCCAGCCATCAATTTTAGCACCAATTATCTATTCTTCTAGAAAAAACAAAACCGCCCGCTCCAAAGCTGAAAAGCCAGAACGGGCGGTTATTGTTGAAGGGTAAGGGGCGTACAATACCTGGAAACTTTTTACACTTGCCCAGCTCGGTTATCCCCCGGCAAGACTATTGGCCTAATACCACTGTTCCACCAATACGTTGCTGATCAATTAGTAACTGATAATAGTAAAGGCCGGCGGGCATTCCCATGGGCCGTCGCCAACGGAATTGCTGCCGCCCGCCCGGCAGCGTTTCGTTAGTCAATACCTGCAGGGCTTGCCCGATTGGGGTATACAGGGTAAGGGTCGCTCTTGCTGCCTCCGGCAGCTCGAACTCGAATGTAATAAAGCCGGCAGCCGGGTTGGGGTAGGCGCGCAGCCCCAGGTCTGAGGCATTCAAATCACCGGTAGCGGTATTCGTTTCCAGGTTATGCCGGTTGAAGAACTTCCAGATTTCGGCGCTGGCGTTGATATCCAGATTGGAATTGCCGAAGGGGTTTGGTGGGAAGGGTACCCCTGGCCAAACATGACCGCCATTTTCGATGATGTAGAACCATACTTCAATTGGCCGCTCCATACCATCAGCACCGAGGTAGGTGTCGCAGTCTGTATATTGCCGGAGGATGATGGTCGTATTATCACTGGGCGCTATGTCCTCTAGGTCAGTAATCGTAGCGCTTGAGGCGCAGCTGTTATTAGCTAGCCAGTTGGTAATAACATCCCAGATAGGAGGGAACTCAATGCCCAATATGCCAGTTCCTCCGTCAAAGGGGACAATCTCATCCTCAGTGCCGTGCATATGGAGCAGTGGAATGGCCGGTTCTGGCTGGCAATCCCAGGTTCCCGCCGCGAGTTCCAAGGGTGGTGTCCCGGTAACGGAGGCTATGGCAGCGAGCCGCCCGGGGCTTTCGCAGGCAAAGATATAGCTCATTATTCCACCTCCTGATAGCCCCGTTGAATAGATATGATTAGGGCTTACGGTATAATCTTCAATGCATTTATCAATTAACCCTTCCAGAAAAGAGATATCCCCGGGGCCGACAGCCCAGGCAAAAGCACCTTCTTCTCCGCTCGGGTCGGGGCTGCCATAGGGATATGCTACGAGAAAATGGGCGGTATCCGCCACTGCATTCATACCCGTTACGGCCAATTGCTCGCTACCATTGCTACCTTGCCCATGCAGGTTGAGCACCAATGGCCAGGGGGTAGCCGGATCGTTGGTGTATGCTTTCGGAATGAAAACAATCGCCCTGCGCGCTCCATCGTCCTGTTGTACGTATTCCATCGTCCACTTCTCATATCCATAGCCCTCTAATTCGTTTGCTGGTTCCGGGCTGGGGTGGGTATGTTCCTGAAAGAATTCCCAGATCTCGGCGGCCGCGTTTATATCCCTGTTTATATCGCCCAGATACCCAGGCTGCAAAATACCACCACCATTACCGCCCGGCCAGGTATGCCCTCCACCGTCAATTGTATAAAAGCGCACTGTGGCTTCTTCCTCGCAATCTGCATAAGTTTTGAGGGAAGCGGTGGAGCCATCATTAGTGTTGAGGTCTTCGAATGTTTCTGCAGAAAAATCGTCCGAGCATCCGTTTATATCCAGCCAGAAATTGACGGTTCCTTCTGCTCCCAGGGCGGCGGCATTACCATTGTAGGGGGCAACAGGATCTTCCGTTCCATGGAGGTGTAAGACAGGGATTGGCCGCCCGGGCTCACAGGAAAAAGCCAGCCCACCATCCGGAAGAGGCCCTCCAACTGAAGCTACCGCCGCAATCCGGCCCGAGAGCTCGCAGGCCAGGTAGTAGGCCATTTGGCCACCCATGCCCAGCCCGGAAACGTACACCCGAGACAAGTCTATCTCGAAATCTGTAGCCACATGGTCAATCAGCGAACTTATAAAGCCTACATCGTCATTGCTGGATAGTTGCCCACCGACATTCCAGCCGAAGCCCTGATCCGGCAATTCATCTACCGCAGTATCCAACATACTACCGTCGACCGTAGCCCCCTGAGGGTAGGCAACGAGGAACCCTAGCTCGGAAGCCTGTTCCCGCAGCCTGGACAAATTCCTTTGAAAGCCGTCTTCACCATCATAGCGGTGAAGGTCAATGATTAACGGCACGCTTTCCTGTGCGTCATAAGAATCTGGAACATAAAGCAGGTAGGCTCTGGTGGAATCCGCCTGCCCTAAAGTCCGAAAAAGATTCTGACCCCATAAAGGCTGGACTAATGGAAGAAGAAAAATCAACAACAGGGTAAATCTGGGTTTCATGTTAATGTGTTTTAAGTCACAAAATAATTGGCTATAATATGCTCGTAAAGGAGGTAAGCATGTATGGAATATTGTTGCCAATCCTTGGAATATTATCACATGATCAGGAGTGGGGATAGACATAGTTCAAAGTTATAATGGGTGTGAGGCACACTTATTTGAACTATCCCTGAAAAGGCGCTTACACTTCACTCGGGGGTTTACCGTAGGCTTCGGAGAAGAGCTTGGAAAAATAGCCCGGGTCTTTATATCCTACCCGAAAGGCTACTTCCGAAACATTCAGCTGTCCTTCTTTTAGTAATTTGTACCCTTCCTGCAACCGCACCTGCCGGATAAAATGAGAAGCCGACTTCCCTGTCAATGCCTTGAGCTTGCGGTGCAGGTGGCCGCGGCTGATGTGGAGGGCATCGCTCAGCTCCTGGGTGCCAAAGGTGTCGTCATCCAGGTTATTGAATATGAAATTTTTCACTTTCAGCACAAAAGCATCTTCTTTCCGCACGGCCGGGTCGGGCTGGAAATCCGGCTGTTTATAACGGGCCTGCAATCGCTGCCTCAATTCGAGCAGCTTACGCAGCCGTACCTCCAGTTCTTCTCTCTGAAAAGGCTTCACCAGGTAGGCATCCGCCCCGTACTCCAGGCCTTCCAGCTTGGAGGCTATATCCGCGCGGGCCGTCAGCAGAACGATGGGAATGTGATTCGTGCGCTCCTCTTGTTTTAATACTTTGCATAATTCAAAGCCGTCCTTTTCCGGCATCATCACATCGCTGATGACAATATCGGGGATGTGCTCCAACGCGATGTCGATACCTTCTTGCCCGTTGGCAGCATAACGCAATTGATAGTCCTCCTGAAGGCAGGTGGTGAGATAGCGGGCTACGTCTCGGTTGTCTTCAACGATTAAAATGGTGGGGTGCTGAGCGTTAAACGACAAGGGGGCAGCGGTTGCTCCGGCATCTTTTTCCCACCAATCGGCTGGATTGCTTAGCGGCCCTTGATAACCGGCCAGGGGGCCCTGACTCGTATCGGGTTCCTTCCTTACCGGCAGCCATACCGTAAAGGCTGTTCCCTTACCTACCGCACTTGCCACTTCAATTTTCCCCTCCATCAGCCCCACCAACTCTTTTGTCAGCGCCAGGCCAATACCGGTGCCCTCCGCCTGCCGGGTGGGAGAGTCATCTACCTGGTAAAAACGGTCAAAGATGTGCGGCAACTGATCTTCGGGAATACCACGGCCGGTATCCTGTACACAAATGGACAGGCACCCGGTGGCATCCGAGCGCAGATGCGTATCCACTGCGAGCTCTATGCTGCCGCCTTCGGGCGTAAACTTCACGGCATTGGAAAGCAGGTTGCCCACTACTTGCTGTAGGCACTCCGGGTCGTAATCCATGACCCATTTTTCGGTTTCTGCACGGAAGGTAAGCTCGATATCTTTCTGCTCCGCCAGGGAGTGGAAGGATTCGGCAACGTATTTTAGAAAAGCAAGGACATCGGCCTGTACAAGGTTCAGCTTCAAATGACCGCTTTCGAGCCTGGACAGGTCGAGCATCTGGTTGACGAGATGCAGCAGACGGCGGGCGTTGCGTTGAACGATGGCTTCCTTCGCTACTCCCAGAATCACCGTCAGTGGTGTGCGGAACTCGTGGGTGATATTGGTGTACAGCTTTGTTTTGAAGCGGTCCAGTTCTTTGAGCCGCTTGGCTTCCAGGAGTGCCAGGCGGCGGTTGAGCTGGAAGCGGTAGAGGGCGTAGATAACAGCAAATGCAACAACCAAATACAGTAAATAGGCCCACCAGGTCGCCCACCAGGGGGGGAGTATCCTGATGGACAGGGCGATACCTTCTTTGTTCCAGACGCCATCACTGTTGCACGCCCTTACCCGAAAAGTGTAGTTCCCCGGATCCAGATTGGTATAATTGGCAAACCGCTGCGTGCCCACCTCCCGCCATTGTTCGCTATAGTTGCTCAGCATCACCTGATAGCGGTTCTTTGACGGGTTTTTATAGTGGAGGGCGGCGTAGTGAATGGCAAGGTCGTTTTGCCAATGCTGGAGCTCGATCTTTTTAGTCGTGGAAATATGTTGTTTCAGAGGAGAGCCTTCCCTAACCTCAACGGGTTCCCCTAGGATTTCCAATTGCGTAAAAGCCAGCTTTGGCGGAACCTGGTTATCCTTGATTTCGTCGGGATGGAAATAAACAATCCCGAAAGTGCCTCCAAAAAACAAGACTCCATTTTCGTTCTTGTGGCAAGCTTTGGAAAAACTATTAGAAGGCAGGCCATCGGAAGTAAAATAGTTCCGGAAAGTTTCCTTCTCCGGATCAAAGCGAGACAGGCCATTTTGAGTGCCCACCCAGAGGTAGCCGTTATCATCCTCCAGAATACAGTTTGCGGTATAGTGTGGCAAGCCAGCTTCGAGGCCGTATCGTTTGGAAGAGCTGTCCTCGGGGTCTACCCTGAATAAGCCATCGAGCGTACTTACCCATATATTGCCTTTCCTGTCTTCACAGAAATTAGTGGCTGCCGGCGCTTCAAAAAACTCAAACCGTTCTTCGCTGGGATTAAACCGGAAAAATCCATCCTTCCCGCTTATGATGCCTCCCCAAATATCGCCACGGCTGTCTTCCATGATACCCGATACCGCTTTGCGGGAATTAGGTTCTGAAGGGTTGACCACGGCGTAAATTTTGGAATCACCGGTCTCCGGCCTGTACTTGCCAAGCGACCGGTACCGCCCCACCCATACCCAGCCTTTTGAATCCGTGTATAGGGTATTGATGGTACCGCCACGGTCACCGTAATTTTTTACGGATCCAGTGACCGGGTCAAGCCGGGAAATAACAGGGAATCCATACCATATCTGTCCTTCCTGGTCTACAGAGAGGTTTATGATATGGTCAAAACCGATATCTACGCTACTTTCCGGACCGGTATTAAAATGAGTAAAGCGGTTATCAGAAGGGTTCCACTTGGTAAGCCCCCCGCCGAAGGTGGATATCCAATAGTTGTTTGCCGAATCTTGTGCTATATCTGTTACCCAGTCGTGGCTTAGGCTATTCGTGTTGGCTGGTTCGGCTTTTAGCCAACGAAAGGCTGCTCTTTGTGGATTGTATTTCAGCAATGGCCCCTCCATGCTGCCGATCCACATCATACCGTAACTATCTTCCAAAAATTCCCTTACCCGGAGGATAGGGAAGAATTCCAGTTCATCCGGTTGTATATCAATTCTGGTCAACTTACCTGTCTGCGGATCAAGCCAGCCCAATCCACCGGTGCCATGCCATTCGCCCACCCAGATTTTTCCTTCGTCATCCGAAATCAATTCCAGCGTCTCCTGTATCGGAAAATACTGATACGATTGATTTTCAGGATCAAAGCGTAGGATGCATCCACAACGATAGGTAGAGGCCCACAACTTACCATCCGGCCCTTCGGCGATGCTTCCTATTTGGCAAAGGCGGTCAATATCAGGAACGGTCAGGTCTTTTGATTCAAAGTAGAGGAAGGTGTCCCTTTGTTTTTCCCATAGATATAATCCCTTCTTGCCGGCCAGCCAGAGCTGCCCCTTTCGGTCTTTATGAAGGTGAATGATCATGTCATCATCGGGGCGGAGGCCTTTTTCAGCGTTCAGTATTTCGTAGGGAATATCCCGGGCGGACTCGGCATCCGGATATTTCCGTTCCGGTTTTAGCCGGATCAGGGATTTTTCCTGTAAGGTGCTTACCCAGATGTACTGGCTATCGGCCAGAATAGAGGTAATAGCGGATCGAATGACCGGCAGTGTGTCTTTCGGGTCAAATAAGTAGGGGATAAAGCTTTCCGTTTGCCGGTCAAATCGGAGGATTGCCGGCTTGCCGGGCCGTTCAAAGCCTGATCCGATCCAGAGGTCGCCGTATGCGCCTTCGGTTAGCATGGACACCCGCATGCGGTCGAACTGCGGGCCTGCTAGTTGTGTCGCTTCAGGAGTGTAGGAGTAAGAATGGAAGCTGTAGCCATCGTATTTAATCAATTCGCGAGGAGTACCCAGCCACAGAAACCCCAGGTGGTCTTCCAGGATCTCGAGCACCCGCTGTTCGGGCATACCTTCACGCTGATCAATGGCCTCAAAACATAGGGCAACCGTAGTATCACCCCTTGACATTTGGGCTGGGCTGCACTGCGGAAATACCCAGAAGCCAATCAACCAAACTACTATCCAATACTGGCGGGAAGTCCTCTTCATTGGGAAGCCTGTGGGTTTTAGACTTTACCCACTCTAGTTAGTCATTTTTTTGGTATAACCGAAAGGTTGCCTGTATAGAGTCCCAAGCGGTAATTCAGGCACAATTGCTAGGGTTACTAATATGAATAGTAAAGAAGCCCCGGAAATTGTCAGGCCACACTACTAAACCAAATGGCATTCCCGCCTTTTTCTGAGCGCCAATCCCGACCTTGCTTGACCGGGGAAGCTAGGGATAAGGCGCGCAGAGGCGGGCTATCAGCGGCTTAGCTATTTTAGCACTTCGCAGTAGCGTTGTTCTTCCCCCGGTTTTTGGTCACGGACTCCTTAGAATCATTGCCCCGCTAGGGGCATAATATCGGTAAACACTACGCAAGACCGCTCTCCCGCGCCGTCAGGTGCGGAATATAGGCTGCAAAAGATGAATAGCGGGAAGCCCCGGGAGTAACTGGCAGGCGTTAAGCATTTTGCAGCAGCGTTTGCTCTTCCCCAGGTTTTTTGGTCACGAACTCTAATTATTTACACATCCACATTAGCATGCTTTGCATTAGCTTCGATGAAGGCGCGCACCGTGCGCCGGAATCTCAAAGGCTCCAACTCCAAGCTTACAACCTTACACTTTGCTTACACATCCACATTCGCATACTTTGCATTCGCTTCGATGAAGGCGCGGCGCGGCGGCACCTCATCCCCCATTAGCATAGAGAAGATGTCATTAGCCACCTGGGCGTCATCAATAGAGACCTGCTGCAGGATACGGGTATCCGGGTCCATAGTCGTTTCCCAAAGCTGCTCGGCATTCATTTCACCAAGGCCCTTGTAGCGCTGTACCTTTACGCTGCTGTCGTTTTCACTCTTGCCATAAGCCGCAACGGCTTCTTTACGCTCCTCCTCCGTCCAGCAATAGCGGAATTGCTTGCCCTTTTTTACCAGGTAGAGGGGAGGCGTAGCGATGTAGATATTGCCATGCTCCACCAGAGGCCGCATATAGCGGAAGAAGAAAGTCAGAATGAGCGTCACAATGTGGCTGCCATCCACGTCGGCATCACACATGATGATGATTTTGTGGTAGCGCAGCTTTTCCATGTTCAGTTTGCGCTCCCCGTCGTCGGCTTCCTCAATGGACACCCCAAGGGCGGTGAACATGTTTTTGATTTCCTCGTTTTCGTAAATTTTATGCTCCAGCGCTTTCTCTACATTGAGGATTTTACCCCGAAGCGGCAAAATAGCCTGGAAGCGGCGGTCGCGGCCCTGCTTGGCCGTCCCCCCTGCCGAATCACCCTCCACCAGGAAGAGTTCCGACTCGTCCGGGCTGCGGGAGGAGCAATCGGCCAGTTTGCCGGGCAGCCCGCTGCCGGTCAGCACGTTTTTACGCTGCACCATCTCGCGTGCCTTACGGGCCGCGTGCCGGGCGGTAGCCGCCAGGATGACCTTGTCCACAATTTTCTTGGCCGCCTGAGGGTGCTCTTCCAGGTAATGCCCCAGGACTTCGCCCACGCAGCGGGATACAATGCCGGTCACTTCTGAGTTGCCCAGCTCCCCTTTGGTCTGCCCCTTGAACTGCGGTTCCGGCACTTTCACCGAAACGACGGCGGTCAGCCCTTCCCGGAAGTCTTCTCCGGAGATGTTGAACTTAAGCTTTTTGAACAGCCCGTTATCCTCCCCGTACTGCTTGAACAAGCGATTGACGGCCCGGCGGAAACCATTGACGTGGGTGCCGCCCTCCCGCGTATTGATATTGTTAACGTAGGAATAAATCGTTTCGGTGAAGGAGGTGTTGTACTGAAGCGCAACCTCAACTTCGACGTTGTCTTCCTTGCCAGTGACATGAATCGGCGATTCAATCAAAGGATGCCGTGCTTTGTCGATATTCTTGACAAACTCTTTAAGCCCGCCCTCGGAGTGGAAGGTTTCGGTAGGGTAGGCGCCACTTTTGTCCGTACGCCGCTCATCGGTCAGGGTCAGGGTCAGGCCGCTGTTGAGATAGGACAACTCCCGCATGCGGTTCGCCAGAATGTCGTAGCTGTATTCCAGCGTGTCGAAAATATCCGGGTCGGGCCTGAAAGTAATAAAGGTGCCCGTCTTTTCGGCTTTTCCAATAGCGGCTACATCTCCCTGAGGCTTTCCTTTCTGGTAAGTCTGCTCATAGACCTTGCCGTCGCGGTTGACAACCGCCCGCAGTTCCGCAGACAGGGCATTTACACAGGACACCCCCACTCCGTGCAAGCCACCCGATACTTTGTAAGAGTCCTTATCGAATTTACCACCGGCGTGCAGCACGGTCATGACGACCTCCAATGCAGACTTTTTCAACTTGGAGTGCATGTCTACCGGGATGCCCCGGCCATCGTCCTTTACGGTGATGGAGTTGTCAGGGTGGATAATGGTTTCAATTCGGTCGCAGTAGCCGGCCAGGTGCTCATCAATGGAGTTGTCGATAACCTCCCAGACCAAGTGGTGAAGCCCTTTTGTATCTGTGTTTCCGATGTACATGCCTGGGCGTTTGCGCACCGCCTCTAACCCTTCGAGTGCCGTAATATTCGAGGCACCGTATTCCCCGTTTTGGGGCTTTTTTTGTTCAGTCATATCTTTTGTGCTCATCCTGCAAAAATACGCAATTTTCACTGCTTTTTCTAATCCATCAAGCACTTACAGAGCAGTTGTGCGGCCGTTTAACAGTTCTTTAGGATGCAGCCCCCGGCAACCTTCGAAAAAATGGCGTGCGGCTGGCCTTAGAAGCTCCATTTCAAACGAAAAAACACAGCCTGAAGCGGGCTTCGGTAGCCTGACGCTTCCTGGTCGAAGGCAATTTGGCCAATCAGGTCGAGGTCCCAGTTGGTCCGGATAGAGTAAGTAAAGTTGGGATTGAGGAAAAGCGCATTCGCCCTGACCGGGCTGTAAATCACCGCCAGGCCCGTATTGAACAATGGCGTTACGGGGTAGCTTCCCTGCGCAAATAGCGCGTGGCGGTAAGGATACAGATTGCGGGCCGAAAGCTCAAAGTCAAACAGGCCAGTAATGCTGTTTCGGGTGCCCCCTTCGCTATTGTACAGGTAACCGAGGCTGGCGTAGAGCGAATTGGAAAAGGAATAGTCCAGACCCAGGGTAGCCGAAAAAGAAGGGTCGGCGCTTTGATCGTCTACCGGCAGAAAATAGGTAAATTCCCCCTTCAGCCCTGCATCCGAAATGTTGCCGGCCCAACCGCCGCCCAGCGCCAGGTCGCCCCGGGTATACCCCGCCAACACCTGGAAATCGTAAGCCCATTGATTAAACTTCCAAAGCCCGGCGAAGGTAGCCTCCTCAAAGTCGTCAAACGCCCCCACTGCGACCTCCACACTGGAAGCGAAGCCGGTGTAGTACTTCACGCGCAAGGCATCGCTCCCGGGCCGCTCCTCGTAGTCGAAGTCGGTAAATGCGAAGGCGTTGAAGATATCGTTGGGGTTCCACACGGTGCTGATGCCCCAGTTGACCCGCTGCCGGCCGAGCCGGATTTCGAGCCGGTCATTGACATATTCCAGGTAGAAGCGGTCGAGCATCGTATGCATCACCCAGGCCTTCTCATTGAGAATCACATGGGAGAGGTCAAAAAAATCATTATTGACATCATCTACCAGATCCCCATAGCCGGGTGTGGCCTGCACGAAGCTGCCGTAGAATACCCGGGTGCGGAGGTCCGCCCGGACGGTCCAGTTGTCGTCGGGGTACCAACGGAAGTTGAGCCGGTTGTGGATGAGGTTGTCCTGAAAAAAGGTATCGACCAACCGGCCCTGTGACAAGTTGGGGTAAGCCTCATTGAAAAACAACAAGGTCTGCATGTTTTTCACATAGCCGTTGACGGTCCAGTTGCGGGAAGCTTCCTGCGCCTGTAGCTGAGCCAGGCTGACCCCCAGTGCAATCAGTAGCAGTAAACGTTTCATGGTGTAGAAACTTTTGAGTTATCGGCGCAGGTCCTCGTCGACTTTCCCATCTACCAGGGTGACAACCCGCCGGGCCCGGTCAATCACCCGCTGATCGTGAGTAGAGAAGACGAAAGTCACGCCTTCTTCCTGGTTGAGGCGCGCCATGATATCCAGCAGGTTGGCCGTAGATTCAGAATCGAGGTTGGCCGTTGGCTCATCCGCAAGGATAAAGGTAGGCTTTGGGGCCAGGGCCCGGGCTACAGCCACCCGCTGCTGCTGCCCGCCCGATAGCTCAGCCGGGCGTTTGTGTACCTTGTCTTCTAGGCCGACGGCTTTCAGCAGCTCATCGGCCCGGGCGTGGCGCTCGGTTTTGGAGCGATTTTGCAGCAACATGACGAATTCTACATTTTCCCGGGCGGTAAGTACCGGAATAAGGTTGTAGGCCTGGAAAACGAATCCGATATGCTGCTTGCGGAAATCGATAAGGGCGTTGTCCGACATCTGGGAGATATCCTCCCCACCGACCTCCACATAGCCGGCCGTGGGCCGGTCCAGCCCACCGATGATGTTCAGCAAAGTTGTTTTGCCAGAGCCCGAGGGGCCTACGATCGCCGTGAACTCGCCAGCTTCAATTTCAAGATCGACGCCTTTCAAGGCTTTGACCGGGATTTTATCGGGGTTGTAGACTTTTTCAACGCCTTTGGTGGTGATGACAGCCATGATTTTGTTTTTTGTTCGTGTTTTTTAAAAGCTATGCAGGGCCTCCACCGGCCTTAACCGGATGGCTTTGAACGCCGGGTAAATTGCTGCCAGGATAGCGGTAAGGAAGACGCCTGCCGCCATTTGGGTATAAACGCCGGGCTCTACATCGAAGTAAATCACTTGCGATAAGCCATAGCTGGCCATGCCTTTGCTGTAGGCGGACATATCGATGCCATTCTCACGGACGTATTCAATGGTCCCGTACCCGAGCAATAGCCCAATCGGCGTAGCCACCAACCCCAGCAGGATGGTTTCCAGGACGATCATGGAGAATACCCGCAGCTTATTCATGCCGATCGCCATCAGCATGCCAAGCTCTTTGATGCGCTCCAGCACAGCCATCAGCATGGTATTGATGATGCCGAATACCAGGGCCAGCAGGATAACGACGAGGTAGATTATGGAGACATTCTGAATTTGCGATTCATAAAGCTCCAGGTCAGGAGAAACTTCCCGGTAGGTTTTGACTTCCTGGGCGGGTAGCGCTGCTTCCAACAGGGTTGCGACCGTATCCACTTGATTGACATCCCTGAGCAAAATAGCGGTTTCATAAGCTAGATCTGCCTGTATTGTTGTGGTGTCGCGCTGGGGTACGATGAGGCGGTTCAGGTCTGCGCGCTCCACAAAAACGGTGCTGCCATCAAAGGGCGCATTGCCGGTGTCAAAAATGCCAACGACCCGGAAAGCCGCCGCCGTTATTTCCCGGTCCAGCCCCTGAAAGGTAAGCACCAGCTTGGACCGCACTTTCAGGTTGAGTTTGCCGGCCAGCTCCTGCCCGATCAGGACTGCGTTGCCCCGCATTTCCGGGAAAAACGCACCTTCGGCCAGCTTTTCCTCAATAGCACTAACTGCGGCTTCCTGGCTAGGCTCCACCCCTTTGACCAGCACTCCTCGCGCGCCCTGGCTCGAAGAGGCCATACCGCTGACCACAGTGCGCATGCTGAAAGCCTGAATTTGAGGCACCTGTTCCAGTTTGGGCCTCATGGCTGATGCCGGGGGCAGTTGGTATTTAAGGTCGTATTCTTCCGTGAAGGCCGGCGCATGAATTTGGAGGTGCCCCACGCTGTTCTCGATGGCGCTGTTGACATAGCTTTTCATCATGCCGGTTGCGAACCCTGTTAGGGACAAAGCGGCCCAGACTCCAAGTGCAATTGCGGCGATGACCACCCAGCTTCTCGTTGGGCTGCGCCATACATTCCGCCATGCCATTATTGGTATCATATGCATTGATTGTAGTGGTTGAAGGACACTAACCCCGCATTGCCTGTACCGGCTGCAGCCGCCTGACCTTCAAGATGGGATAGAGGGCTAGCACAGCGGTAAGGATGAATACATACAGGGCTTGCGTAAGAAAAATCTGCGGGTCAAAGGTGGCTGGAAAAATGGGTTCGAAGCCAAACTTTTCCAGGGAGCTCGCCATTTCCCCGCTAAAACGGATAGGGTTGACTTTAAAATAGTACACGATGGGCATGCTGAGCACAATCCCTGCTACTGCCCCCAGAAGCCCGAGCAAAATAACTTCAATCCAGACGGATAAGGCCAGCTGCCACCGCTGCAGGCCGATGGAAATCAGCACGCCGAATTCGTACTCCCGCTCCTTGCTCATCATCAGAATGGTACCGAATATGCCAAAGGCGATGATCATGTACAGGATAAAATAGACGATGACGTTGCCAGCGGTGTCCAGCTCACGGGCCTGTACCAGGTCGGGTAGCATCTCTTCCCAATCCATGATCTCGTAAACCCCCGTATCCAGTTGTGTCCGTAGGGCGCTCATTACAGCCGGGATGTCTTCCTGGTCTTCCAGTTTTAATGCCAGAGAGGTTGCCATGCCGGGCGCCCCGTAAAAGTATTGCGCCGTCGGCAAGGGCAGGTACACCATCTGCTTGTTCAGGTCGGGGGAGCCAAATTCTGCAATGCCTTTAATGGGGTATTTGCCGGCAGCATTAACCCCACGGTAGCCCTGACTGATCAGCACGAGGGTGTCGCCCAATGACAAGCCTAGCTTTTGGGCTACACCGCTTGCTACCAAAGCAGCTTCTTCAGCCGGGCCAAGGTATGCTCCTTCCACGAGCCGGTGCTTCAGATTCGTCATCCTGTTTTCTGCCTCCGGCTTGACGCCAGCCACCATGACGCCCGCCGTGGTTTCGCCGGCAGCTGCAAGGGCAAAGGATTCCAGGCGGGGCAGCACGGCTTCCACACCAGGGGCAGCCTCTACCGCTTCCAGAGAATCAACCAATGGGAATGCCTTGTCAATAGACTGCTCTTCCCAGTAGCCATTCTGATGTACCTGCACGTAGCCGAAGTAGTAGTTCACAACGTTGTTGATCATGTGGTCCCAGGCCCCGCGCTGCAGCGAGTCCATGAAGGAGGCAAACAATACAGCAAAAAGTATGGAAGCAGCGGTGATGAAGGTGCGCCTGCGGTTGCGCCAGATATTGCGCCAGGCCATTGTAAACAGCATAATCGGTCTTATTTAACGCGCTTCATATTCTGAATAGAGAAAAACGAAGGCTTAATGGGTTCATTAAAGTCCAGGCTGAGGTATTCCAGGCGGGTTTTATGCCCCTCTTCCTCCGCAGGTACCACTTCCAGCACGGATGGGATCACCCGGCCGTCCATCTCCTTGACCTGCTTGCCGTAAATGGTTTGCACCAGGTAGCCGTCTTCATCGTAAAACTCGCTCTTTAGCTGCAGGTACTCTTCCTTGCTGATCCAGCTGATAATCTCTCCCCATACGACCGGCGCATCGGGTTTGGGCGTCAACTTGATTTTGTAGCAGGCCCGGCCTTCTAAGGTCTCCGTGCCCAGCAGTTCATGTTCGTAGTCCGTAACGATGCTCGATTCCCTTACCAGATCATCATTCGTGAAATCAGAGCCCATCCAGGATTGCATCATCATGGAAGGGGGCATCTTGATGGTACGGTCTATGGTCGGCTGCCAGTTCCAGATTTCCTTCTCTCGCTTGAGAAAAGCGGTGCCTTTATCACGGGCAGGGGCTGTGACCAGGATGAGGGAGTATTCATTGCCCTTTGCCCAGCTTTTAAGGGTCATATCGCGCTGCCAGGATGGGCGGATAATGCTCATTTTGATGGTGGCGATGTTGGACTCGCCCCGCATCTTCTGATCGGCTTTTTGGACAATTTCTTTGGCAGTCGGGTCATTGGCTGCCAGCAGGGTGCCGCCAGCGAGTGGCAGCAGCAATAGCAGCATTAGTATGCGTTTCATATGGTTGTATTTTTTACGCTTTTTAGGTTTTGAGGTACCGGTTGAGTACCATTGCTTTCATACGGTCAAGCGGGTAGCGGTCGGGCATTTGCACGAATTGAAGCGCAATGCCATCCATAACGGCGCTGTAGTACATAGCTTCTTCTTCCGGGTTAGGTACACCCAATCTTTCGAATACCGCAATGATTTTTGCCATGGCATCCCCCTGTTTTTCCATAAGCTGCGGCATAATCCCTTCCAGAATGTCTTGCTGAAAGGTCAGAGCCGTTAACAGCCGCCAGAAAACAGGGTCTTCCTGTAGTAATGCCAAAGTCCCTTCGGTAAAGGCCCGGAGCTGTGCCTGCGGGTCGTCTTGTTCGGCTAAAGACTGTTCCAGCAAAGCCTCTCCGACCTCCACGGCATGCAAAATGATGAAGTGCAGCAGCGCCTCTTTGCTTTCAAAGTAATTGTACAGTAAGCCTTTGGACACGCCTGCTTCCCGGGCAATCTGTGCAATAGAGGTGCTGTGGTAGCCCTTTTCGCCGAATAGCCGCAGGGCAGCATCCGCAATATTTGCCACGCTCTGCTGCCGCATCGCTTCGAATTGCTTTTTACTGCGTGGGGACATGGTGTTTAATTGTATTGACCAAACGTTCAGTCAAAAGTAGCTTTAAAAAGCGGCGGGTTCAAAAAATCCACGGCCAAAGTATTGGAAAACACGACGAACGGAGGCGCTGCGAGGACGGGCAGCCCGGGCAATACCCGCCCTGAGCGTCAAAGCCCTGCAACTTTTCAGCTTAAGGCCAATTATATGTAGTATTTTATAAGCGCAGTGCTTAGTTTTGCGATGATTTTGCGAGAGCGCAAACTAGAAATCCAAGCATGAAAGTCACAGATTATTTCGAAAAGGCCAATGGGCAGACCCTAATCTCTTTTGAGGTGCTTCCTCCGCTCAAGGGCGGCAGTATGAAAGCCATCTTTGATACCCTTGACCCCCTGATGGAATTCAAACCCCCATTTATCGATGTGACTTACCACCGGGAGGAATTCATTTACAAAATGCGGTCGAGTGGCTATTACGAAAAAACAGCTATCCGCAAACGGCCGGGTACCGTGGGCATCTGCGCGGCGATTATGCACCGCTACGGCGTGGATGCGGTGCCTCACCTTATTTGCGGCGGATTTACCAAGGAGGACACGGAGAACGCCCTGATTGACCTCAATTTCCTGAACATCAATAACGTGCTGGCCCTACGGGGGGACGCCCGTAAATTCGACGGCAAATTTATTGCGGAGGACAACGGCCATAGTTACGCCATCGACCTGGTTAAGCAAATTTCAGAAATGAACCAGGGGAAGTACCTGGATACCAATATCGATAACGGTGCCAAATCAGATTTTTGCATCGGCATTGCGGGCTATCCGGAAAAACATTTTGAGTCGCCGAATATGGATTCGGACATGGAGTACACCAAGGCCAAAATTGAAGCGGGGGCGGATTACATCGTAACCCAAATGTTTTTCGATAATAAAAAATACTTCGAGTACGTAGACAAGTGCCGGGCTAATGGTATTGATGTCCCGATTGTGCCAGGCCTCAAGCCGATCACCAAAAAGTATCAGTTGAGCTCGCTGCCGCGCATCTTCCATATCGACCTTCCGGATGATCTGGTCAATGCCGTACGTTCTGCCAAGGATGCCAAAGGGCGCCGGCAGGCTGGTATCGAATGGTCTATCCAGCAATCCAAGGAGCTGAAAGCAGCTGGCGCGCCCTGCTTGCATTATTACACTATGGGCGATTCGGCTACTATCCGGGAGATTGCGGAAGCCGTCTATTAACGGATCGAACCCAAAAAGCCAGGCCACTTTGGCCTAATCACCAGCAAGTTTCTTCGTCAGCAAAACCACCAGCCATCCGGGCCGGCGCACCGGTTGAGTACTGGTCTGCAAAACTATAAATGACTGCCCAAATGAAGTACACCTACCTATTGCTGCTTACGGTTATGCTCCTGCCTGTTTTTTTATTTGCTCAGTTGCGTTCCCCCTCCGAATTTTTGGGGTATCCCCACGGCAGCCATTTTACGCCTCACCACCGGGTGGCTGATTATATGGCGCACGTGGCAGCGCAAAGCCCAAAGGTGGAGCTCCAAAAGTACGGCGAGAGTTACGAAGGCCGGCCGTTGTTGCTTTTGTCCATTTCTTCAACTGCCAACCTGGAGTCACTGGAAGCCATTCGCCGGCGCAATCTAAACCGTGCCCAAATGCTGGGCACCATGGCTAATGGGGCAGGGCTTGATAAAGCAATTGTGTGGTTGAGCTTTGGCGTACACGGTAATGAGGCAGGGGCAACCGAAAGCAGCATGAAGGTTTTATACGAACTGGCGCGGGAAGACAATCCGGAATCAGCGGCCTGGCTGGAGGATGTGGTCGTACTGCTCGACCCAGCGCTCAACCCAGATGGTTACGACCGCTATGTAAGCTGGTACCGCAGCGTCGCTCCGGTCATCAATACACCTGAGCCTGCTACCCTGGAGCACCAGGAGCCTTGGCCAGGCGGGCGTGTCAACCATTACCTTTTCGACCTCAACCGGGACTGGGCGTGGCAGACACAGGCAGAAAGCAAAGCCCGCATGAAGGCCTATCAGCGGTGGATGCCGCATATCCATGTCGATTACCATGAGCAGTTTCCCGATGACCATTACTACTTCGCGCCGGCTGCTGCCCCTTACCACGATTATATTTCTGAATGGCAGTCGGACTTTCAGTACGAGATCGGGCAGAATCACGCCCGGCGGTTTGACGAACAAGGCTGGCTTTATTATACCCGGGAAGTCTTTGACCTGTTTTACCCAAGCTACGGGGATACCTACCCCACCTTTAACGGAGCAATCGGGATGACGCATGAGCAGGCCGGGCACGGCCTCAGCGGGCGGGGTATCCTGATGGAAAACGGGGATACCCTAACCCTAAGCGACCGCATTGCCCATCACACCGTTACTGCCCTTTCTACCATAGAGGTGGCCTATCAGTCCCGGGAAAAAATACTGGCGCAGTTTGAAGCCTATTTTAAGCGAGCCGTACAGAGCCCCGTGGGGACCTACCGCTCCTTTGTCATCAGCCAGGACAATCCGGCAGGCAAGCTCCGTGCACTTACGGATCTCCTGAAGCAGAACAATATCGAGTACGGGCGGGCATTGAATACCCGCAGCCTCAACGCTTTTGATTACCGGAAGGGCAAAAAAGCCAATGTCCGATTGCAGGAAGGCGATCTCGTTATCAGTGCGTATCAGCCACAGTCTACGCTGGCGCAGGTGCTTTTTGAGCCCGAGCCCACGCTGGAAGACTCCCTTACGTACGATATTACAGCCTGGGCCCTGCCTTACGCCCATGGCTTGAAGGCATTTGCTACTAAGGAAAAAATAGCCACGGAGGCTAGGTTTCTTATCCCTGAGCCGCCTCGAAGTGCGGTGCGGCGCCCATATGCCTATCTGTTTTCCTGGTCTTCTGTGGCCGATGCCCAATTTTTGGCCGCCCTGATGCGGTCGGGGGTAAAAGTCAGGTCGGCGGCCGCCGCGTTTGGTATCGAGGGCCAGGATTACCAAGGGGGCACCTTAATTGTGACCCGGGCGGACAACCGTAAGCTGAAGCAGTTTGACGAATTAGTGGTACAAATCGCTGCAAACCACGGCCAGCCCCTGAAGATGCTGGAAACCGGTTTTTCCGACGAAGGTTTTGATTTGGGGTCTGGCAATATGGCCTACCTGGAGCCGCCCAAGGCTGCGCTGTTGTCTGGAGAAGATATCAATGCCAATAGTTATGGCCAAATTTGGCACTTTTTTGAACAGGTGCTGGAGTATCCCATCTTTTTACTTGAAGCCGGCAGCTTTTCCCGCTTAGACCTGGATGATTACAATGTGTTGATTTTGGCAGAGGGGGCGTATGATTTTTCCGAAGCCACCCTGGAGCAACTCCATAGCTGGATCAATGATGGTGGGCGGCTTATTGCTATCGGGAGCGCGCTACAATCCTTGGTGGGGCAGCCGGGTTTCGGCATTTCGAGGAAGGAGCGGGAACTATCCGAGCGCCCAACGGCTCCCTACGCTTATGCCTCCGCAAGCCGGCGGGAAGCCGAAAGGCACGTACCTGGCGCTATTTTTCCCGCTGAAGTTGATGAGACCCATCCGCTGGCCTTTGGGCTAGGCGCGCCTTACTACAGCTTGAAGACTTCCGGCCGCGCTTTCGAGCTGCTGGAAACAGGCTGGAATGCCGGCTATTTGCCTGAGCAAACAGAGCCAATCGGGTTTGCAGGCAGCAAAGCCTTGGAGCGGCTACAGCAAACCCTCGTTTTTGGTATAGAAAACAAAGGGAGGGGGGCTGTCATTTACCTGGTTGACAACCCGTTGTACCGGGGCTTTTGGGAAGAGGGTAAGCTGTTGTTCTCGAATGCTTTATTCCTGGGCGGACAGTAATTCGGCAAGAGGTGGAAAAGAGAATTGTCGGGCCTTGGGCGTAAATCTTTTTGAGCATTGCCCTTGTTGCTTATTTGTATTACCTTCGAAATTGCTGATGGATGGACTTGGGAGTGCCTAGTGCGACTAGTCCGAAATAGCACAGCGTATTTCACGCTTGGGCGCCCTGGTTTTACTGGGTTTCTTCGGTTAGTCATTTCTGAAACACTCCACTAGTTGTTGCATTAGCAAGACTTTCAAAGCTTGAAGCGCAAAACGCCAGTTCGGGCCGGATGCTTCAGGCATCTTCTAACCCCTGTACGATCACTTACTTTGTAGAAAACGAGCAGTCATCATTCTGCATGGACCATCGCCTGTTCTATATCACCTGCTTTCTTTTCCCGATTTTTGTATTTGGGCAGCGCCCGGTACCGGCTACCGGTGCCAGCCCCCTGAGCCAAGTACCGGTTCTTGAGCTGCCCGCTCAGGACAATGCTGCCCTGCGGGCAGAGGAGCTCGCCCGTCGAGCGCCCGGTCGTGCCCCGCGGTTTGCGCAACGGCTGGAGGTAGATATCCGGCCGGAAACTTCGGGTCAGTGGGAAACCCTCCCGAATGGCAATTGGCTTTGGCGCCTGCGGGTGCGTTCGGCAGATGCATATTCCCTGAACCTGGGGTTTACTGAGTTTTATATGCCTCCGGGCGGGCAATTGCTGCTTTATGACCCGCTTCAGCAGGACGTGCTTGGCCCCTTTTCTGCTGAGGACAATGAGCATCATCAACAGCTTTGGACACCCGTTCTAGGGGGAGGGCAAATAGTGTTGGAAGTAGAGCTGCCGCCCAGTCAGCGCCCTTACTTGCGGCTTTGGCTTACTAGCGTAAATCACGATTTCCTTAATTTTTATGGGGTTACGACTGGCGCTTGCCACCTAGATGTGCTATGTGGAGCAAATGACGGCTGGGGAATCGTGGATCAATACGAAGACGTTATCCAATCCGTTGCGGTCTACGGTACGGGGGGCGAGACCTTCTGTACAGGCGCCCTGATCAATACCACCGCTAATGATTGCCGCCCTTATTTCTTATCTGCTTTCCACTGCGATGTGACTCCTAGCGAGGCTCCTTCTGTAGTTGTGTATTGGAATTACCGGAACAGTTACTGCCGGCAGCCCGGCACGGTGGCCAGCAGTAATCCGGGCAATGGGTCACTCAACAACTTTAACACGGGGGCAGTCTACCGCGCAGGGTATCAACCTACCGACTTTGTGCTTTTTGAGTTGGACGACCCCATTCCCTCTTCGTCTCAAGCTTTCTTTGCCGGCTGGTCGCGCGAGGCCAGCCCGCCGGAAGATACGGTCGTATGCGTACACCATCCCGATGGGGCGGAGAAGCGCATCTCTTTTGCCTTCACTGATACCTACGCCGGAGCATGGGGGAATGGAAATCAGGAAGTGCCTAACGGGGACCACCTTATCGTTCCGGATTGGAGTGTAGGAAGTACGGAAGTTGGGTCTTCGGGAGCGCCCCTCTTCAATAAACAAGGGCGTATTGTAGGGCAGTTGCACGGGGGCGGCGCCAGTTGCAGCAATAATGAGTATGATGCCTTTGGCTGGATCCGTTCTTCCTGGGAGGGGGGCGGCTCCCCCACCACACGGCTGAAGGACTGGTTGGCACCGGGCGGGGACAACCTCTTCTTCCTGGACGGGCAGTGGCTGTCGAGCTGTAATGCCGCCATTTTTATTACGCCTGCCGAACCCGCCATTTGTGTGCCGGGTACTGTCGATTTTGATATCGAGATTGCTGAGGCCTTTTCGGGCCCGGTAGAGATTACTGTGGCGGGCCTGCCGCCTGGGGTGGAGTATACGGTTAACCCGGCTACGCCCTACGGAGGCAGCACGGCTACCCTCACCCTTGATGTTTATGGGACAGGCCTCAACTCAGGGGCGCTTAGCTTTTCGGTTACCGCTAGCGATGCGCTGAATGCGGTTACGGAACAGGCTTCGGTTGGCCTGGTTACGGATGCCCCCCCCATGCCGGATCCGCTATGGCCTATCGCAGATTCGGAAGGCATTTCCCTGGCACCGACTTTTTCCTGGACAGCCGAGCCGGAAGCGACGGGCTACGACATACAAGTGGCAGAAGATACCTCCTTTACCAATTTGCTGGCCTCCTTGTCCAATCTGGGCAACCCTGCCTATCAAGGGGTACTGCTGGAGCCTTATGCCACCTATTACTTCCGCGTCAGAGCCCGGAACTTATGCGGATTGGGCGAGTGGTCCGAGCCGGTGCGCTTTCGTACTTCTGCTATTAGCTGCACGGGTTTTGCAGCCGCAGATGTGCCGGCGCAGATCCCTTCCAGCGGGCCGAACTCCATTTCTTCGGCCTTGCAGCTTGACCTCGATGGGGCGGTGGCTTCCGTTGCCATCCGCCACCTGGATATTGAGCATACCTATGTGGGGGACTTATCTGCCATCCTGCGCTCGCCGGATGGCACGGTCGTGCAGCTGTTTGACCGGCCCGGCTTCCCGCTCATCCCGTTTGGCTGCTCGGGCGACGATTTGCTGTTGGATTTTTCAGACAATGCCCTGGCCAGCCCTTATGACCTGGAAGCCACCTGCGGGGACAGCCCGGCCATCGCCGGCACCTTTCGGCCAGGCACGCCATTGTCTGAATTGACCGGCGAGACGGCCGCCGGAGAATGGCAGCTCATCGTTTTTGACAACTTCAGTCAAGACGGTGGGCAACTCAAGAACTGGGCACTCGATATTTGCACTACTTACCCGCCCAAGGCTGAAGTATTCACTGGCAGCGACAACATTGAGGCCTGTATCGGGCACGAAACCACGGTGGAGCTCTTCATCGGAGCCGGTTATCAAGGGCCCGTCACGCTGGGGTTGGTGGGCTTGCCAGCCGGTGCGGTGGCTTCCTTTTCGCCCGAATTGGCGGACCCCGGCACTTTCGTCACCCTTACCATTGACAACCTTTCTGCTGTAGGGGACACAGATCTTATCCTGTACGGTGGAGATGGGGAAAGCACCCATTTTTGTGAGCTAACACTTCAGGTTACGGCATCACCGGCGGCTCCACTTTTATTGCAACCTGATGATGCCTCTCCCGTTTTTCAGGGAGCACAAACCTTTAGCTGGACGCCCTCGGTAGGCGCTACGGCTTTTCAGTTGGATATAAGCCAGGATTCTACTTTCCAGACCACGGTGGTTTCTACGATGCTGGAAACCCCCTACCTCAATTTGCCTACAGAGCTCGAAGCAGGGCTGTACTACTGGCGCGTGGTTGCGATGAACCGTTGTGGCAGCACCTACAGCAACACGTACTCCTTCTTTAAGGAGGGGGCGGTTACAGCCACTACGGCAGTGGCGGGGCGCAGCCCTTTGATCTTTCCTAATCCAACGGGCGGGCAGCTTACCGTGCAGCTTCCGCAAGCTTGGGGGCATACGCAGGCAACACTCTATCACCCTCAGGGCCAGCAGTTGCTGCGCCAGCAGTTGGTTAACGCCGGGATGCTGGATTTGGGGTATCTGCCAGCCGGAGTGTATTACTTGCAGCTGCAAAGCAGTAATTACAACTACACCAGCAAGATTGTGCGGCAATAGCTGCGCAGAGCCAACAACGCCGGTGAGGAAGGGCGAGCTTGCGCCGGGAACCCAAGGCCAATCGTCGAGTATAGTGCGGTTCTTTTGTTACATTTGCCAAAAACCAAATTGTAATGATCAAAGCGAACAACCCTAAACTCAAATCCTGGGTGCCGGTACCCAGCGGCAGCGATTTCCCCATACAGAACCTGCCCTTTGGGGTTTTCAAGACGCCGGGCCTTACTCCGCGGCTTTGTACGGCGATCGGAACGCAAGTAGCCGATTTGCAAGTTTTGGCCGAGCACGGTTTTTTCGACGATCTGCAAGTCCCGCTAGAGGTTTTTTCAAAACCGGCCATTAACGATTTTATGGCATTGGGCAAGTCCAAGGTACGCGCAGTCCGGGACCGCCTCTCCGAGATATTGGACGATGACCTGGAGGATTGGGATGCCAGCCAGTTGGCGGACTACTTCCTTCACCCGCAGGATGCTGTAGAAATGCTGCTGCCAGTTAAGGTGGGCGACTATACGGATTTTTATTCCAGCCGAGAGCATGCCACCAACATTGGCACCATGTTCCGGGGCAAAGAAAACGCCCTGATGCCCAATTGGCTGCACCTGCCGGTAGGCTACCACGGGCGGGCCTCTTCCATTGTTGTGTCGGGCACCTCTGTCTACCGACCCTTGGGCCAACAGTTGCCTAAAGATTCGGAACAGCCTGTTTTTGGAGCTTCCAAGCTGCTGGATTTTGAATTGGAGATGGGGTTTGTCGTGGGCAGGCCTACGCAGCTTGGCGACAGGGTGGCAGTAGAAGAAGCGGAGGATTATATTTTTGGGTTGATGCTATTCAACGATTGGTCGGCCAGAGATATCCAAAAGTGGGAGTACGTCCCGCTTGGGCCCTTCCTTGGCAAGAGTTTTGCTTCGACCATCTCTCCCTGGATCGTAACGCTAGACGCGCTGGAGCCATTCAGAACCGCTGGGCCGGAACAAGCCCCGCCGCCCCTGCCCTACCTGCAGGCTTCTGGTGAGCACAGCTTCGACATTCAGCTCAGCATGGGCATTCAGCCTGAGGGCAGCACTGAAAATATCGTTTGTACCTCCAACTTCAAATACCTCTACTGGAGCATGGCACAGCAACTGGCGCACCATACGGTCAACGGCTGCAACCTCAATGTAGGAGATATTATGGCTTCGGGTACCATTAGTGGGCCGGAAGAATCATCCTACGGCTCTATGCTGGAGCTTACCTGGAGGGGCTCCAAGCCAATTGCCATGCTCGATGGCAGCGAGCGGAAGTTTATTGAAGATGGAGATACGGTCACGATGTACGGCCATTGCGAAAAAGACGGCCTGCGGATCGGCTTTGGCAAAGCAGCCGGGAAAGTATTACCCGCAAAAGCCTGATCAGATATGCATACAAGAATTGCGATTGCCTTGCTGACCCTGATCTCATCGGCTACCACGGCCATGGCGCAAGGCAAGTGGCAGCGGGCTGCCGACGAGCTCGCCGCCTTTCCAGCCCTTAAGCACGGGAGCATCAGCATCTGCGTAATGGACGTGGAAACGGGGGAAGTCGTGGCTGCTGTAGAGCCCGACTTGAGCCTTAAGCCTGCTTCCAATCTTAAAGTCTTGACGACGGGTACCGCCCTGGCTTTGCTCGGGCCAGACTATCGGTTTGCTACCCCCCTGCAATACGATGGCCGGCTCCGTTCAGATGGCGTCCTGGAAGGTAATTTGTATGTGTACGGGCAGGGCGACCCTACTCTTGGCAGCCCATTGCTGGAGGAAGCTGCCGGCCCGGAAGCCACCCTGAGGGATTTTCGCTTAGCCGTTCAGCGGGCGGGTATCCGGCAAATTAAAGGCAAGGTAGTTGGAGATGCCTCGGCATTCGGGTCTGATGCCTACATCCGTACCTGGCAATGGGAAGATATGGGCAATTACTATGCCGCAGGCGCCTGGTCGCTCAACTGGCACGAAAACTTGCACGAGCTGCACTTTCAGCAGACAGCAGAGGGCCGAACGCCGGCCATTACCGGCACCTCCCCGGCTGTCCCCGGGCTGTCCTTCCGCAACGAAGTCGTTTCCGGGCCGCCCGGCTCCGGTGATAATGCCTATATATTTGGCGCTCCATACCAAATGGAGCGCTACGTACGGGGCAGCATACCGGCGGGCAGTGGGGCTTTTACCATCAAGGGGGCGCTGCCAGACCCGCCACTGCTGCTGGCGCAGTCGCTGGACCAGGCATTGAGCGGCATCGGCATCCGCACCAATGGGCCGGATCGGCTTTTCAGCCGGGCCAATGGCAAACGCATTACCCTGCACCGGCACTATTCGCCCCCCCTGTCAGCTATTGTCTACCGCACGAATATGAAAAGTGTGAATTTATACTGTGAGGCGATGCTGCGGACGCTGGGCTGGGAAAAGCAGGGGCAAGGCAGTGTGAGCGCCGGGCGGGAGGTCATGCAAGCTTACTGGGAAGAACGCGGGCTGGACTGGTCAGGGGTGTACCTCGAGGATGGCAGCGGGTTGTCGGAAGGCAATGCGGTACCCGCCCGTTTCCTGGCAGCTTTTATGCGAAAAATGGCGATCGGCCCCGCCCCTGTCTTTTCGGCTTTTGAAGCCTCTCTGCCGGTAGCGGGCCGAAGCGGTTCGCTCAAGTATGTGCTAAGGGGTACGGCAGCGGAAGGGCGATTACTGGCCAAAACGGGCACGCTGGAACGGGTACGGGCGCTTACCGGATACCTAAACGCCCGATCTGGCAAAAAGCTCGCCTTCTCCGTGATTGCCAACCGTTATGAAGGCTCCGGAGGGGCCATGCGCAAAGCAATGGAGCGCTTTTTGCTGAGGCTGTGCCAGTGAGACTTGGCGCTCATTTTAACCGCTTATTCGGAGGAGGTTTACTAACTTTGGTGGAAATATTTACCTATGCGATATCACTTGCTGTTTTTCCTATTGATGGTAATGCTAGCCTGGGCCTGCCAGCCCTCCTCTTCGGGAGGCAACGGAAATCGTACAGTGGCAGATACCACTGCAAATACCGCTGCGGAGAGTGCTGTCCCGGCATCGGATACCGCCAAGGCTGCGCCTGAAGGAGCGCAGGTCAAGGAGAAAGAGATGTACGAGAATACCAACCGTATGGTATGGCAAAAGCCAGAAATGATCCTGGAGCTGCTGGGAGACCTGGAGAATAAGACGGTGGCAGATATTGGTGCCGGGACGGGCTTTTTCGCCAAGCGCCTGGCTAAGCGGGCGGAAAAGGTGATCGCTATAGATATTGATCAGCGCTTTCTCAACTATATCGACAGTGTAAAGGTGCTGGAAATGAATGAGGCCGATGCTGCACGCCTGGAAACGAGGCTGGCTTCCCCTACCCACCCCAATCTGGAGCCTGGGGAAGCGGACGTCATTATGATCGTGAATACCTTCATGTATATCCAGAACCAAAGTGCTTACCTGAAGACCCTATACCAGTGCCTGGCGGATAATGGTATGCTTATGATTATCGATTTCAAGCGGAAACGAACGGATATCGGGCCACCTTCAGCCATCCGGCTTCCGCTGTACCGGCTGGAGGAGATGATGTACGAAGCGGGCTACGTCAATATCAAGACGAATGATACCGTCCTTGATTATCAGTATATCATCATCGGAAAGAAGTAAGCACCCGGCCACGAGTGGGCTGCTGCGTGTCACCGGATGGATTTTGCGCTCGAGCGGGGCTTGAATATCCGGGCATTTTAGACGGCCTCAGCCTCGATCCACTCATCAGCAGCACTTCGTATTGGGCTTGGGGGCACAGCTTGCCTGCCTTAGTTTTTAGTAATTAGTTTTTCTCGTTCCGGTCCTGTAGAAATCATTGTGACACTAACATTAAGCTGGTCTTCAATGTACCGGATATAGTCGCTCGCTGCCTCTGGCAACTGATCAAAAGACCGGATACTTTCCAAGCTGCTGTTCCACCCCTTGTGGGCTTCGAAGACCGGCAGAATTTCCTGGTCGCAGACGTCGTAGGGCAACTCTTGGGTCTCTACGCCTTCGATTTGGTAGGCGACCCCGGCCTTAATTTCCTCGAATACGTTGAGCACATCGATTTTAGTCAGAACGAGTTGGGTCACCCCGTTCAGCATGATGGTGTACCGCAACTGCGGGAGGTCAATCCACCCACAGCGGCGGGGCCGCCCGGTTGTTGCTCCGAACTCGCCACCTTCGGCACGCAGTCGCTCGCCCACTTCGTCGTGTAATTCCGTAGGGAAAGGGCCGGAACCTACCCGGGTGCAGTAAGCCTTGGTAATGCCAATGACCTCGTTAATTGTATGGGGAGCTACCCCCAGGCCGGTGCATACGCCCGCTGCAATCGTGTTGGAGGAAGTGACAAAGGGATAAGTACCGTAATCGATATCGAGCATGGAGCCTTGCGCTCCTTCGGCTAGCACCCGCTTGCCTTCATCCAGTGCCTTATTGATGTAGTATTCCCCATCTACCATGGTCAGCTGGCGGACTTCATCCAAAGTCTTCATCCACCGTTCCTCTTCTGCTTCGAGGTCAAAATCGACAGGAGGGTAGATGCCGAGTAGGCTGAGGTGCTTTTGTTTAAGAGCCTCATAGCGTTCTTCGAAGTTGCTCCGGATGATGTCGCCTACCCTTAGCCCATTCCGCCCGGTTTTATCCATATAAGTTGGGCCGATGCCTTTTAGAGTAGAGCCGATCTTTGCCTTGCCTTTGGCATTTTCGGAGGCTGCATCCAACAGGCGGTGCGTAGGCAAAATAAGGTGTGCCTTTTTGGCAATGAGTAGTCGGCCGGCATAATCCACGCCCGCTGCCCGCAGCTTTTCCAGTTCTTTGGAAAGGGTGATGGGATCAACGACCACGCCGTTGCCGATAAGGTTTTGCTGTTCATTGCGGAAGATACCGGAAGGGATGGTGTGGAGCACAAACTTCTGGCCGTCGAACTTAAGCGTATGCCCTGCATTCGGCCCGCCCTGGAACCGGGCGATTATGTCGTAGTCTGAGGCCAGGTAATCAACAATTTTTCCTTTTCCCTCATCGCCCCACTGCAGGCCGAGGATTACATCAATTCCCATTTTGTCTGGATTTATAAACCCGGTGGGCCAATCCGGCCAACCGGGCAAAAGAGGATTCTTCTGTAAAGGCTACAAATTATAAAAACCTGATGGAATAGCAGTAAACCAGAAGCTTTTTCGTGGGATATATACAAAAATTGAGCAAAAAGGAGCGTTAGGGGTCGCGCAGTAATAAGTTACCTAGAATAGGCGAAGTTATTTTGTGCGC
>CAZNSK010000009.1:0-80426 GCA_964575505.1 uncultured Phaeodactylibacter sp.
TTACCTTCTAACAAAACAGTGTCAATGAACTTTCTGCCCCGCAGGGCTTATCTTCTAAGCAGCCCTGCGGCTGCCATGAATTCTCGTCTGAAACCAGCGTCCTGATGCGCTGCCCAGCCTTGTTTTTAAAGGCGGACTGCAAAGATACGCCGCTTTTTGTTACCTGCAAATTTTTTGAAGCTTTTTTCTCCCGGAAAAAACGCGTGCGCGTCTTGTTCAGAAAAACTTCGCCCTATCAATCTGCCGCTCTGCTTTCAAAGCGAGTGCAAAGATAAACCGGGTTTTTGAATTATCCAAATCAAACCCGCATCTTTTTTAACGCCTCAAAACAAGCCGCCCCTCTTGCGGAGCGAGTGCAAATGTAGGGCCCTTTTCCCGTTCCAGCAAGGCCTGATTGGTTTTTTTGCAAGGTGGGAAATACAGTGCATGGCCATCTTTTGGCAGGCAGGGCCGCCTACCGGCTTTTGGCCGCAGTTGCCACCGGACCGCCCTACACGATTTGGTGAACGGGTGGTGGGGTAGCACTAAATTTTTCCTGTTCAGTTTTCGGAGGTCGCCGCTATTTAAAAGTGCTGCTCTAACCCCTTTAGACTGTGTTGGGATTTCACCCTTCGGGCTGCATTTGCCAAATTTCATCCTGGAAGTTATTTTGCGAATCAACTTGAAACCATCCGAAAACAACTTAACCATGAAAAAGCTATTCCTTTCCCTGTTCGCCGCGCTGGCTTTGCTAAGCTGCGAAGAGACCATAGAGCTGGACATTGAGCAAGCAGCGCCTGTGCTCGTCATCGAAGGGCTGGTCACCAACCGACCCGGCCGGCAATTTGTGCAGCTTACGCAGACCATCCCGGTTGCCAACGAGCAACCAACGCCCCATGTCTCTGAGGCAGCGGTCAGTGTAGTTGATGCAGCCGACACAGAATGGGCATACGAGGAGACGGCCCCAGGGTACTACACGCCCGTTACTCCATTTACGGGGCAACCCGGCATAGCCTACACCCTCCATGTCACTGTAAAGGCGCAGCACTACACCGCCGAGGAAGAGATGCAGTATATCCCACCGCTGGACAGCCTCAATGTGCGGGAAGACCTGGCAGAAAAAGCCGACTCCGAAGAGGAAGGCCGCTTCTACGAGGCCCTTATCTATGGGAAAGAGCCACAGGAGACGACCAATTTCTACTTGTTCAAATTCTACCGTAATGACACCCTATTTAATATCAACGGCTCCTGGATTTTTGCCTACGGCGACACCCTGCTGGGCGAGAACATTCACGCCCTGCCTGCTCCTTTACACTATGCAGCAGCTGAAACAGCCAGGGTGGGGATGTACGCCATTACCCGGCGTGCCTACCGCTACTACCTCGACCTGAACTCCAACATCAATAATGATGGTGGTATGTTTAGCGGGCAGCTGGCTGGCTATGCTCATTATGCCCATCATTATTTTTCCAAAGCTACCAGGCTCCTCAATTCCTTATCAGACAACTCGCCTATCCACTTTTCTCCGGTGCCTACGGTGAGGTCAGCCAGCTCTTTCTTGCTTTTCAGCAGCTGATCGATTTTCTCTTCGAATGTCGCTTCTGTAATGAAGCGGTGGACAAGCACATTGCGTTCCTGCCCAATTCGGTAGGCGCGGTCCGTAGCCTGTGCCTCTACTGCAGGGTTCCACCACAGGTCGTAGTGGATGACGTTGCTGGCTGCCGTCAGGTTAAGGCCAGTCCCTCCGGCTTTGAGGGACAACAACATGATGTGCGTTGACCGGCCGGACTGAAAATCGTCTACCATAGTATCCCGCTGCTTCCGGCTGCAGCCGCCGTGCAGAAAGGGCACCTCGATGCCGAAGGCCTCCTCTATCATTTTGGCCATCAAATCGCCCATCGCCCGGTACTGTGTAAATACGAGTGCTTTCTCGCCATTATCAAGGATGGAAGGCAGCAGTTGCAGCAGCTGCTGGCTTTTCCCGGACAGGGATGGGTCTGATTTTCCTTTTTTCAGGAATTGCCGGGGATGGTTGCATACTTGTTTGAGCGCAGTGATCAGCTTTAGAATCAGCCCGCGGCGTTTGATGCCATCAGCTTGCTCAATCGTATCCAGGGTGTTGTCGAGCACACTTTGGTAGAGCGCTGCCTGGTCGGGCGTTAGCTGGCAGTACTGGTCTTGCTCTATTTTTTCCGGGAGGTCTTTGATAATAGCGCGGTCAGTTTTGAGGCGCCGCAGAATGAAGGGCGCCGTGATTTGGCGGAAACGCGCTACCTGCTGCTGATTGCGGTCTACTTCGATGGGTTTGGCATACTCTTTTTTGAACTGTTTCAAGTTACCCAGATAGCCGCGGTTGATAAAATCAAATACGCTCCAGTACTCGCTGAGCCGGTTTTCTACGGGCGTACCGCTCATGGCGATCCGCACCGGCGCTGGCAGCTTCTTAATGGCTTTGGCCTGCCCCGCAGCCGGGTTTTTGATATTTTGGGACTCATCGAGTATCAGGCACAGCCAGGGTTGTTTTTTGAGTACTATCACCTCGCTGCGGGCAATACCATAGGTGGTCAGCACCACATCTGCGGTTGCCGTATCGGCTAGCTTACGGTTGGGCCCGTGGTAGATCGCTGTTTCCAGGGCCGGCGCAAAGCGCTGTATCTCTTTCTCCCAGTTGGTCAGTAATGTAGTGGGGAGCACTGCCAGTGCCTTTTGTGGACCTAGGGTGCCGTCCTCCTTGAGCTTAAGCAGGGTGGCGATGACTTGCAAGGTCTTACCCAACCCCATATCATCGGCAATAAGGCTGCCAAAGCCGAGGCGGGCGTTCTTGTAAAGCCATTCGAAACCGCGCACCTGGTAGGGCCGCAGCTCAGCTTGCAAACCCTCGGGCAGCTCAGTGCCCTCCCGGCTCAAGAGACGCTGAAGGAGCTGCCGGGCTTTTTTATCCAACTTTACAGGAGCCCCTTCATACTCCTCCGTCAGGGCTGTTTGCAGTAATTCCTGGGGTTTTACGGAGGGAGGGGCTTCCAGCTTTTCCTTCAATTTTTGCAGCGCCTTTTCTTCAAAGTAAACGTATTGGTCCTGCAGCTTGACGATGCCCTTCAGCGCTTTTGCCTTTTCCAAAAAATCAGCAGGATCAACCAACTGCTCCCCCAGAGCAACCTGCCATTTGAATTGAAGGAGCCGGTCCAGGCTAACAAAGGAGCTTAGGCTTACCTTGCCATCCTCGGCACCCTCCAATGCCATAGACAACTGCGGCCGCAGCAGCTTTTGCAATGCTTTGGGCAATAATACCTTTATACCGAACAACCGGATTTTGGGCAGCGCGTCAAAAAAGACATCGACAAAGGATTCGTGGTCAAAGTACAGTTCCTCCTGCCCGCCGGAAGCCACCAGATGGCTTAGCGCCGGAAAGTGATGGGTCAGCATAGCCAGGTTGCGCAGTACGGGCAAGCGGATGCTTTGATACGCCTCCTGTTGTAAAACATCCTCCAACATCACAAGGGGTGAAAAAGGCTGACGGCGGTCCTCCACAGCAATTTCTACCTGAAAGCCGGCTTGGGCTTCACTGACTTTCAATACAGGAACGTGTTCTTTTTCCGCAAGAAAAAAACGGCTAATCCAAAGCTGTATCGCCTCGGGATGTTGTTGCTCCTCAAACGCATCGAACCGCAGGCGTTCACCTCTGAAGAAGAGCCGAAGCACTGGTTGCTCCCAGAATGGCAGGCTTCGATGGCGCACGCCCCTAAAGTAGTGGCTGATAAACAAGGATAGCAAAGCGGGGAAGTCGTCGGCTTCAGTGGGATAGTATTCGGCCTCTTCGATCTGATAAGCCAGCAAACCGTAGGGCGTCAGGGTTTCCACGGTCTCGGCTAATTCCCAAACCCTTGCATTCAGGTAAGCCGGCAACCACCGCACCCGGTAGCTGCCATCGCCATAAGCCAGCAGCTCAGGCACGGAGGCGCTGTTGACCACCAGTTTGACCGCCAGCCGGAAACTCAGCAGCAACCCCCGGAAAGGACTGGAAAAATGCGGTATAGCCGCCGTAGGCACGGGGGCTAACCAATCACACAAGGCCGCCATTTCCTGAAAATGGAAGAGCAGCGCCTGCCCCGAGTCATAGAACTTCGCTTCCAAAAAGCCCCCCGCTTCGTCCAGGCGCAACTGCACCCTTTCAATGCGCTCCAGAGCAAGTTGATGCCGCTCCGCCGGCTCGGTATCAGCCCCCCGGCCCAGCTTGCTGCTCTCCCGGTAGGCTCTGTCCAGCAGTTTCTTGAAATCGCCAGCCGGATAAAAAACCGGTTGTGGGGAAAGCAATTGCAGCAAATCCTCCCGCAAGGTGGGCAGCTCCGAAAAATCCAGGCCCTCAAAAAAGCTACCGCTCCACTCAAAGGAAGGCAGGGCGAGTGGCCCTTTGCGGATGAGCGCCGGAAATTGGGTAATGTAGATATCCCGCTCCCCGGCTATTTCGTAGCCAATGCCCTCCAGCCCCCTGAGCAGGTCGAAGCCGTGCAGGTCAAAAACCAAAAACGGGTTTTTATCAATTTCATTGGCAACCAGGTAGAGCACTGCGGCCATATGCTTGCATGGCACTGCCCAGTCAGGGCAACTGCAATGCCCCTGTATGTCCCCCCAGCTAGCGGGAAATATTTCGATACCCTCCTCCAGGCAAGCCTCATGCAGGGCGGGTGGCAGTTCCCGGTTGAGCAGTTGGGAAAGGAATAAAGCGTTGTCCGCGATGAGCTCAATGATCCGTGCTTTTTCGGCAGCTCTGAACCTGGGCACTGTAAATTCTACTACGTAGGGCCGGGGGCGAGACCCCGCCACGAGTGCCCGGATACTGTTGCCTGAGATCTCCACTTCCTGCACCGCCCCTTTATTGGCGTACGTACGCCCTCTGGGCAAGCGATTGGAGAAGTCAATATTATTAAGCGCATTGAGCCACTGCTGCCCCCACCAAGTATTGCCATACGTCTTTCTCATGCCCGAATATAATAACAATCAATGCCATTTTTATTTTCTGGCAGGTTTTCAGGCGGAACGGCAGAAATACCCCCTTTTTTAGAGTGGAAAGCGCTTCAGATCAAGTCGAGCAACAGCCGCTCCGCCCGGGAGTGGGCATGGGGTTCCTGAGCATCCGGAACGCCATTCAATGCAGGCATCTTGCCCCCCTCCACAGCCTGCAGCACGGCCGGGTGTACATAGTGCGTCCGGCATACATTTGGCGTATTGCCCAGTTCTTTAGCTACCAGGCGCAACAGGATATTAACCAGTTTTTGGCGGGGCCGTTTTTCCTTCCGCGCCTGCGCCTCCGGGAAATAAGCGACGGCCAGCCGGCTGGCCACCCAGGTCCGGAAGTCCTTGCTGGAAAAGCCCTCGCCCATTTGCGCCTGTATAAACGCATTGACCTCCTCGCTGTCGACGTTCTCCCATTTGCGGGAGCCATTCCGGTATCGGAAAATCTCGTACCCTGGCAACTCTGCCGCCTCCCGGATATGTTTAGCCAGCCTTGCCTCTTCCACGGCTACCCGCCGCTGCTTGCCGGATTTGCCCTGGTACTCAAAGCGGACCCCATTGCGGGCCATCGTCAGGTGCCTGCGGCGCAGCGTAGAAAGGCCATAGGTGTCATTGCGTTCTGCATATTCCTGGTTGCCAATGCGGATACCCGTTTCATCGAGAATAAGCAGCATGAGGCCGAGCACCTTTTCCCGGCTCCAGGTTGCGTTATCAGAAACCAGCTTTTGGCACCTGCGCCGCAGGCCAGGGAGGGCCTGCCCGAAGGCGCTCATGCGGTTGAACTTTTCCCGTTGCCGCTGTTGTTCCCAAGCGCTGTGGTAGATGTACTGCTTACGGCCTTTGGGGTCCCTGCCGGTTGCCTGAATATGGCCATCGGGCCACTTGCATACCTTCACCTCCGACCACATCGGCGGGATAACGAGCTGGCGGAAACGCCGAAGCACTTTTTTGGAAGTGATCTGCGCCCCATACTCATCAAAGTACTGAAACCCCCGGCCGTACTTGCGGCGCGTGATGCACATGGCACGGTCGTTGGTGGTGCGTAACTGGCTCAATGCGAAGTATTTTTCTTTATTAAGGCGTAGTGTGGCTTCTTGTTCAGAATGGAATTGCTGCTCTCGCTGCCGGGCAGTGGCTTTTTGACAACTCTCACCCCCCTGGAATGACATTCGTCACCTTTGCTTTTTTAAAGGGCCACTAGTTTTATCACCAGGAAATACAGAGAATAAACTGTTCTCCGTTCCTAGATCGCAAAACGAATAAAAAATATGAGCCGAAGCCTATTCCTGAGGGACAGCGTCGTGCGCAAAAACCTTATGGCCTTTACCGGGCTGTTCCTGTGCCTGTTTTTAGTGATCCACCTCGCCGGCAATTTACAATTGATGCTCCCTGCTGAACAGGCACGCGTGCAATACAACCTCTATTCTGAGGTGCTGTCGCACAACCTCTTTATCAAGATTGTCTCCTATGCCCTGTATGCCAGTATTATCGCGCATGCAGTCTATGCGTTGATCCTGACTCTCAAAGCCCGGCAGGCTCGGGGCGCGCAGGGTTACGCTTACGACAAGCGCGATAGCGTCTCGCCCTGGTATGCCCGCAATATGGGCGTATTAGGCGCGCTGCTGCTAGCTTTCATCATCATCCATATGCGGGATTTCTGGTACCAGTACAAATTTACCGAAATGCCGTTGGATGCCGAGGGCCAGAAAGACCTGTATACCATCGTAGCGGTCGCCTTCCAACAATGGTGGTACGTACTGCTTTACGTGGCCTCCATGCTGGTGCTGGGCTTCCACTTGCTACATGGTTTTCACAGTGCATTTCAGACACTGGGGCTGTACCACAGCAAGTATAACCGTTGGATCAAATGGGCAGGCTGGGGCTACACGTTTCTGATCACAGCCGGCTTTACCATTATTCCCATTTACATGTACCTAACTCAAAACCAGCCCCTTCCATGAAATTAGACACTAAGATACCGGAGGGCTCCCTGCAGGAAAAGTGGAACCGCTACAAAGCGACCTGCCGCCTGGTGAGCCCCAACAATAAAAAGAAACTGGACATCATCGTCGTCGGCACTGGCCTGGCCGGCAGTTCTGCCGCCGCCTCCTTTGCCGAGATGGGCTATAAAGTGAAGTCCTTTTGTTTTCAGGACAGCCCGCGGCGGGCCCACTCCGTAGCGGCACAGGGGGGCGTGAATGCCTCCAAGAACTATCAGAACGACGGCGACAGTGCCTTCCGCATGTTTTACGACACGCTTAAGGGTGGCGACTTCCGGGCTCGGGAGGCCAACGTCTACCGCCTGGCCGAGTGCTCCGCCAATCTCATTGATCAGGCAGTAGCACAGGGCGTGCCCTTCGCCCGGGAGTACGGCGGCTACCTGGCCAACCGTTCCTTTGGCGGCGTGCAGGTCAGGCGCACCTTTTACGCCCGGGGCCAAACCGGCCAGCAATTGCTGCTCGGTGCTTATTCTGCCCTTACCCGGCAGGTAGCCGAAGGCAATATCCAAATGTTCTCCCGACACGAAATGCTGGAGCTCGTACTTATCGACGGCAAAGCGCGCGGCATTATTGCACGCAACTTAGACACCGGTGAGATTGAGCGCCACGCCGCCCATGCGGTAGTACTGGCTACCGGCGGTTACGGCAAAATTTATTACCTCTCCACCCTGGCTATGGGCTGCAACGGCTCTGCCATTTGGCGGGCCCATAAAAAAGGAGCGGGCTTTGCTTCCGCAAGCTGGACGCAGATCCACCCCACCTGCCTGCCACAGTCGGGCAGTTACCAATCCAAGCTGACACTGATGTCAGAGTCACTGCGCAACGATGGCCGCATTTGGGTGCCTAAGCAAGCTAATGACCCCCGCGAACCGGGCGACATCCCGGAGGAGGAGCGCGATTATTACCTTGAGCGCCGCTACCCCGCCTTCGGCAACCTGGCACCACGGGATATTGCGTCCCGGGCAGCTAAGGAGCGCATCGACGCCGGCTACGGGGTAGGCCCGCAGCGCAATGCGGTTTACCTCGACTTCGCCCACGCCATTCAGGAATATGGAGAGGATACCATCCGGGAGCGCTACGGCAACCTCTTCCGAATGTATGAGAAAATTACCGGCTACAATGCGTACAAACGCCCGATGATGATATCCCCGGCGGCTCACTTTTCTATGGGCGGGCTTTGGGTGGATTACGAACTGATGACGACCATCCCGGGCCTGTATGCCATTGGCGAATGCAACTTTTCCGATCACGGGGCCAACCGCCTTGGGGCCAATTCTTTGTTGCAGGCTTGCGTAGACGGCTACTTCATTCTACCTTACACCATTGGTAATTACCTGGCAGATGAACTGCGGGCCGGTAAAATCAGCACGGATGACCCGGCGTTTGCAGAAGCGGAACAACAGGTGCGCGAGCAGTTGCAGCGCCTCCTTAACATCAAGGGCAACCGGACTGCTACTGATTACCACAAAGAACTGGGGGCATTGCTCTACGACAAGTGCGGCGTACTCCGGACCCAGGAAGGCCTGGAAACTGCCATCGAGCAAATCCAGGCGATGCGGGCCGACTTCTGGCAAAACCTGCGCGTGCCCGGTGCAGCCGAGCACGTGAACACCGAGCTGGAAAAAGCCGGCCGCGTTGCCGATTACCTGGAATTGGCCGAGCTGATGTGCTACGACGCCCTGACCCGGGAGGAATCCTGCGGGGCGCACTTCCGCGAGGAGTATCAAACTCCGGAAGGGGAAGCGCAGCGGCGCGACGAGGCCTACCAGTTTGTTTCCGTGTGGGCATACCCCGGTACCAATCAGGAACCGGTACTCCACCGCGAAGACCTGGAATTTGAAACTGTACAACCTAGCGTAAGAAGTTACAAATGAGAATACACCTCAAAATATGGCGGCAGGAAAATGCGCAAACCAAAGGGCGCATGGTGGACTACGAACTCCCGGAGGTCAACCCGGAAATGTCCTTCCTTGAAATGCTTGATGTATTGAATGAAGAACTGATCCGCTCCGGTGATACCCCTGTAGAATTTGACCACGACTGCAGAGAGGGTATCTGCGGGCAGTGCGGGCTGTTTATCAACGGCCGGGCGCACGGCCCGTTGTCGGCTATGACCACCTGTCAGCTGCACATGCGGCATTTTAAAGATGGCGACACTATCTATGTGGAGCCCTTCCGGGCGAAAGCCTTCCCGGTGGTCAAGGACTTGCGCGTCGACCGCTCTGCCTTTGACCGCATCATCCAAGCCGGGGGTTATATATCGACAAGGACGGGGGATGCCCCCGAGGCCAACGCCATCCCGATCGGCCACCAAACCGCAGAAGATGCCTTTGATGCCGCTGCCTGCATTGGTTGCGGAGCTTGTGTGGCGACTTGCAAGAATGCTTCTGCTGCCCTGTTTACCGGGGCGAAGGTGAGCCATCTGGCCATGCTACCGCAGGGGCAGCCGGAATCTGCTGAGCGAGCCGAAAAAATGGTGACGCAGATGGAGGCAGAAGGCTTTGGGCACTGCACCAATACCGGCGCCTGCGAGGTGGAATGCCCACAGGAAATCTCCATCGAGCACATCGCCCGCATGAATTACGAATACAACAAGGCCGCCGTACTGGAAAAGTAGGCCGGTGATAAGACAATAAAATATGGAACAAAAGCTTCAGTCCTTACTTGAAAAGATTCAACAAGAGGGCGTAGATAAAGGGCAAGAGGTTGCCAACAGCCTCATCAACGACGCGGAGCAAAAAGCTGCGGACATCGTATCAAAAGCTGAGCGCCGGGCGGAGGAAATCCGCCAACAAGCCGAGCAGGAGGCCGAAGAGCTAAAACGCAACGTCACCTCTGAGCTTAAGCTGTCGGCAGAACAAACGGTAGAAGCCCTGCAGCAGCGCATCACCACCCTCGTCACGGCCAAAGCAACCGACCCCCCCACAGCGGATGCCTTCGGGGATAAAGATTTTCTCAAGAACATCATACAATCCCTGATCGAGCAGTGGCAGCAGGATGGGCATGGGGCTACGCTGCGCCTCTCGCCGGAGCAAGAGCAGGAACTGTACGAATATTTCTCAGCCCTAGCGAAGGACACCCTGAAAGAAGGCCTGGTGGTCAAGCCTGACCCTAAGCTTTCTGAGGGTTTCCGCATAGGCCCGGCAGATGGCAGTTATGTCGTCTCCTTCACGGAGGCAGATTTTCAGGCCTTCTTTGCTGACTTCCTGCGGCCGCGCACGAAGGAGCTGCTCTACGGAAAGACCTAAAACATGCCCGGGAAACCCTCAGCTCAACTATACCGGCGCAGAAGTGATTTCCCCAATTGGAACCGGGGCAAAACAACTCCGTATCGGTATACCGGCAAACTGGTGTGTCAGGCGGAAGCCCATTCCGAGTTGATCCGAAAATATTAATAAACGACTCCTCCGAAGTCAAGTCACTACAGCTATAAACAAATAATGAACCAACGGCCAAAGCGAGACTATTTCTACCTCATCTCCAGCCTTCCGGAGATCGTGCTCGACCAAAGCCGGGCCCCGTTTGCCCTGGCAGACTACGTCACGCAGTTGGAAGATAACCTGGAGCCTAAGGACTTTCAGCAGGTGCGCCTGCTGCTTCGCCCGCACGACAACCGGAACTTACTGCGGCTGCTGAGCGGCGAGGGGGGCCAATGGGAAGCGCTCGGCGCATTTACGGAAAGTGAGATGCGTGAAGCTTTGAAAGCCGAAGCGGGCTTGCCTGCCTACATGCACCGCTTTTACCACGCTTACCAAAACGAAGCGCCCCTGAAAGCCAGCCAAAGCTGGGAAAATCAGCTCACCGGCCTCTACTATGCGCATGCACTGGAACAAGCCGAGGGCTTTCTGCACGATTGGCTGGCCTTTGAACGGGACCTGCGTAATATGCTGGCCGCCTGGAATATCCGCCGATACGGATTGAATGGCGAAGGGCAGCTGATTGGGCAGTCCGAAACCGTGGAAGCCCTGCAAAAGTCCCGTGCCCGGGATTTTGGGCTTACCACCGACCATCCTTACCTTAGCAAACTACTAACAGAGCTGGAACGCGACGACCTTATGGCCCGGGAAAAGGCCATCGACCGCGTACAGTGGAACTATATCGACGAACAACTGACCTTCCACTACTTCACAATAGAAGTAGCGTTAGGCTATTTGTTGCAACTCCGCATGCTGGAGCGCTGGCTATCGCTCGACCCTCAAGCCGGGCAGGAACGGGTCCGCAACTTTATATCAGAAATGGAACAAAAGATCGAACTCACATGACGGCAACGCATCAACATACGACCGGCCGCGTCAGCGGTATCATCTCCAACCTTGTACTCGTAGAAGTAAATGGGCCAGTAGGCCAAAATGAAATCGGCTTTATTCAGCAGGGAGACACGCCTCTGATGGCAGAGGTCATTAAGGTGATGGGCGACAAAGCTTACATACAGGTTTTCGAAAGCACCCGGGGGCTGCGGCCCGGCATGGAGGTCCGCTTTGAAGGGCACATGCTGGAAGCGACCCTCGGCCCGGGCATACTTTCCCGCAATTACGACGGCCTGATGCACGACCTGAGTACCATGTCTGGTATTTTCCTGCAAAGAGGCGACTATACCTCGGCCCTAGACCTGGATAAGGACTGGGCTTTCGAGCCATTGGCGAAAGCAGGTGATGAAGTAACCGCCGGCAACTGGCTGGGGCAGGTTGATGAGAATGGCATTCCGCATAAGATCATGGTCCCTTTCAAAATGCGGGGCCGCTATACCGTTGCTTCAGTGGCGGAGGCCGGGTCTTACAAGGTACAGGATACGATTGCCACCCTTGAGGACGAGCGGGGCACGGCATTCAAGGTAAGCATGCTTCAGAAGTTCCCGGTCAAGCAAGCCGTAAAGGCGTACCGGGAGAAACCCCGCCCCTTTCAATTGCTGGAAACCGGCGTGCGCACCATCGACACCTTAAACCCGATGGTAGAGGGCGGCACCGGCTTTATTCCCGGGCCCTTCGGTAGCGGCAAGACGGTACTGCAGCAGGCCATTTCCAAGCAAGCGGAGGCTGACATCGTCATCGTCGCCGCCTGTGGAGAACGGGCCAATGAGGTGGTTGACCTCTTCGTGGAGTTCCCGGAGCTGGAAGACCCCTGGACTGGCCGGAAGCTCATGGAACGGACCACTATCATTGCCAATACCTCTAATATGCCGGTGGCCGCCCGGGAAGCCTCGGTTTACACCGCGATGTCGATTGCAGAGTACTACCGCTCCATGGGGTTGAAAGTCCTTCTGCTGGCAGATTCGACTTCCCGCTGGGCACAGGCCCTCCGCGAAATGTCGAACCGTATGGAAGAACTGCCGGGGCCGGATGCCTTCCCGATGGACTTGCCGGCCATCATTTCCAACTTTTACGCCCGGGCGGGCATCGTATACCTTCACAATGGCGAAACGGGCTCTATTACCTTTATCGGTACTGTATCTCCGGCGGGGGGCAACTTGAAAGAGCCCGTCACGGAATCCACTAAAAAGGTGGCGCGCTGTTTCTATGCCCTTTCCCAATCACGGGCCGACAGTAAGCGCTACCCTGCCATCGACCCTATTGAGAGCTACTCCAAGTACCTGGAATACCCTGAACTGCAACGGACGCTGAACGATCAGATTGAGGAAGGCTGGACTGAAAAAGTGAATGAGCTGAAAAATATCCTGCTGCGGGGCAAGGAAGCTGCCGAACAGATCAACATCCTGGGCGATGATGGCGTATCCATTGATACCCACCTGGTCTTCTGGCGCTCAGAGGTGGTAGACGAAATCATCCTGCAGCAAAATGCCTTTGACGAAGTGGATGCCCGTACGCCGATGGACCGGCAGCAGTACATGGTCAATAAAATACTGGAAATCGTAGCCATCCCCTTGACCTTCGAAAGCTACGAAGAAATCAACCCCTACTTCAAGCGGGTCATTAATGCGCTGAAGCAAATGAATTACTCCGAGTTTGAAACGGAGGCCTTCCATCAAAATATGAAGGAACTGGAGGACACGCTGGAAGAGCGTAAACAAGCAAACTAAAGAACTTATAAACGAATAACCATGCCCACTGCATTTCAAAGAATCTACACCAAAGTAGAGGAAATCACTAAAGCAACCTGTACGGTGCGTGCTACGGATGTCGGCTACGAAGAGCTGGCTACAGTCAACGGGCAGTTGGCACAGGTGGTAAAAATTATGGGCGATAAAGTGACCCTGCAGGTATTCGCCGGCACCGAAGGGGTGCCTACCGATGCGGAAGTTGTCTTTCTGGGCAAAGCGCCCAGCCTGAAGGTAGGAGATGCCCTGGCCGGGCGCTTCTTTAATGCCTACGGGGGCCCTATAGATGGCGGTCCGGAAGTGGAAGGGGAAGAAAAGGAGATTGGTGGCCCATCGGTCAACCCGGTACGGCGCAAACAGCCCTCTGAGCTCATCACCACCGGTATTGCCGGCATCGACCTGAATAATACCCTGGTGACGGGTCAAAAAATACCGTTCTTTGCGGACCCCGACCAACCGTTTAACCAGGTGATGGCTACAGTAGCCCTGCGTACGGCGGCCGACCGCATCGTGCTGGGCGGCATTGGGCTCACCAACGACGACTATCTATACTTTAAAAGTGTCTTTGAGAATGCCGGTGCCTTGCACCGCATCGTCAGCTTCGTGAATACGACCGAAGACCCCACCGTAGAGCGCCTTCTGGTACCTGATATGGCCCTGACGGCAGCAGAGTACTTTGCTGTGGAAAAGCAAGAAAAAGTGCTGGTCCTGCTCACAGATATGACCCTCTACGCCGATGCCCTGAGCATTGTCTCTAACCGCATGGACCAGATTCCATCTAAAGACAGTATGCCGGGTTCCCTGTACAGTGACCTGGCCAAGCTCTACGAAAAGGCGGTACAGTTTGAAGAGGGCGGGTCTATTACTATCGTAGCGGTGACCACGCTGTCCGGCGGAGACATTACCCACGCTATTCCGGACAACACCGGGTACATCACGGAGGGGCAGCTTTTCCTGCGCCGGGACACGGATATCGGAAAAGTCATTGTAGACCCCTTCCGGAGCCTTTCCCGCCTCAAACAGCTGGTCATCGGCAAAAAGACCCGGGAAGACCATCCGCAGGTGATGAACGCGGCTGTACGCCTGTACGCTGATGCGGCCAATGCCCGGACCAAGCTGGAGAATGGCTTCGAACTTACCGACTACGACGAGCGCACGCTGGAATTCGCTAAAGAATATTCCGATAAGCTGCTGGCGATAGACGTCAATATTGACACCGACAAAATGCTGGACACGGCCTGGCAATTGTTTGCCCGCCACTTCTCCAAAGCAGAGGTAGGCATCAAGCAATCCCTGACCGATCAGTACTGGCCCGAAAACCAATAATGCGCTATGGCAATCTCCTTTCAGTACAATAAGACATCTCTGCAGCACCTCAAGAAGCAGCTCAAGATTCGCGAGAATGCGCTGCCCATCCTGAAAAATAAGGAGGCGGCCCTGCGCGTGGAGGTAAAAAAGGCACGGAAGGAAGCGGAGGGCGTAGCCCGGAAGCTGGAGGAGACCATACAGCAGCACGAGGGGATGGCAGCCCTCTGGGAAGCCTTCGACTTCAGTTTGCTGGAAGTCAAAGCCGTCAAAATGGGCCAGCAGAAGGTGGCAGGGGTCAGCACGCCGGTTTTGGAAGACATCGGCTTTATCCGGCACCCTTTCAGCTTGTTTAACCGGCCCGCCTGGTTTCCTGCGGGTATGGAATTGCTGAAGCAGTGGATCGAAATGGCGCTGCAGCGCAAAGTCCTGCTGCAAAAAATGGAACGCCTAGAATTTGCCCGCAAAAAGACCACCCAAAAGGTAAACTTGTACGAAAAAGTGCAGATACCAGGCTACGAAGACGCCATCCGAAAGATTGAGCGCTACCTGGAGGATGAAGAGAATTTGGCGAAAGCCGCCCAAAAGATTGTAAAAAAGCGCAGCAATAGTGAAGCCCTATGATCGTACCGATGCAAAAATACCTGTTTTTGGTCCACCATTCCGAATACGTCGGTTTTCTGGAAGACCTGCGCCAGTTGGGTGTACTGCATGTACAGCAACAGGAAGGCGAGCCTTCAGCCGATTTGCTGGACCGGATGGCACTGCAGCAACGCCTGCGCACTGTACTAAAGGGACTGGAGAAGCGCGAAGCGGAAGTGGAACGCAAAGCCACCGGCACTGCGGAGGAGGGGCACGCCATCATCGCCCAGTACGAATCGCTGAATGACCAGCTGGAGCCGCTGTTGCAGGAAAAAGCCACAGTGCGCAAGGAGTTTGAGCTCCTTAAGCCCTGGGGCGATTTTTCTATTGACACTGTAAAAAAGCTTGAAGCAGCGGGTTTGGAAGTACAGTTCTTGGTCTGTTCGGCCAAACGATACGACCCGGCCTGGGTGGAGGAGTACCCGATCGCGCACCTGCGCAACTTAGGCGCCGATGCCTATTTCGTCGGCATCACCAAAGCAGAAGCACCGATTGAGATCCCCGGCGTAGAGATGCTGCCGGATCCTGATAACGGAACAGTGGAACTGCAGGCGCGGCAAATGGAGCTGGAGCAGCAAATTGCGGATATTAATACGCGCCTTGACCGGCTGGCAGAAGTAGGCATCCCGGCGGTGGAAGCCGCCCTGCATGACCTGCAGGATACTACGCAGCTCATGAACGTCATTGAGCATACCCGGCGGGAGGCCGACGAGCGCCTGATGGTGCTAGAAGGTTATGCCCCTCAACCCAAGAAACAAGAATTAGAAACCCTCTGTGAAACACAGGGCATCCCTTTCCTACAGGAAAAACCGCAGCCCGATGAAAAGCCGCCGGTGCTGCTGCGCAACTCGAGCTTCGGCCGGCTCTTTGAGCCGATTGCGAAGCTGTTTGCCTTGCCCACCTACGGGGAAATGGACCTTACGCCTTACTTTGCCCCATTCTTCCTGCTGTTCTTCGGCTTTTGCCTGGGAGACGCGGGCTACGGCATCGTATTGCTGCTGGGGGCTACCCTATATAAATTCCGTGCCGCCGATAACCTGAAGCCGACCCTGACGCTTGTACAGTTTCTGGGCGTAGCCACCGTTTTGTTTGGCATCATCACCGGCACGGTATTCGGCATCGACCTCCTGCAGGACCGCTACGCCTGGTTGGGCGAAATCCGGGCGGTGATGCTCAACAGCGATCAGGCCTTCCAACTGGCTCTGATTTTAGGGGTGGTGCAGATCCTGTTCGGGCTAGGCGTTAAGGCTGTTAATAAAGGCCGGCAGTACGGCTGGATGCACGGCATTGCGCCGGTGGGCTGGATTTTGCTGGTCCTTAGCCTGACAGACATCGGGCTTACCAAGCAGCTTTTGCCCTATTCGCAGTACGCGGCCTGGGCTGCCGTTGGGCTTATCTTGCTGTTTAGCGACCCCAATGGCGGGGTGTTCAGCCGCTTGGGCAGCGGGGCCTGGGCACTGTACGGCATTACCGGCATTTTTGGTGATTTGCTCAGCTACATCCGGTTGTTTGCATTGGGCATCGCAAGCGCCATCCTGGGCCTGGTCGTCAATGATATTGGGATGCAAATCCGGGATTCTATGGAGATTGTGGGCCCTATTCTCTTTGTGGTGTTCCTGCTTGTCGGGCACACTGCCAATTTGCTGATTGCATCGCTCGGGGCTTTTGTCCACCCGATGCGCCTCACTTTTGTGGAATTTTACAAAAATGCCGGCTTCGAGGGCGGAGGCAAGCCTTACGACCCACTGCGGCAGCAAGAACAATAGTTAATGATTAGACTTGCCAAGTTTCGGAACCTGGCAAGTCTAAAAAAACAAATTATCAATATGAGTGCGATTGTATTAGCCTACTTAGGCATTGGTTTAATGATTGGGCTTTCCGGCGTAGGCAGCGCCATTGGCGTATCTATGGGAGGTAACTCCACGGTAGGCGCGCTAAAGAAAAACGAAGACGCTTTTGGCAGCTACATGCTGCTGAGCGCCCTGCCCAGTACACAGGGGCTTTATGGTTTTGCCGGCTTCTTTATTATCAATGCCTCCGGGGTATTGACGGATGCCATTACGATGCGGCAAGGCATTGCGGTCTTTGCGGCTGGCTTTGCCCTCGGCCTGGTAGCCCTTATTTCTGCCATGCAGCAGGGGCGCATCTGTGCGAATGGCATTGCCGGCGTTGGCGCGGGTTACGATGTTTTTGGCAAAACGATGGTCCTGGCGGTATTCCCGGAGCTGTACGCAATTGTGGCTTTTGCAGCGACTTTCTTGATTAATGCAGGCTTATAAAATTGGATAAGCGCTACTATGCATGAATTTGGCGTGGCGGAACTTATGAAACGCTATAGCCTGTTGCTGCATATTCAGTCAAACTGGTCGTGCCCTCCTTCAGGGCTTTATTAAGGCATTTTTGCCTATGTACCATTCCTCTTGGATTTCATGAGGGCATTGCGAACCATTCCAAACAATCGAGTAGTTAGAAATAAGGAGTAAAAGCAGAAGATGCTTTGGATCTAATCAGGGCGGTATCGAGCAAATTCTCGGTACCGCCCTACTGTTTTCTTAGTGCCTGCTAAAATTATAAAAGGTTGTTTTTCAATTCATTCCTATCCATCCGCTCTACACTGATTTTGCTGATTTTTATCCCTTTTCAGCACAAGAAAAAGCACAGCTCACAAAAAAAATTAAATCTCACCCACGATACCTCATGCCCTGCCCGTACTAAAGGTGTAGCTCGTCAAAACATCAAATAATAAAGTATTGAGCCGGATTAACCAACAAGAGGTCATTTATAAAAATGCTTACGGGTCGTTCTTCCTGTTGTGCGTGCGTTACTGCGGCAGCAAGGAAACGGCCCAGGAAGTGTTCAATGACGCTATGTTGAAGTATTTCAACTACGAGCAAGAACATAAGGTCAATGATAGGGGAAGATATAGCCTGATCAAGAAAATCATCGTGAATAAGTGCATTGATTTCATCAGGAACAAGAAGATCGAGTTTACAGACATTGACGATTCAGCCTTCACAGACAATCAGAACAGCAGCGATGCGGAATACAACATGATGAGAGCGGAAATGCTGGAGGTCATAAAAGGCTTTGCCCCACAGACCAGGTTGGTTTTTAACCTCTACATTTTTGAGGGGTGGTCGCACAAGGAAATTGCCAGGGAGCTGAATATTTCAATTCATACTTCCAACTGGCATGTCAATGCAGGCAAGAAGCAGATTTTAGAGCTTTTTAAAACAAAAACCTCTAATGCGAGATAAGGATAAATTAGAAGAATTCATCAAAAGGGAAGTCAATCGTATCGAATTTGACGACGCGGATGCGATGTGGCAAAAGTTTCAAGGCCAACTTGGAAGCGAAACGCCTGCGCCTTCAAAGGGCTTTTGGTCCTGGTTCAAGATAATATCAGCGATTCTTCTTTTTGGTGTGGGCGCTTTCTTTTTGGGTAATTGGTACAATCAAGGCAAGAAGAGCAGTACTACAGACAAGACCGGCATTTCCGCCGTAAAAGATACCGAAGCCTCAGATCAGATTTCTACGGAATCGGTTCCCGGAGCGTCGGCGGGTATCGATGATGAAGCAAACAACAACCTTCCCCGTCCAGCAGAAAACAACCCAACCCAAAGCCAGCAAAAAACACTGGAGGGCAATCCGGACTTTCCAGCTCCGGCAGGAAGCCGCAAGAAAGGTTCAAAGCTGGAAACCGAAAGCCGGAATACCGCGGAAAAGGCAGAAAATACGACTTTAAGGACGAGCCGTACAAATGGTGCCGGCAACGCGGGTAATACAAGTAAAGCTGGAGCTGGCAGTACCGGTAAAACAAGTAGTACAGGTCGTATACGCAATGCTGGTGATAACAGTGGTATGGGTGAGGCCAATATTGCCAATAATGATCCTTTAAATACGCTCGATGCTATCCAAACTCAGGAAACAGCAGGAGTAGAGGGTAGGAAAGCTATGGCTTCTACCGCAATGGGGAAACCGAAAGCTTCAAAAAAGAGGTACAGTTTACTCGAGCCAATCGCAACAATAGACTTGATGTACCTGACGCTGGAAAACATGTTAGAGGATCCTGCATTGACCCCGGTTGAAATCACCCCCTCAAGGCGGAAAAGCAGCAGCTACTACCTCCGTGTAGAAAGTAGTTTTTCCAGGAATACGATCCGTCAGCATGCTATCAGTTTTGGAAAGATCATTCCTTTACAGAGCAGATTAGGGATTAACCTACAAGCAGGAGGCAGCATGGACGCAGGCTATAGCTTCTCTCAGGATTCCCTCTTTATCTTCAACGGATTAAACATTGAAGAAGTCAGAAAAAACAAAGACCTGAAATACACCTGGAACGCCTACCTGGGCCTCGGGGGTGTATACCGCATCAAGAACTGGCAGTTTGGCGCGGGAGGGCGGTTGAGCTATGCCTTATTTAATCAGTTTTACTTTGAAGATGCTACCCAGCGGCTGCAGGTGTTACCAGGAAGCTCCTCTACGTTTGAGTTCACCCGGCAGGAAGTAGAAAGCGGTCCGTGGGACGGTATCAACAGAATAGGAATAGATGCCTATGTGGATATAGCTTATCGAATCAGCCCAGGCTACTCGGTTGGGCTGTTCGTGGGAAAAAAACTGAACAGGCTCATCAATAATGAAATGGCCGCGCAAGCCTACTCCAACAGGCCGATCCGGTTTGGGGCGACTTTGAATAAACACTTTTAGCCTATAAACCTAATGACATGATAAAGCATAACGTAATCTTCGCCTGCTTACTATGCAGCCTTCTATTTGCTTGCAATGAGGATTTGACAGGCGATTATTATGACGATATATTGTCAGAAGAAGAGCCCGAAACTACTGTCCTGGACGTAGACGGCCATGATTTTGTGATAATGGGGGATGTTGACGGAGAACCATTCGTCATTCATCATGAAGGTAAATTTCAATACAATGCCCCAGCCAATGACGGTACCAGCACTTCTGCCCGGCCCTTTTTCGGGACCTTCTTTATCATCCGCTATGCCGGTCAGCCAACTGAAGCTTACATCGTCTTTGGGTTGACGGAAAATGGAGACTCAAGATTTGAAGATGTGGTACAGGTAGGGACTTATGACTGGTTTAACCACTCTTATCCCAGTCAATCGGTCGGTCAAGCCACTATCAATCAGTTGGACTTTCAGGGGGATGGCATGACCAACACTACCATACCTCAGAGTAATCCGGATAACTATTTCGAAATTACCTCCATCACTCCATTAGAGCTGGATGAGAACATGGATGAGGCGCACGAAGGCAGAATTTACAAGGTAGAAGGCCACTTTGCCGTTGATCTGGATAAATGGGATAATTCAGATGATGTACCCCGAATGACCGTCGAATACTTTAGTGCCATTTTTTACGATGACAGCATCTAATACTGTTGGGATTTCACCCTTCGGGCTGCATTTGCCAAATTTCATCCGGCACTTATCCGTCCGTTACTCCTGAGTATTGCCCTTCCGCCCGCTGAAGGAACGGTAACCAAAGCAAGTGATATGATACTAAAAACCTACCTGCAACAGCTTTGCCCTCTTTCGGATCAGGAATGGGCGGTTGCTGCCCCTGCTTTCAAAAAGGAACACTTCCAAAAAGGAGATTATTACATTCGGGAGCACCAATACTGCGATAAAATTTCCTTTATCGGGTCAGGCCTGTTCAGGCTTTTCTATCTGCACGAAGGTGAGGAGCGTATCATGATGCTATTTTCTGAGCAGCAATTCGTCACTGACTACTTTGGCTACCTGACCCGGACCCCTTCCGTACGGCCCATTCAAGCTGTGGAAGACTCCGTTGTTTACAGTATTTTCAGGGAGGACCTTGAAGTCCTGTTCAACACCTCAAAAAACTGGGAGCGCATTGGCAGGTTGCTGGCAGAGCGCTCCTACATTATCTCGGTACAACGCGCCAACCGGCTGTTACACGACGATCCGGATACCCGCTTTGATGCGCTGGTGAGGGAGCAGCCGGAATTGTGGCAGCGGGTACCTCAGTACATGATTGCCTCTTACCTCAATATGAAACCCGAGACCCTCAGTCGGATTAAGCGGCGGCGAATGGGCCTGGATTCGATTAAACCCTCCGTCCACGATCCTATTGACCCTGACCTCACCTGATCTTTCTTGATCCGGATCAATGACTTTCATGCGGAATGACCGGAGTTTTGTATTTGGAATTCGATACTGAACATCAAAACGCATGGTCATGAAAACCTTATCCATTGCCTGCTGCCTGTTGCTTGGCACTAACCTTTCTGCTCAGTCTTCCAGGCCGGCAGCAAAAATTGAGCGCATTCAAACAACCTACAATGGTAAAACGGTCAATGCCCGCCGCCTAACGGTACGCTCGGTCGTTCCAATGCCAGTGGAGCAGGTTTGGGCCAACGTGCAAACCCCAGCACTCCTGCAATACGTATCCAAAGGAATGATTCGTTTTAAGCCTTCGGATGGTGCCTTCCCCGCAAAATGGGAAGAAGGGAAGACTTATGGCGCAAAAATGCGCATCTGGGGCGTATTGCCCTTTGGTGGCACCCACTTTCTCTTAGTGGATCACATCGATCAAGGCAACTATCAAATCTCCACCCTTGAATGGGACCGTCAAGCCAAAATCTGGAATCATCAAATCAAGCTTCGCGACCTGGGCAACGGCACGACTGATTACGAGGACACCATAGTCATCTACGGTGGGCTGCTTACCGGCTTGATCACCCGCTTTGCGAAGTGGTTTTATATCCACAGGCAAAAGCGCTGGCAAAAGGTGGCAGCGGATAAGACAGACTTTTCGAAGCCTAACGCCACCCCATAGCGCCGTTTAATGTCCGTTCCACCATGCACTCCACGGCATCACCCACGGCAATACCAATACCCAGATTAGAAAGAAAGCAGCCATACCGGAAGGATAGTCTTCCCCTGCTCTTATTGCCGGCAGAGCCACCAGCAGCAACCAACTGCCTTTGTAAATCAACTGGATTAGGAATACCGGCGCAAAAGCTACCGGTCGGAATAAGCCCAATACAGACAGCACAGTAATAGCCAGCCACAGGCAGCCTACCAGCCGGATCACATCTGTACTAGGGTAAGCATTGGAAAAGATGGTGGCTACAGCTGTACGCGGGGCAAACATGGAGGTTAGGCTTATCCAGCCTGCGACGATAATGTTTGCGAGATATACCAATTTCATTGACAGCATCTGCTTTAGAGATCTTGTTCAGCAATAGCTTTGATGCTTCCGAGTACAGATGGCAGCATGGTTCGGTAGTTTCCTCCCAATTGCCTGCCCCAGAACTTACGCAGCAGTCCGGTAAATTCTACCTCCTGCGTAAATACGGTAAGCCCGTTTTGCACTTCCAGACACCTGTGTACTATAAGCTTTCCAAATGGCACATTGGTCTGGAAGGTGTAGGAGACTCCGGGATCGACGGTTGTGATCTTGAATGTGGTTTTCGGGCCCTTATCAGGGATCAACTGACCCTTGGCTCCTACTTCAAAAGATCCCTTTAATTCCGCAGATTGCAAGCCTGTATCCCATTCCTTCCAATTGGGCACATCCGTCCAAATCTTCCAGATTTCCTCTGGCGGCGCTTCTGTTTGAGCGGAGTGGGTGAAACGGTAGTTAGTCTGTTGTGCGGATAGGTTCATAGCAAGTAAAAAGCTTGTGAGTAAAAGAAGAAATTTAGTCATATCGGCTGATGTGTTTTTGATCGGACAAATTTCCGGGCAATTACCAGCACTTCACTGCACCTATGTTAAGTTCGGTTTTCTTCCGCAATTTTCCTGCGAATACGGCTTAAAGACTGTGGGGCGATGCCTAGGTAAGAGGCAAGAACTTTGAGGGGGACACGCTGCAACAAGGGATCTTGCTCTTGTAGCATGCGCCGGTACCGTTGCTCGGCTGTCTCAGTCTGCAATTCCTGAAGGATAACTTCGGTGTAGTACTGCACCTCCTGTATTAATTTTCGAATGAAAGTGCTCCACGAAGGAAGGTTGAGCAGCGCATTGGTATCATTGAGTGTGATTTGCCATATCTCGGAAGGTTCCAAGGTTTGTATACACTCCTTGGCAGGTATCTGCGCAGTAAAACTAACCTGAGAAGTGAAGCAATAAGGCGCTTCAGTAAAAAACTTGGTGACTTCCTCTCCGTCTTTTAGGATATAGTAACGCAACAATCCGCTTTCAAGGAAGTACAAATAGCGGCATATTTTACCTTCTTCAAGCAAGAGCACATCTGAGGGTAATTCTATTCTGGAAAATTTAGAAGCAATCGTTGCCCAGTCAGCATCAGAAACGGGCGTGTACTTTGTTAGGTAGTTGCGGAGTAGCGTAGGTTTTACTGGCAAGAGGACAATGATTTAAAAATCGACCTTCCGGTAAAGGTCTTCCAATGAAAATTGACCTTCGTCCAGCACAGGACATTTGTCTGATTTATGCGTAAAATCCCGCAGCAGCCAACCACCTTGCTCGGGCTCACGGGTGTAGATTATCACCCGCATGGACGTACTGTGAATAAACAGCAGTTGCTGTACAGAGGGCATTTCGCGGTAGTGGTGAAGCTTGGAGGAAAGGTCTTCCTGCTCGGTAGAAGGGGACAGTACTTCGACCAGCAGGACGGGGTTGGTGATGGCCTTCACCCCGGGCAGCACTTCTTGCTTCTCGGCTTTCCCCCTGGCAACAGTACAATCCGCGTTGTAGTAATTTCTGGTTATGCCTTCAGCGTAGAGGGGCAGATTGCTGCCGTAGATGTAATAGGTATCATCCTTGTCCAGAAGATTACTGATCAACTTGATGATTGCAGCAACGATCAATTCATGATTATCAGAAGCTTGTCCCGTAACAGAAATAATTTCGCCACCGTAGTACTCCACTCGGTACTCTGCAACAGGCAGGATCTCCAAAAAGTCTTCCCAGCTTGCCGCAATACGCAGCGCTGTGCCGTATTTCAGGCGTTCTTCCAAGGTTGTGGGGATTTGAGTGGTGACCTCCATCGGTTAAAGTTTAAATTTTGTCTGTAGCATAAGTTGGGACAATATTTAGCACACTGATTAAAACAAACTTCCCTGCCGGGCAAAGCTCAGCGGGTTTTCCAATTCCAGCAACTGCCGTTTCATATCCAACCCGTAAAAGTACCCTTGCAGTTCCCCGCTTTTGGCAATACACCGGTGGCAGGGGACGATAATCGCAATGGGATTGTGCCGGTTGGCCTGCCCGACAGCGCGTACGGCTTTCTTGTCCCCCAGCTTTTCAGCTATAGCCTGATAGGTAGTCGTATGGCCGTAGGGGATTTTCAGCAGTTCGTTCCAGACCGCTTTGTGAAAGGGCGGGGCGTCACCAAAGTCAAGTTGAAGGTTGAAGCCATCCCGGTCGCCCCGGAAGTACTCCGCCAACTGCTGTATACAGGGCTTAAGCAGAGCGGGGATAGGGCCAGTGGGGCAAGGCTTGGTGGACACCATCTGCACCAGGCTGATACCATCAGCACTGCCTTCCACACGAAGGCAGCCAAAGGGGGATAAGAAATGGGCGTATTCAGTCACGGCTTATCAATTACTGCTGTAATTTACCGGTTTTTAGCTAAAACTTCAATTGTGCTGCTGCTTCCGGGGCCGAACGGCCAGGATTCTCAGCCGTTTGTAATCAGCGTACCACTGCCCATCCTGAAACAAGGCAGGGCGGGCACGCTCCTGTACTGCACGCCGGATAGCCACTGCCTCTTCCTCCGGTAAGCCCTCGAAAAAGGCCGTTGCAAACATCTGCAGCCAGTTTTCCAGGCCGTGTTCCTCAGAAGACAGAGAAGTAGGGCGGTCGTAGTGCTGCGCTATTTTGACCTGAAAGCCCGCGGCCTCCAGCGCAGCTGCATACGCACCAAGGGATGGGAAGTACCACAATTGCAAGTCCCGCTGTGCAGCGTAGCCGCGCGCACCCAATTCTGCCCGAAGCTGCATCAGGATGTGCTCAATATTGCCCGCCCCGCCCATTTCCAGGACCAGCCGCCCGCCGGGCTTTAATTGATCAAACATACAGGCTATGGCGGCTTTGTGGTCGAGGACCCAATGCAAAGTAGCGTTGGAAAAAATTGCGTCGAACGGCTGCTCGAAGTTAAAATCCGCAGCGTCTCCCACCTCAAACGACAAATCCGGGAAGGTATGAGCCGCCTGGGCAACCATCTCAGGGGAAGCATCTATGCCTATGACATCGCATCCCGATTGAGCGATGGTATCCGTAAGGTGGCCCATGCCACAGCCGAGGTCTAGTATACGCTCCCCGGGCTGAGGGTCCAGCCACTCGACCAGCTCCTGCCCGTATTGAAATACAAAAGCGTGCCTCTTGTCATAAAATTCAGCATCCCATTTCATAGTCCGCCACAGTTTAAGACCGGTGAAAGATTCGGTAAATGGCATCCGCAAAATCGTCACTAACCAGCATCGACCCATCGGGGAGCAACTCAATATCCACGGGCCGCCCCCATACGTCTCCATCATCCAGCCACCCTTCTGCAAATGGCTCGTAGCTGGCTACTTCATTTCCTTTCAGCTTAGCAAGCATGACCCGATAGCCTATTTTCTCACTCCGGTTCCAGGAGCCGTGTTCCGCCACGAATATTTGACCCCGGTACGCTTCCGGAAACATCGTCCCGGTGTAAAATTCCAGGCCAAGGGGTGCTACGTGCGGACCGAGCTTAGCAGCTGGAGGCGAAAATTCTGAACAGAGGCGCTGCTGCCCAAACTCCGGATCCGGCAGATCGCCCTGATGGCAATAGGGGTAGCCGAAATGCATACCATCTTTAGGTGCGCGGTTGAGTTCGCAGTACGGTTGATCATCGCCCATCCAGTCCCGGCCGTTATCCGTGAACCACAGCTCGCCGGTCTCCGGGTGCCAGGCGAAGCCGACGGTATTGCGAATGCCGTGCTGCACCACCTCCATATTCGCCCCATCCGGGTCGAGCCGGGTTATGGCTGCGAAGACCTCTTTTTCGCTTTTGCAAATATTGCAAGGGGCACCCACTGGCACATACAGCTTACCATCCGGGCCAAAGGCGATGTATTTCCAGCCATGGTGGGTATCGGTAGGGTATCCGTCGAAGACAACCTCCGGCGTACCGGGCTGATCCAGGTGCTGCTCAATATCAGGGAACCGCAGGATACGGCTGACTTCAGCTACGTAGAGGTCGCCATCGCGGAAAGCGACTCCGTTCGGCATTTTAAGCCCTTGCGCCAGCACGTAGCGCTGATCCGGCCGCTCATCGCCATCGCTGTCCCGCAAGGCATAGACCTTGCCCTCTCCCCGAGTGCCCACGAACAGCGTGCCGGAAGGCGACAGATCCATGGAGCGGGCATTTTTGACCCCTTCTGCGTAGACCTCAATGCCAAAGCCGTCCGGCAATTGAATTTTATCAAGGGGCAATTTCGAAGACTTGAATAGCCGGGGCCCCGGCGGATTGATCTTTCCGCAAGACAAGAGCAGCAGGCTTAGCATGATAAAAACAGACAGTAGTCGCATAAACTTTTTATTACGAAACAGCCCCCGGGCCAGTAGGTTGCCACTTCCCCAAGCCTGAGGTGCTGCGGGGGTTAATAACCTGGCACTTCCGCCAGAGGAAGGACGCCATGCTCCATCGGCTGTTCCAGCAGCAGCCGCTTGGCCCGGACAAAGGTTTTAAGTCGGTATTCATTAAAAGTGGAATCTCCCCGGCGCAGGCTTTCCTCCCGAACCCGGCCCGATGAATGTATGATGGATTGATCGCCCTGATAGATAGCTACATGGGTGATCTTTTCCGATTGGTCAGCGGTGGCTTTCCGGCCAAAAAACAGTAAATCTCCCGGCAGCAAATTGGAAAACGTTGTGTCCGTTTCCACCTCAATTCCGGTATGAACCTGTTGGGAAGCATCGCGCGGCAGCATCAGCCCATTGAGGTAAAATATAGTTTTGGTAAAGCCCGAGCAGTCAACGCCCTTGCCAGAGGTACCGCCCCAGAGATAAGGACGGCCGGTAAAGCGCTTTGCGGTGCGCAAGATATTTTCCGCTGTAGGGGAGCGGCTGTCCAGCCAGGCCTGATAGCCCATAACTTCATCCGCCATGACATAGGCTGTCCGCCGGTCCGGAAACTGCACCTTGATAAAGCCCCCTTCTCGCCCCAGCTTCCGCAAAATATTCCCTGCTACCAAGTCGGATACTACGGCTTGCGCCCCCGGGCTTGTGTAGGCAAAGCCGAAGTCAGGCAAGTAGATTACTCGTTCGCTTTCTGTCCAGGCTTCGGCTTCTGCCGCTCCGACCCGCTCAAAGCCACCCGGGTTGAGCCAGCCCAGATAGCCATCCGGGGTTTGGACGAGGTACCAGCCGTCCTCCTTTTTCAAGACATTGATCAGGGTGCCCAGCGTAGCCTGTGTGGATAGCTCCGAGGAATGGCCCGGGCTGGACCGGATATTGCATACTGAAAGATTGACAATGCCGTAGTGCTGACCTTCCAGCGCCTCTCCGGGCAGCAGCCGGACTTCAGCCGTATAACCCAAAGCCTCGGCACCTGCTTCCAGCTCGCTTTTAGCGTTGGGCAGGTTGGTTTCGCCCGTGATTTGCCAGTTGCCATTCTCAGCCGTAGCCGCCACATCAAATAAAGCCACCCGGCTGTCGGGCGCATAGGCCTGCTGCAGCCGCGCTATCAGTTCAGACAGCTCAGATGGGGCCTGCGGGGCGTCCGCCTTATCGTCAGTGGCACACCCCAGCATTCCTATCAGGAGCAAAGCAAAAAGAAAGTGTCGCATATTTTTTAGGGGAAGATAATAAGATTTTACTCTTCCCGGACCACGGAAACCGGCATACTGGCATCAAATTCACCGGTCAGGGTAGGCGTCTGAACATTGCCGGTATAACGGCGGACCTGCTGATGCACGTAGTCGAACAGCTCTTGTATATCGATAATGCCATTCCCATTGTTATCCGCTTCGCCTTTCAAGCCGCGCACCAGGAAGTGGCTAAAGATGCCGGAGCGCAGGCCTCCGTCTTCCAGAGAGTATTCTTCTCCTTTGGAGGACATCATCAGGGCAAGCCCCCCTTTGGTTTGCTCAAAAGCGGTATACAAACGGCTGAGGTCGCCTCCCACCGGGCCCCGGCGAGCCAGCAAGCTGCCGGAGTGGCAGGCGTCTGCGAAGACGACTTTGTGCTTGGCGCGGCTGTTTTCAAGCATGAACTTGATATCCTCATGCATCAGCTTATTGTGGTGCCCGTCGTAATCTACCGGCATGAAGAAGCCCTGCAAGCCATGGCCAGAGAAGTAAAACAGGATAACATCGTTTTCATCCGCCCGCAGAAAGGTAGTCCGCATGGCTTCCTTTATATTTCGGTAGGTTGCATCCTCGTCAATCAGCAGCCGCACCTGATCGTCGGGCAGCGCGCCGCCCTGCGGGCTTTTCAGAAAAGCATAGAGCTGATAGGCATCGTCATCGGTATAGCGCAAAGTCGGCATGTAGGAATAGGTAGCTGCACCGATAATCACCGCCCAGATCTTAACCTTGGGGTCTTGCTCTACTGCTACCGGCATTTGCCGGTCGGTGCCCCCCTCTACAAAGAGCTTTTTCGCCGGCTTGCCAAAATCCCAGATGGCACCGACGACCCGGCCGCTCGCGTAGTACATTACGCCCCGGCCGTGGGGTGTATGATCTTTCCACAGCCCTTGGTATTTGCTTCCACTAACGTAGTACACTGTGCCGTGCCCTTCCGGCTGCCCCGCTCTGAAATCGCCCACGTAGGTAGAGCCGTCCTGGTAAGTATACTTGCCTTTCCCGCTCTGGCAATGCACGTTATTGCAATTGCGCAGGTTAGTGGTATCTCCCTCGTAGCCGTACTTGCTCCAGTCGGCCAGGTATTGCCCGTCCGACCACTCTCCGGTGATTGCTTCGCCATCCGGGAAGGACATATTGCCCCGGCCGTGGCGGTCGTTGTCTTTCCATTGCCCATCGTAAATGGAACCATCCGAGTAGTACATTGTGCCCAGGCCATTGAATTGCCCGGCCATGAAGCCCCCTTCGTAGCGGTCTCCGTTGGCAAAGTGGTAAGTCCCCCGGCCTGATTGCTGCCCGTTGACCCAGTTTCCCTCGTACCGGTTGCCGTTGGCGTACGCCATGATGCCCCGGCCATGAAACTTATTATCTCGGAAATCCCCTGTGTACTTGTCGCCATTGGGGAAGGTAAGAATACCCCGGCCGTCTTTGAAGCCCCTTTTCCACTCGCCGGTATACGACCGGCCATCAGAAAATTTCAATGTGCCGGTACCCTGCGGCTTACCGTCTCTGAAACGGCCCTCGTACCTGGCCCCGCTTGGGTAGATACAAACCCCTTCTCCGTTTATGCAGTTGCCAGATTGGCAATCGATCTGTGCGGTAAGTGGCATTGCCGAAAGCACAGCGAATAGCGTAAATAGTGCAGCCCTCCTCATGGTCAATTGTTTTAAGTGTTTGAGTATTTCCGGGCTTGGGTAGAGGCCCTGAAATCATAGTATTTCGGAGTAGAGGGTATTACCATAGGTGGTGCTAACGGTTTTTGGTGACTGTATTTTCCAAACAGGACAACCGGGCCGGGTATTGCAAAGTTCAGGGCCTTTAATAAAACATTAGGAGTTTTTCGATTTCAAATCCCACGGAGCGTATCTAAAGAATGTGTGTCATACGCAGAGGCGCAGCGCTAACGGCTTAGTGGCAGTAGTTTTGAAGCAGAGACCGATAATTGTACATGCCCTCCCACGCTTCAGCCCTGCGGTCAGCTGCGGGCTATTCCCAGCTTTACGCCGGGTTCAGCTCCATTTCAGGCGGCACTCTGTCCATCCACTGGGCAGGGATTCGAGTTCGCATTGCCCTCCGTGCTGACGAGCAATTTCGCGCACCAAAGTCAGGCCAATCCCCTGGCCGCCCGGCTTGTTGCTGTAGAAGGGGGTCATCCATTCCTGATGGGCATCGGGGGGCAGGCCAGGCCCATTATCGGCGACGATGATACGGGTGGGGTGGGCATGGAGCTGCAGCCTGACATCCCCCCCTTGCTCAAGCGCCTCCAATGCATTCTTGATCATATTGACTAAGGCTTGTTCGAGCTGTTGCTCGTCCGCTTCGAGCTGCACCGGTTGGCTTGGCACTTCAAGCGAAAACTGGGTGCCTTGCTGCTCCGCCTGAGGCAGCATCAACTGGTGAACATTGCTCAGAACGGTATTCAGCTCCAGCCGCTGCCGGTCAGGCTGGGGCAAGCGCACCACTTCCGCGAAATTGCGCATGAATTGGTTCAGCCGCTCGTTGCGCTGACGGGCGATCTCCAAAGAAGCGCGGATATCGTCAGCGAACTCATCTCCCGGCACTTCGGGGTAAGCTTCCAACGTACTTTGCAAAATGGAATTAATGGCACCAATCGAATTGTTGACTTCATGGGCCATCATGCGGATGACCTTGCCGTAGGCGCGCTTTTCGGTAGCCAGCATTTCCTGGGACAGCTCCTGTATCATAATGAATTTCCGCTGGAACCCCCGGTGAATAAAGTCGGCGACTTCACAACGATACCGCTCCTGGCCCTTGCCGGGAATGACATCCGACTGCCCCGGCTTCCACAGCGCCAATTGCTGCAAAAGCGGATGGCTCACTTCCGGCAGTTGTTGGCCCAGGGGCGCTTCCTCCAGCCCCAATATCTCCAACCCCTTAGGGTTGACCTCCGTAATGCGGCCGTCGTAGTCCAGCAACAGAATGCCAGCGGGAGACGCCTGAATAAGGCGGTCCAGAAAGAAGTGCTGTTCCTGCACCTGCGAGCGTTCCTGCCGGATGCGGTGCATCATCGTGTTGAAAACCTCCACCAGATGGTCCATTTCGGGAGAGCCCGTTTTGCGCAGGCGAATTGCAAAATCCTGATCCTTGATGGCATCCACCCCACTGCCCAGCAGGCGCAACGGCCGGGTCAGTCGCCGGTACAAGTGATAAGCGCAGGCCAGGGAGACTAGCAGAAGTACCTCTACCAACAGCAACCAGGCCAGCATCTCCTGCAGCAGGAAGTAAGCCAGTGTGGCCAAAGCGAGGTGCAAGAAAGCCACGTACAGGAAGTAGCGCCATTTAAGACTCATAGGGGATACCGTATTTTTGCAGCCGCCGGTAGACTGCCGAGCGGGTCAGGCCCAAGTCTTGGGCCACTTGAGTAATATTGCCCTGATGGTGGCGCAGCGCACGGCGGATCATTTCGATTTCCATTTCTTCCAGCGAGGCTTTGCCTACCTCTGGCAGGTTGAGCCGGTTGGGCCGATGGGCACCCGATGGCTGGTAGAGCCGCTGCAGGTCTTCTGCCTCAAGGGTATTCTCATTGACGACCAGTACGCTGCGTTCAATCAGGTTGCGCAGCTCCCGGATATTGCCGGGAAAGGGCTGCTGCCGCAGCCACCGTTGGGCCCCTTTGCTCAGCCTCAGCTCGGGCCGCTGGTAATTGCGGCGGAAAGATTCCAGGAAATGGTTCGCCAGCAGGGGGATGTCACCGGGCCGGTCCCTCAGGGGTGGCAAAATCAGCTTAATGAGGTTGATCCGGTAAAAGAGGTCTTCCCGGAAATCACCTGTGGCGACCATGGCTTCCAAATCCTTATTGGTAGCGCTGATCACCCGGCAATCCACCCGCACGGTTTCGCTGCTGCCCAGGGGCTCGTAGGTTTTCTCCTGCAGCACGCGCAGCAATTTGACCTGATTGGGCAGGGGCAGGTCCCCAATTTCATCCAGAAAAATGCTGCCACCATCGGCTTTGGCAAACCGCCCTTCTCTCTCAGTGTGGGCATCGGTAAACGCGCCTTTTTTGTGGCCAAACAACTCGCTTTCGAACAAGCTGGAGCTAATCCCGCCCAGGTTAACCCGAACGAAAGGGGCTTGGCTCCGCTCCGATTGGTAGTGAATGGCTTCAGCCAAGACTTCTTTACCGGTCCCGCTTTCGCCCAATATGAGCACACTAGCATCCGTGGGGCTCACCCGCTTAGCCACCGCCAGCGTATCAAGGAGCACCGGGTCTTCTCCTACCATATGCCCAAAGCCCGAATGGGAGTGCACGCCTGAGGCCTCCGCTGCCTTGAGGTCCAGCAGGGTTTGCAGGGTACGAAGCAGGGCTTTATTGTCCCAGGGTTTGGCGATAAAATCGCGCGCGCCCATCTTCATCCCCTCTACCGCCAGCTGAACCGTGGCCCAGGCGGTCATGAGGACTACCGGCACTTCGGGCTGTTGCTCGCGCAGCTGTTGCAGCAACCGCAGACCCTGCCGGCCCGATGTATCGATGGTGAAGTTCATATCCAGCAGGATCAGGCTGGGCGGCTGCGCCTTGATGGCGGCCTCCATTTGCCGGGGCTGGCCGATGGCCGTTGCGCTGAAGCCCGCCCGCTTCATCAGCAGTTTGAGGGAAGCGCAGACTGCGGTGTCGTCGTCAATAATGAGGATATGGGGTGCATGGCTTGCCATAGGGAAGTAAGTTAGCAATAAGTAACAAAAGTTCATCATCCGGTGCGCTCGGAAGGGAGCATCCTCTACTCCTCGTGCAGCACCACCGCCGGCTGCAGGCGTGAAGCTTGCCGGGAGGGATAAAAAGTACACAGCAATACTACACCTAAGATGATAACGATGGCAGCTGCCATGGCGATGTAGTAATTGGTGGGCTCAATCCATTCTCCGAGAACGCCCAGCAACGGAAGCTGCACCGCAAAGAGGACCCCCAGCAGGATGGCTGCCAGGCTGATCAACATCATTTCGGCGATGAACTGCAGGCTGACTTCTCCCCGGCTCGCACCGAGTGTACGCCGCAGTCCGACCTCCGCCCGCCGTTTACTGATATTAAACCACAGTACTCCAAACAGGCCCATAGCCACGTTGATCACCAGAAATCCGCAAATACCCAGCATACTCATTAGCGGAATCCATACTTGCCGGGCCTTTACACTGCGGGTAGTAGACAGGTATTCGATCGTAAAGTCTCTTGTCTTCGTAATGCTGGAAATGGTGTTATTGAGCTGCTCTTCAAAGGCAGGGGGCGTACCCCGGGCAATACGGAGGACCAAATTGGCGGCCTCCGTGGAAGCCGCAGGCCGGTAAACAAAGGTCGCCGCTTGCTCATCGGAAAAATCGCCTCTGTATTTGTAGTTTTCAACAACCCCAATGATTCTATTCTCTCCCTGTATCGAGTAGACGCTGTCCCTAAGGTTTCGCCCCTGAAAGTGCGCATCGTACAGCTTCTTGGAGATGACTACCGGTTCGTAGCGCCCCTGATCGTCCCCTTCCCGGAACCAGCGGCCCTGCGTCAGGCGGAGCCCCGCTGTCTCCTTATAGTCTTCATCCACCCAGTGCAGGGTCGTTTTCAGTTCGAACCCGTTGTCGTCGTTAACCGTCTGCCAAACACCCCCCGACATCGGCGTCACGAAACCAAGAAAGGAGGCTTTTTCCACTTCAGGCATGGCGGCCACTTCCCTCTTCAAGCGCTGCTTCATATCCAGAAGCGCGGCCGTATCCTTGGCGATCTCCAGGTTTTCAAAATTGAATTGTGCCACCCACAATTGTTCCGTTTCGAAGCCCAGTGGCGTATTGTATTGCCGCACAAAACGAGTGACCACGGTAAAGACCGCGAACAGAATGGCAAAGGCGAAGAAAATTTCCAGAAACATTAAAAAGTTGCTGCGTTTCTTGTTCCACAGCAGCCGGAGCGTATGGCGTATCATAACTGATTTTGCTTTATGGCGTTAACAATTTGGATGCGCGACATGCGCCACGCGGGCAGCAGGCCGGAAATAATACCGAAGGCCAGGCAGATCAACAGGCTGTAGGCAAATACTGGCAAATTAAAGCGGAGCGTCGTATTGGGCAGGATATTGCTGTCATTGACCAGGTACAGTACCCCCAGCGACAGCAGCAGCCCGATAAAGCCGCCGATAAAGGTAAGAATGACATTCTCAAATACCAGCTGCAGCAGAATGTGCTGTGCATGTGCCCCGTAGGCTTTACGGACCCCAATTTCGGCCGAGCGTTCCATAATCCGGCTAATGTTGAGGTTGATCAGGTTGAGGGTAGGCAGCAAGACGAAGAGGAGCAGCAAACCGCTAAAAGCGATGAACATCACTCGTTTGGAGCGTTCCGGGCCATCGTCAGTCCTAAAAATATTATAGGCGTAGCGGCCCAGAAACCCTGCCGGCAAAAGCTCCAGCTTATTGTAGGCCTCCGGGTCAGGCAAGGCAATCTGCCGGGCTATGCGCGCCAAATCCTGCTCAATCACCGCTTTGCTTTGAGCGCTCCGGGCCAGGAAAACGATTTCAAACGGCCCATGAAACCCTTCCTCGTTGAGGACAACGGGATTTACCGTAGTTACAGGAAGATAAGCCTGGCCGGCCATAAAGCCCTTAGAATTGGCCAGCTCTGCTACAATGCCGATGACCTCGAACTGCTTGCCGTCCATTTCCAGCAACTTGCCCAGCAGACCTTCAGTAGTGCCAAAGTAATCCAGTGCGGCTTCTTGCGTCAGCACCACTACCTGGGCTTGCTGTTCGACCTCCTGCTGCTGAAATGGGCGCCCCTGCAGAAAATGGAAATCGTAGATATTCCAGAATTCCCCATCTGCATAGACGGCCTCGAAGGTCAGCTTATTGCCATTCACGAAAAGGTCATAATTGAAGGCCGCCGAATAAACACTGCTGCGCACTGCCCCCGCCACGTTCCGTAGGTAGCGGTTGGGAAAAGTATAGCTCATGGAGGAAGAGGAAAAGCTGCGGTTCCTGGTTTCGATGACCGGGGTGCTGTCGTAAACCATCTGCTCCTCTACCAGCATGGAATCCACTTCGTAGGTGGTGTCCGGCACCTCCAGCTTCATGATCAGGCGGTCGAGGAAGACGAGGCGGTCACGCTTGGTCAGGGGTTGATGCGCCCCCCATTCGGCGTCCATAAAAGCCGCCAGCAGGATGAGGATCATGAGGGTAAAGCTGATGCCGAAGAGGCTGATGCCGGTAAAGAAGCGCCGCCGCCCGAGCACCTTGACTGCCGTTTTAAAATAATTGCTAAACATATCAAAAGTAGATTTTACGGTTTTAGGAAACCTGCTGGCCATCGAATAACCGGACCAGGCGGTGGGTTTTGCGCGCCATTGTCTCATCGTGGGTCACCATAACAATGGTTGTTTTCTGCTCCTGATTGAGGCGGGTCATTATCTCCATAATTTCGTTGCCCATAGCGGAATCCAGGTTGCCCGTGGGCTCGTCTGCCAGTATGATGCGGGGCTGCCCGACAATAGCGCGGGCGATGGCGACCCGCTGCTTTTGCCCGCCGGACAATTGAGCCGGAAAGTGCTTCGTCCGGTTGCTGAGGCCCACCTGTTCCAGTGCCTCCTCCGCCAGCTTCCGGCGCTGTTTGCTGGAAGTGCGCCGGTAGATAAGCGGCAGCTCTACATTGTCGATAACCGACAATTCATTGATGAGGTGGAAACTTTGAAAGATAAAGCCAAGCTGCTCGTTGCGAAACCGGGCGGTGGCTTTGGAATGGTAGTTGCTCACCGAAGTGCCGGCTACCCGCACCTCCCCGGTAGTGGGCTCATCAATGATGCCCATGATGTTGAGCAGCGTGCTTTTTCCGCAGCCGGAAGGGCCCATAATCGACAGAAATTCACCCTCGGGTATCTCCAAATTGATGTTGTGGAGGGCGGTGGTCTCGATAACCTTGGTTTGGTAGACCTTGGTGATGTTTTCAAGCTGTATCATGGCGTAGATATTTTTGATGTGGTTATAGTTCTATGAGGGTCAGCCGCTGCAGTTCGTAGTAAGCCTGCCAGTAGTCGCCCAGGGCAAAAATGTAGGTGCGCATGGCCAGGTCTTTTTCCTGCTGACTGATGATGAGATTCGTGATATCGATGCCGCCAAGGCGGTAGCTTTCCAGGGCGATGCGGAAGCGCTCCTGAGCCAGGTCAGTCAGCGACTTTGCCAGTTCCACCTCCATTTGCAGGTTTTTGACCTGTTGCAGGGTCTGCCTTACATCCGTGCGGAAGTTCAGCTCTTCCTGCCTGACCTGCTGTTGTTCGAGCTCCAGGCGGGCTTGCTGCAAGGCGACCCGACTGCGCTGTGCCCCCCAGTCTATCAGAGGCACACTGATCTGCACCTGCACAAGCTGTTCATTCTGGGGTGACTGATAAATCTGTTCCAAGTCCTGTGCCGAGCGGGTCCAGCCCACAGAGGCGACCAGGTCAGCCTGAAAGCCACCTTGCCCTTTGGCGCGTGCGACTTCCTGTTCCGCTTCGAGCACTCGGCGGGCAAAACGGTCCAGCTCTGGCCGGTTTTTGAAAGCTTCGGCAATAGCGGCCTCCGGCTCCAGGGTGATTTCGGGAGGCGTGCCCGGCCGCTTGGGGTAAGGCAGAGGCGCATCCGGTGACAACCCCAGGAAGGCCCGGATTTGAGCCCCCCGGTCGCGGTAGGTCTGTTCGGCATTACGGCGGCTGCGCTGGGCGGAGAGCAGGCTGACCTGCAGCTGCATCAGGTCGCTGTCCGAAATTTTACCCAGGTCATGCCGTTCCTGGGCGATATCGAACAGCTCCTGATTGCTTTCCTGATTGGCAATCGCGATGTCGAGCTCCGTACGGGCATAAAGTAAATTAAAAAACAGTCGGGTGGCTGCTGTACGGATATTTGCCCGATCAGCGCGGTATTGCTTCTGCGCTTCGGTCAGGCGGACGGGGGCCAGTTTTTGCGCCCACTTCTGCTCGTTGAAGCCAAACAGGGGCTGTGCCAATCCTATGCGGACGGGTATGCCGTTGTAGAGGGAGCTATTCCCTTCGAAATTATCAAAGCGCTGCAGGTTGCTCTGCACAAACAGGGTGCCCCCGGTAGCCGGGATGGCTTGTGTGAGGTGCAGCCCCAGGGCGCTGTTGTTATTGCGGATGGGCTGGAAGAGCACTGTGCCATCCGGCTGTACAATTTCGCTCACCGTGCGCTGGTAGTTAGGGAAATTGGCATTGGCCATGAGCTGCGGGCGTTGGCTGGCCCCAAACAGCCGGAAATCCAGCTCTGCCATTTCCAGGTCGGTTTCGGCTTGTTGCCGGTCCAGGCTGCGGGCCTCAGCCAGTTGCAGAAAGGCTTCCAGCTGCAGGCTGTCGGGCAGCACCTGTGCCCCCAGGGCAATGGGCAGCAGGTTGAAGTATAGGGCAAGGATTCGTTTCATGGCTTAGGTTTTGATCGCTTGTGAATAGGTGGCAGCCGGCGCTTAATCTTCCAGCTTTATCCGGTCCAGGTGTTCGTAGGCGGCCATATCGGAGACGATGACCTGTTGCCCGGGCTGAAGGTCGGTTTCCAGCAGCTCCACGTAGTCGACACTCGTGAGGCCGATGCGGACATCCACACGGCGGGCTTCCCTGCCCTCAACCACGAATAGCGGCTGAACAGCTTTGCCCCGGAAGGCAGGCCCGTTCTTCAGGCGGAGCGCCTGCGCTCGGGCGTTGGCAATCAGGAAGACCTCTACGCGGCGATTAGGGCGCAGCTTGGGATGGTCGGGCTCGTCCAGCTCGACGATGAAGGATACGGTATTGTTTTCCACCGCCGGCAGGATGGTAGAGATACGGCCGTTCAGATCGGTCTGATTGATACGTACCCGGATGGGCAGGCCGATCTTGACCTGGGCGGCATAGCGGTCGGAGCAGGTGGCTTCGATGCGGTAGCGCTGCAGGTCGGCCAGGCGTACCAGGAGCTCGCCTTCGCTCACCTGCTTGCCGAGGTCTTCATTGATCCAGGTGATGACGCCAGAGCGGGGCGCGATGACGCTCGTTTCGCGCAGCTTGCGGGCGAGTTCGCTGCTTTTCTTCTCCTCCATCCGGACTTCCAGTTCGAGGTTGCGGCGGTCGCCGGGCAAGACCTGCTCGCGGAAGCGGAGCTCATTGTCCAGTTTTTGCTTTTCCAGTCGGGCAATATCGAGCTGCAATTGGGCCTGATCGACTTCCTCGGGAGTAGCAGAGCCAATTTCCCGCAGGCGCTTGGTGTCTGCCAGTTGGGCTTCCAGGCTGGAGATCTGCAGGGCTTTGATTTCGCTTTCGTAGGCGAGGTCCTGAATGTTTTTGTCGTACTCATGCCGCAGCCGGGTGATGTTGTTCTTTTTCAGCTCCAGCTGATCGGCCAGCGACTCGTACTGCAGGCGGATGTATTCCTCGTCGAGCTGCAGGATAGTATCTCCCCGCTCCACCTGATCACCCGACTGCCGGTGCACATCCTGAATGGCGGCGGCAATAGGCGCCGTGAGCTGCTGCTCAAAAGCCGGCACCACCAAACCAGATGCCGTAATGGCTTCTTCTACTTTGCCCACCTCTACGGTAGCGATTTGAAAATCTTTACTGTCCAGCTCTTTGGTGAGCATGCTGCGCAGTAAAAACAGGGCACCAACTAATACGGCCAGGAGCCCGGTAATGCGGAGGGCATTTTTGCCCCGGCGTCGTTTTTTCTTGGTATCAGATATTGGTCGGTCCATCTCTCAGGTATTGTTTTGCTGAGCGAGTTGCAGGAGTCGTGCCAAAAAAACAAACGCTGACTATCAGCGCTTTACACTTTTAGAGTTTTGCTACCTGTTTGATATCGGACGGCTGGTGTTTGGAAGTGGGCGTTGGGGGGCAGGTTGTAGTGCCTCGATTAGATGTTTGTATCTGTAGGTTTACCAAGAATAGGATAACAGGAGGAAATGTTGTTTTTGTCATTGGGCTGCATATATAGTCCGCCAACTCAAAATTTGTGATTTCTGACTTGCTATTTTTCCACCTCGCTGCGTTAAAAAGCCTCGCCGATGCTTAGGCATCGCCTACGTTTTTCGCCTTGCGAGCTGAAAAAATAGCTGCGCCATAATTTCACAAATCTTAAGTTGTTGGACTATAGGTATAAGATAGATTTGCTTTTGTTATCAAAAAGCGATAATTTTATAAAAAGACGGGACATATGCTTGCTCCTATAAGAGAAGTGTTAACCGGTCAAAAGCATTTTGCCAAAATAGATCGTTGCCCCTCGGGTGCATTACCTCAAAAAGAAGATGGCTGGCAGTTTGACTGGAGGAACCTCGCGCTTACGGCCGGTGCTATATTTTACAGGTTAACCTTGCAGGCGACACCTGATGTTCTGGAAGGGGTGATTATGCTGACTCTGATCAACAAGGAAATGCTCTACATGAATAACCTGGAAGTAGCGCCGCATAACTATGGGACTGATGGAAAATTCGATGGGGTTGCAGGTAGTTTGATTGCGCTCGCATGTTTGAAGAGTTTTGAAATTGGAACAGGTGCCTACACGGGCTATTTGTCTTTTGATAGCAAAACTGAACTCATTGAACTTTATCAAACCAAGTACAGAGCGACTTTAGCCGCCGGGCAGAAAATGTTTATAAGCCCTGAAGCAGGAAAGGTTTTAATAATGGAATACCTGAACATCAAGCTTTGAAGATGAATAAGCAAAAAAAAATAAATCCGGGAGGCCTGCAAGGAACCGGAAAAGGTAGTATCGACCGAGAATCACCCGCATTCCAGCAACTGCAGGAAGCGATTCTGCAGCATTCGGGCCAGCAGGAAGAGTCAGAAAAGGTGTCTAACCAACTGCTGTCCCTGAGGTTCCAAATGATGCACTACCTGGAATCAGATGCTCCTTCTGAGGTAAAGCCCGCAGGTTATTTCCTTGAAAAACATCTGGAAGTACTGGCTATCAAGAAAAAAACATTAGCCCGTTACCTTGGCTACCAGGAAAGCAACTTAAGCGCTATTCTTAAAGGTAAGCGCAGTATCAATACGGATCTGGCGATTAAGTTGGGAGAGATATTCCAGGTGGATCCGGAATTGTGGCTAAACATACAAAGCAAGAATACATTAATTGAAGTCGCCAGGAAAAACAAAGCACAATACCAGCACTACAGCCTACAGGGACTTTTGAATGAAGCTTAGCAGGTGCATGCTATTTGCGTTGCCGCCTCACCCACGCACTCGGCGTCAGGCATTCCATCTTTTTGAAGCATGCATTGAATACCGTTTTGGAATTGAAACCGCTTTCCTACGCCAGCCCCAGCAAGGTAATATGCTGATTGGCAGGGTCAAGGGCATTGGTTTTGAAGGCATGCAGCCGAAAGGTATTGATGTATTCATTGAAGCTCTCAGTCAAAAATGTGCGGTTCATAATCCCGCCACCATTGCTCAATATCCAGTATAGGCTTCCGGCATAAGTAGAGTGGGATCCCGTTTTCTTCTCCAATGGCGTATTGGTGGTAAATCGTTTTGACCAGGGAGACTTCTTCAAATACATGCTCAACGGAAGGTGTTTCGTTCCCCAGGCTGATCCAAACCACCGCCTCATCGTTGCCGTAGCCCCAGGTCCAAAAGCTACCATGCCGGCTGATGGGATTGGGCAATCCGTATTTTTTGCCCAAAATCTTTACTGCTCCGGCTTCCCCGTAATTCTCCGCCCAGATTACGCAGTTTTCCCTTTCCTCCAAGCTGAGCGACCGGTAAACACTATCCACCAACGCGACCTGCTCTTCCCAGCCAAACATATCGGCGTAGTCTCCGGTAAGCGGGAAGCGGCCGTCTTGGCTTTCCAACTGTGCGTAGGCTTTGAAATCATCAATATTCAGCAAAGGGGTGGCATAGGGAATGAAGGGAACGGAAGGCGCCAGGACCACCACTGCTACCCCTAGCTTCCAATACCAACGCTTTTCGGCCAGGCTACGGGCAACCTCTGCGGCTCCGGCAGCAAACAGGACGGGGTAAAGGGCGAAGACGTAATAGGGCTTAGCCTGTAAAATCCATAGGGTGGAAAAAATGACAATAGCACTGACCCCAATGGGCCTGAACCTTTCCGACTTTAGCAGAAAATACACGCCAGCCAGGCTGATAAGGAAGGTAAAGGGCGACTCCAGTTGCGCCAAACCAAAAGCCAGCGGCTGAACTTCGTCCAACTGAGCGGCTTTAAGGGCTTCAAGGTGGCGCAGGGCGGGCAGGTTGTGCTCTAATTGCCAGAGTATATTGGGTAGCCAGAGGAGAACGGCCAGTAAGCCCGCAGCGTACAACCACGGGTTCCTAAAATGCTTCCCTTTTTTATGGAAGAGCAGTCCTGTGAAAACTCCCAGCGCCCATACCAGGATCGTGTACTTGGTTAACAATCCGACCCCTAAAGCCAGTCCGGTAAGCAGCAGGTATTTTTTATCTTCAGTTTTCAAAAACAGGACCATCAGGTAGAACCCCAGCGTCCAGAATAGCTGATCGAAGGCGACCGGCTGAAAGAGCGTATGATTGCGGTAAAACGGGACAAAAGCCAGAACGCACAAGCCTGCCAGCAGTATGGCATAGGGTTGCTTTGAAAACGCCCTCGCCATGAGGCCGCACAAAATGAGGAGGAGCACCCCGCCCAGGGTTGGGAACAGCCGCGTACCCATTAGGGAGTAGTCAAATTGCCAATAGGAAAGCCGGCCCACCCAGGCAATCAATGGCGGAAACTCCATATAACCCCAGTCCAGGTGCTCACTGACAGACAGGTGGAGCAATTCGTCCCTATGAAAGCCATAATTCCGGTTGCCAAGCAACTGAAGGGTTAATTTGACTACAGCCAGGACGGATAAAATCGCGACGCTTTTTTTCATAGGGGATAGGCGCTTGGTTGAATAGGTAGCCTTGGTACATGGTGTACCAGCAGGCTGCAAAGTTAGAGGAAACTTGGAAAAACGGTGGGGATGGGTTGCCCTATCCTACCTCTTTCATCCGACAATTCCTTCATACAATATTGGCAGCCTGCTCCAGAGCCTGTATCTTTGCGCTGCCACGCCTCAAAAGGCCGTAAAGAAATCAAAACCTAGAAATTATGTTGAAGAAATTATTATTTGCCGGCACCTTTGCCGCCCTTCTGTTTTCCTGCAATTCCGAAAGCGCACCGGCGGAAGAAGCGACCACTGCAACCGCAGAGACGGAAGCGCCAGCCGAGCCGCAATCCTTTGGCGAAGCCATCACTGCCGATGGTGCCATTTCTTATCAGGACCTGAGCCACAAAATGGAAACCGAAACGGCGGACTCCGTTGCTGTGAAGTTCACCGGTACAGTACAGAAAGTATGTCAGGCCAAAGGCTGCTGGATGACCATCGCTTCTGACGACCCGGACGCGGAGCCCATCATGGTCCGCTTTAAGGACTACGGCTTCTTCATGCCTAAGGACATCGCCGGGCGCAAGGTAATCATGGATGGCTACGCTTTCGTAGAGGAGACCCCGGTAGAAGAGCTGCGCCACTATGCCGAAGACGCCGGCAAACCGCAAGAAGAAATAGAAGCGATCACGGAACCTAAAAAAGAAACCAAGTTTTTGGCCAGCGGCGTCCTGCTGCTGGAAGAGTAACCGCAAGCGCCCGTCAGCGCCACTACTGCCTCCTTAATAATAGGGTGCAGATTGAAGGTTGCCTTTTCCAGGCGCGGGGGCGCTGTTTTTTTCCTTTTCACAATCGCAAGCCGGGCCGTTTAACCTGGTTTGCGATTTTTTATTGCCTATGCAGGCAAAAAAGCCACCGCAAATACAAGATTCGCCGCCCCGCTTTCGTTAAACTTGCCCACTTACGCCAGGCGCCGGAAGCAGCGACTGATCAAAAGTACCCCCTTGCGCAATTAGATTGGAGTGGTTATTTTTAGCACTACTGCACGTTCATCTATAAGCCGATCATCAAACCAACAGCAGGTGACGAAAGGGCACCGGCGATAAAGCTAAACCATGAATTTTCACGCAGCCAAAGCTTTCATCCTCGACAAACTAGAGTCTGAACTCAGCGACCATTTGTACTACCATGGCATCCATCATACCTTGGATGTACTGTACACAGTGGAGGAGCTGTGTTACTACGAAAAGGTCACCCCCTACGAGGAAATGCTGCTCAAGACGGCTGCCCTGTTCCACGATTCAGGCTTTACCATTGCCGCTCAGGAGCACGAGCGCCTGGGTTGCGGCATTGCCCACAACCACCTGCCGCGCTACGGTTACAAGGCACAGGAAATCGAGCGAATTTGCGGGATGATCATGGCGACTAAGATTCCGCAAACGCCCAAGAACGAACTGGAAAAAATCATGTGCGATGCCGACCTTGACTACCTGGGAAGGGATGATTTTTACGATATCGGCCGCACCCTATTTGAAGAGCTCAAAGCTTCCAATGTTTTGTCTTCCGAAGAAGCCTGGAACCGCATTCAGGTGAGTTTTTTGGAGCAGCACCGCTTTTTCACCCCCACTAACCGCAAGCGAAGAACCCCCAAAAAACAGCGCTACCTTGCTGAATTAAAAGAAGTTATAGCTGAATACGAAAAAAATTAGCCTGCCAAGCAGCGCTTTGGGGCGGCACACCGTTTACGTTATAGTTTGATGATATAGGCGTAAATTTTGTAAGCAGCCCCTAGCTACACTCACTAGTTATTTTAGGGGCTGCCTACTTTTCCCTCCACGGTACTTTTTCTGCCCAAAACATATTGATTTCTTAATGATACCGAGCCACGGGTGGCTATTGGGCACAGGTTTCATATAGGGGCATGCTGTTAGCCCGCCCAATGAGCCATTGCGCCTCCCGCCTTTCACCCTGAAAGAGAGGAATTTACACACGTCATATCGAACATTATCTATGGTTGTATCTTTCCAAAAGAAACACCTCCTTATGTTCGACCAATTAATTGAGACCTCCTACGCCTGGATTATCCCGCCTGTGAAGCTATTTATCGGAGCAATTGCGGGCTTCCTGGCAGCCTGGGGGGTGTTTAGAGGTATCCGCTGGTACGGTCAGCGCCGGGATAGCCTTACCTTCCAGTCTTTGAACCAGAACCTTCGGCAACCTGCCCGGTACCTGGGTATTGCTATCGGCTTGAACATCGCCGTAGCTTTAATCAATGTTAATGACCAATTGGCGGGAAACCTGAGTATTGTTTTCGAGAGCCTGATCTACATCTTTGGTGGGTGGCTGCTTATCGAATTTACGGATGTCGTCAGTGATTTGGTCAGAGACCGTTTTAAGCTCAGCGTGGAAGACAACTTGATGGAGCGCAAGATCATTACGCAGTTCCAGTATATCAAGCGGGTGGTTTCCGTTGTTGTTTTTATTGTAGCCGCTGCGTTTATCCTGCTTCAATTTGATAAGGTACGGGAACTGGGCACCGGTTTGCTGACTTCGGCAGGTGTGGCGGGTATCATTATTGGTTTGGCGGCCCAAAAGTCGATCGCCAATCTGCTGGCCGGCTTTCAATTGGCATTTACCCAGCCCATCCGCATTGACGATGTCGTCATTGTCGAAAACGAGTGGGGGCGGATTGAAGAGATTACCCTGACCTATGTGGTCGTACGCATTTGGGATGAGCGCCGGCTGGTGGTGCCCCTCAACTACTTCAATGAAAAACCTTTTCAGAACTGGACCCGGAGTTCCTCCCAGTTGCTGGCGTATGTTTACCTGTATACGGATTACCGGGTACCGGTTGATGCGCTGCGCAAAAAGCTGACGGAGCTATTGGATGGCAACCCACTCTGGGACAAGCGCGTCAATAATGTACAGGTGACGAATTCAGACCGGCAGACGATGGAGCTCCGCGCCCTCATGAGCGCCCGGAATGCGCCGGAAGCCTGGGACCTGCGCTGCCAGGTCAGGGAAGGGTTGATCACTTTTATCCAGAATGAGTACCCCCAGAGCCTGCCCCGTACCCGAGTGGAGTGGTTCCCCCAATCAGATGGAAAAGAAAACAGCAACGGCGCTTCTGGCTTCTCCACCCCCTCTTCCCCCGGGCAAGAGGGAAGAAAGGGAGGCCAAACCGGCACTTAATCCTTTAAGTTTTTGATCCGCGTCTTAGCCTGATCGACGACCTGCTTCTGTTTATTCACAGCTGCAGCTTTCATTTCAGTATCTTTTTCCTGGGCCGCCAATTGCTTTTTGAGCGCAGCGAGCTCCTCTTCCAGTTCTTCAATTTCCTCTGCGGTGTCCTCTTGCGCTTTGCGTGCATCTTTGAGGGCATCCTCCAGGTCGTCCAGCTTATCCTCTTCGGCTTCCAGGGCTTCTTCTGCGTAGGTTTCGGCAACTAAATTCCGGAAGCCCGCCAGCCAGCTTTGAGCAGCGCCAATGCGCTCCGGATGACGTTCTGAAGAAAGGTAAGCCCCACCCAAGTCGAACCATACAGTAAGGACTGCGCCAGGTGCCGGGTCTTTAGATTGGATAGTGGAATAGATATCGATCGTATTGTCGCTTATGGTTTCGATCTCAGCATTATCGGCAAAATACTCCCCCGCATCATTCGGCTTAGGCTTGCGGGCATCAAAATCTTTCTGGTAGTCTACCCAGAGGTCAGCGATATCCTCTGCCGCTCCGATCTGAAAATCGACCAGGAAGCTGGCGTGCTGCCCTTTGCTCATCGTGCGTACGTCTTCAGAAAAAGACTGCGCGTTCATATGCAGTGGCGCGGTCAGGAATAAAGTGGCGATCAGTAACGGATAAAATTGCTTAGTCATTGCGTTTGCTTTTGCGGTTTTGACGAAAATCGGGCAACAAGTCACTTTGAGGCAGCTCTCCGGGATTTTGGACCCTTGAGAAGGAAAGCGGCCTAAGCTGTTGCTGCATTTAAAAAGCAGGCAGGTGAAAAATGTTCAGCCTTGCACGGAGCGCCTGAACGCATCGCTTCCGGCATTCCCAGGCTACCCAAGGCAAGGTGCCGGCCAGTAGCTAGGAGGGCTATTCCAATACCTGCATCGCCATAGCCCACAGGTGTTCGTAGGGAATGGTTTCAATTTCGTGGGGAGCATCCGCCAGTTGCAAAGGTTGTTGGCTCATTTCCCGTAGTAATTCAGCTGCTGCCACCTCCGCCGCTTGCCGCCGGTAGTCTGAGACGGGGATTTTGGAAAGCGCTTTGATAAAACAAAAAGACCGGTAGCTTTCATCTCCTGCCCGCAAATGGCGGCCAGCGTATTTTTCCAGGGCTTGCAGGCGGTCGTAGGCCTCGTCGTAGCGTTTGAGGTGCAGCAAATAAATAGCATGAACGATAAGGACAGGGATGTTCATCCCGCGCTTGTCCCTGGAGAATAAAGGGACCTGATTCAGGAACCGGCCCGGGCGCAGGCTGAAGCGTTTCTGAGCAGGTGTGGCCTGGCCTATTTTGCCGAGGGCCTGTAGCAAGTGCATATAAGCCTCAAACAAATACCATTGTTCCTGACTGGCTTCGGAGAGGTGAGCAAACCGCTTGTGTTTTCTCGCTTTTTCAAAAATCCGAAAGGCTTCCTGGTACCGCTGCTGATGTAGGTGGAAGACCACCAACAGCTCCATGCCCTTGTACCAATTGTAGGAGCCGGGTACTGTCAGGCCTTCCATGCGTTTCGCAGCCGCTTCGGCCTCATCGAAGCGCCTCAGCATAGTAGCAGCGATCAACAGCGGGTGCAAAAAGGCAGCAATGGCCGGTGGGGTAGCCGCCTTCTTTTTTTCCAAATAGGCAATGGCTTCTTTGCACACTTGCATTGAGCCCTGATAATCGTGGCGGGTGGTGTGGGCAAGTTTAGCTATGATAAAATAGTAAAAGCGGAATAGATAGGCATTTGAAGAAGACAAACAGGAACAGAGCTCATTCCTGTATTCTTCTGCTTTTTGTGCCACCTCTGGTTTACTGCAGCGGGAGGTCGTATAATGGCTGACGAGCTCATAATAATACTTTTCTGCCTTTAGGATGAGCTCTAAGTCCGAAGCGTATTTTGAAATTAAATCATCGTACTTTTTTTGCCTTTTTCTATCAGGCCTGATCAATACATATTTCGACCTGATAATTCTTGCCAGATCAATTATCTCGAACGTTGCCTCGTAGGCAATGGCGGGCTTAATGGTTTTTTCTGCTAATTCGGCTGCAGCCCTTGTCGCTCCTTTTGCTGCCAAAATCCTAGCTGCCGCAGTATGTTTTCTACAATTATAAACCGCCGTCTGTACCTTGCTAAACATAGGCTTCTTGACGTCAAGTAAAAACACGGCATTGACCAATCGCCGGAAAAAGGCATTGCGGAAATTACGGTACTGTGCGAAGGAAGCCGTTTTATCGGGCCCGAAGAAGTGGCTAACCGCATCCTGATCAGTTCGTAGCGTTCCTGCATTAATAAGGTCGTAAAACTGATCGTAACGGTTGGGGGCATCTTTATCGAGCCCAATTACTTCGAGTTGCTTTTTCTTATGTTTCGTGACGACATCCACGAGTTCGAGTAATGCTTTCATTGGGGCGTTAGTTCAGTGGGGGTGCAGAAGCACCAATGTTGTTTTTATCCAGAGAGCAATGATTTTATAAAACACCTCTAATGTAAATAAAAATTTTAAATATCAGGTTTTTAAAAAAGATAAATTGCGAAAAATGAGGTGTTAACCAGAGGTGTATTTGTCCTTGAATCTGCCTTTTGGCTCCGTTAAATTTGTCAAAGGATCAAAACAAACACGGACATGACAACGACGCTCACTGTGCTCCTGACAACGCCAAATTTACTGTCCGCGATTTCCGATTGGAATATTTTTTCAAAGATCGGACAAGAAGTTTTTTGCGAAATAATAATCACAGACACCAATCAGCTCTGACTAAAATGGGGTGTTAGAAATGGGGGGAGATGTCTTTGATTATTGTAATAATTTAGAGGAGATTTACTAGTGCAAATCCTTAAATTTCAATCATAAATGAGTTAACAAAAATCTTAAATTATGAATACTCGAAGTGGAACTTTTATTAAAATGCTCTACATTTTAGCTGTTACTCTTTTTATCAGCTGTGAAAATGAGCCAAATGAGAAAATCCATGAGACCTCTAAAGAAATCGAAAGCAGGACTGAAGAAGGCTATACACCTGCTTCGGGGAGTGTTTACACTACTGATCCAACTGATAGAACCACGATTCAAGTTGAGGGGATGGATTTAATCCTAAGTAAGGCGATCTTGAATAGCTTCGAACCAGGCAACGACAGTTTTTATTTAAAAAGCTACTCTGTAACTGAGGCATCCTGGGACGAGGGAGCTTATCATAAAGTAGTCCATCTGATCACAACCTCCCCAGTTTCAAAAGAAGAAGAAATAGGGGTCATTTCAAATTTTTTGGAGGGTGAGGAGCATGTAAACGAAAGTTTTAATGGTGCGATAGCTGTACTTGATGAAGAACTTACCCCGGAACAAGTATACATGTACGGCGAGGGTTTTTCGAATGCGAAAGAAGAAGATATTGAATACAGAATTGAGCACGTATCTACCAACTTTGATGGTCCGGCTACAATTGAAGAGAGAAATGCTCCAGGTTGTTTTGCTATTTATCTTATTTCGTACGGGGTGCAAACTGGTTTCATTTATAACTCTTGGTTGATTGGGTATTTTTGTGTTGGCACTGGCCCGGGGTTATCCGGTAACAGTTCAGGAGGCTCAAGCCCTCAAAGTGGAGGCGGTGGGTCTCCGGTAGAAGATGACGACGATGACAATTATCCTAACGTAGAAAATGATAATTGCGACTTCACTGTAGACATAGGGCGTTTTGCGGGACAAACAAGAATTTTTGACTTGATGTCAGAAATTGACATTTGGGGTAGCCCAATAGGGATGCAAATCCCAATCATCCATACGCAAAATTGGTGCTCTTTGCAGGGATATGTTTACTATCAGGGGAATTGTGATTGGGGTACTAACATAGCAACTTCTTCGGGAGGTGGATGCAATTGTCTAGAAATTCAAAACACATACGAAAGTACTTACTACGAAGGAGCTAGAACGATAGAAAGCACTTTCAGCGGCAATTTACATTCTAACCCTTCTTGTAATGAAACGCTAACCCTGGGGTGGAGTTCCGGGATAAACATATCAATTGATTTGGAGATTACTTCCGGGCAATCTTACTTTTTCGAAAGAGAGTACCACTTTATATTTGGTGAAAACTCAGAATGTTACTACGACTGCGAAGGTTAATGCAGATTCTTTGTTTTCATTATCTCCACACTGATAGTAGCCTCTTGAGTAATCAATTTCCTTTGATACCTCTGAAATGCTTTAACTTGTTAGGGCAAAATCAATGGAGTAAGAAGTCAAAGAAACCTCCTCTCTTAACCAAGAGGGAGTTTGTATCACCTGAGAAAATGTTTGGCTTGCTGAAGTATTTGTATTCAAGTATTAATTGCCAGGATTGATTCAAAATGGTAGCTTTAGCCAATTTAGCATCCCTTTTGCAAAACCTAATATTATACTTTGAATTGATACTTCTCAGGCCAGACAGGCTCTATTTAAGCATTTTGACAGTTAACTATTAAAAAATTAATGATCATGGATTATACACCCTATTCATTGTTTATAAGCGTTTTATTAATTGTAATCTCCGGCAGTAGCTGCCTAAATGCCCAAAAATCTTGTGACGATATTATACAACTTATCGAAGAAGAATACCCATGGGTTGACCTATCTATAGAACAAAAGGCGGAAATTAATAGAAAGGATAAAAACTGCACTGCAGAGAGGTACCAAAGCTTGGATTCATTATATTATGTCCTTTCAAATACTCCGGACTTAAAGCAAAACCAGAAGAAGTATGTAACCCGAAACATCACGCGTATTAATGAAAAATATGGTACTCATTTTGAAATGTCCGAAGCGGACTGGATTAGGGTCAGGTTTTTCGAAGGAGGGGACCTTGATTGTTTTATAGGCTATCTAGAAAACTATGCGATCGAGTTTAGGAAAACGCAGAACCAACTGGATAGCATTGCTGAATACGAGAGGAGGCTCTACGACAGCATTATTAGGCCTCAAATTTTGGCGGCTCAAAGCGATGAAGAAAGGAAAGCTATTGCTGAAAAATATCCATCCCTTGTGCGATTCGTAGAAAGCTGTGATAATGGGAAAGTGTCGAATAACCTCCCAGTAAGGGATAACAAGAATGGACAATAAAGACGTAGCCCTGTATTGCAGCAATCTACCTATTCCAGAAAGAATAGGGGACAAAAATTTAATTGAATTCTGCAAGTCAAAGTATAATCCAGAAGTCAACTTTAATCCGAATTCAACACCATTGTCTACCATTACAAATCAGACAATACCTGGCAACACGTCAAAAAATAACTTTTCAGCCAACCCTAACCCATTTGATAATTGGTTGACCCTTAATATTGAGCTGCCTTGGAAACCGCAACCCATTGAACTGTTGCTCACTAATGCGCTGGGGAGGGTGGTTTGGAAAGACCATTTTTTCTACGAGGGGCCCGTGCAATATCAGTTAGACAAAGGTTTGAGCGCACTCCCAGCGGGCATCTATCATGCACAAGTCCAAGGAAACCAGTATGTTAAATCCCTAACTTTAATAAAACCGTAACCCAATGTATCGCTCTTTTACTATTCTCACACTTTTTTTTCCATTGGCTTCCTGCTACCCAACTGCCAAAAAGACGATAACTGGTGCACCAACCCCCAAAATCCGGTCTGCCCAAACTACGACCCCTGCTATGGAATCGTACCAGCCATTAGCAGCTTCGAAATTATCGACTCCGCTTATGTAGGCGGCGTAGACTCCGCAGTAGCCCGGGTAGTGGATACCATTCTTACGAATTCGACAGCCTACTTCCGGGCAACGCACCGGGAAAATATTGAACGTTATGAATGGAAAATTGGCAACGACCCCAAGGTGTTTGAAGGGCCGGACCAAAGCTTGGACTTCTATGACTATACCGGCGAGGTAACGGTGCGGCTCGTTACGCATGCCAAGGATAAAGGCTGCCTTGAAAAAGAAGAAAAAACAGATACTTCTTATCAAACTTTCACAGTAGCTGAATTACCAGCAGGAGGCAACCCCATTTTGGGCACTTTTCATGGCTATAATACATCAAGACCCGATAGCGTTTTTTCCGTAGAAATTTTCGGATACGGTGAGCCATTTACGGTCTATCATTTTATCAGTGGCTTACCCGTTTCATGTGAGGGTGGACCACCGGGGATATTCATTCGCCCGAAGTACCGCTTCTTTGTATCATCTACTATTTCCAAAGGCTATGATTGCCACAATGTCTTGGTTTATGGTCAAATCCTGGATGACCATAAAACCCTGCATCTGTACTACGCCTACGATGATGAAGCAGGCAACCGGGTGCGCAAGCGATTTATTGGCGTGAAACAATAACCATCAGCATCGCCCGGCATTATTCGCCTAAAGAAGCCAGGCAAGAATAGACATATCATCAAAGGCAACCCCAGCCAAAACTGCTGCCACTTTGACCTGTTCTGCATGGCTGAATGGGCAGCGGGGCCACAGGGAAGGGATGCTGTCCACCAACTTAAACGGAGTGGTTTGCAGCTGCAAACCACTCCGCATACAAGCTCCGGCCGCAGTAGAAAAGGGGTGGCTACAGGGTTTCAGACCCGGAAAACAGCGCCGGCGAAGGGCAGGGGGTGAGCCGCTGCGCGCCCCCCTCTTCCGAATGGGGGCATAAACAATAAAAATCCGGAGGATTGCGCTCTCCCGAAAATTTACGTAGCTTCACCGCACTTATGGTGTTTGAGGGAGATGACCTCGTTTTGTCCCCTCCCAATGAGTTCCAATGAAACAGGCGGCTAGCCGATTCAGCCACCGTTCCTTTAATGGCTATATAACTATCCAAACTCCATAAGAAAATGAACAACACCAGCTTACTGCTACTGCTTTGCTTCTTGCTGAGCACGGTAACTTCAGCCCACCCTACAGCAACCCCAAAGCCGTCGACAAGCGCTAAATCCGATATTATCCGCGATAATACTTTTGACGAGCCCGATAATATTGATTACCAATTACATACCCTAAATTCTATAAAGGTGGGCGCTTTCCTGCTGCGGGATGGCGGCGCCGGGGGGGATAGTGATGGTGAAGACACCGTTCTTGAAACATTGGAAATGAATATTTCCGGTGCCAGCAATTTAAAATATCTTGACGTCAAATTTCCTATTGGCTTGGGGTCAGGGACGTCTACCCAGTCCGTAACCATTAATGGCAATACAGCGACCATTACATTTGCAGCTTTCTTTCCTACAGCATTGGATGAGAAAACCCGCCCTCTAGAATTACTTGCAACTTTTGACGAAAACACGGTTACCGATAACCAACAATTGCAGATTACTGTTACTTCCGCTTCAGTTGTCTCCACGATAAACTCTTCCACCTTCGCCACCCCCGATGCAGGCGGCGCTGCCACTTCCATCATTGGTGACAATAACCGAATCGAGGTGACCTCCGACCGGCTACAGTTTGGGCAAGGGCCCAGCGATGTACAAGTCCTTACAGCCATGTCCCCCGCCGTTACAGTGGAAGCAGTGGATGGGAACGGGCGGTTGGACCTCGACGCTACTCCGGTCATCACAATGGCCGCTAATGGCTCCTCTTTTTCGACAGGTGCGGCCCAAACCGCCATCTCCGCAATCGATGGCATTGCCACCTTTAGCCAGCTCATTTTTGATGCGGCCACTACCGGTGTCACCCTATCCGCTACCGGAGGAGCGCTAACCGGCACCAGCAACAGCCCGCCCTTTGATGTGACCACCTCAGCCCCATTGCCCATTATACTTACCGGCTTCCAAGCCAGGGTAGCGCACAACCAGGTCGTCCTGCAGTGGGCAACCGAAACCGAACTGCGCAACGACTATATGGCGCTAGAACGAAGCGAAGATGGCCGGTCCTTCCGGGAGATCGCCCGCCTGCCTGGGCAAGGCACCACCCAGCACCCTCAGGCCTACCGCTACCATGACCGTGGCCCCTTACCGGGGCTCAATTACTACCGGCTTCGGCAAGTAGACTTTGATGACCAAACCACTTTCTACGGCCCTGTGAAGGCGCTGCTGCCCGAAGCCCGGCCTCAACTGCAAGCCTGGCCTACTGTAGCCCGCTCTGTGGTGACGGTACGCTATCCGGCACCACTGCCGGCAGGAGCTACCCTTCAGCTCTACAACGAAGCCGGGCAGCTCCTGCGGGAACAGCACTACCCGGCCTCTACCGCAGGCCAGCTGATACTCCCCTTGTCAGGCCTGCCGGATGGCCCATATATCCTGAACCTGAAGGGCGCTGATCAACCGGCAGCAACCAAAATCGTCAAGCAACGGTAATCAAACCAGAGTGAATTGCCTGCACGGCATTCTACATCCGTAGCCTCCCTGAACAATGAACCCCGTTTGCTTGTCAACCCATTAAGCGCTTATAAGCTTGCAGCCCCTTTCCAGTGAGGTGAGGGACAAACATGGCCATACCCGCCCGGTGATAGTACCGGACAACGGATAGGCCCTCCTGCTCAAATTGCAGGGCCGAATCGGCAACCCAATGATTGCCTATGATCAGCCAATTGGTAATCAGCTGCTCGTAGTAGCCCTCAACCGGTTCCGGGCGCATCCAGCCATTCCGTACCAGCTGTTGCAAGCCGTGGTGGAATTGATGCCGCCGCAGCGCCATTAGCTGCCGAAAGTTCTGCTGCATCCGTTCCATCCGGCGAATGATGCGCGCAAAATCCAGCAACAGGAACCGGTAACGGTACAGCAGCTGAAAAGTAGACCAGGATTGATGCCAAACGGTATCGAAGGAGATAGATTGGTCAAAAGCCTGCTCCGCCATAGGAGCCGCTTCCGCAACTAGCTGGAAGTAAAGCGCTTCAATCAGCTCGTCGGTATTCTTGTAGTGATAACAAAGATTGCCGTGGCTGATGCCCACCTCCTCGGCGATGCTGCGCACCGTAGCCTGATCGGTGCCCAGGGTGTTAAATTGATGCAGCGCAGCCTTTAGTATGCGGTCTTTGGTCTTCATTGATGCCCAATTTACAAAATCTTGCCTCTAACCTAAATAGAACACTTGTGCTACATCAACAAAAATAGTACATTTGTTCTAATTTTTTCAAATCCGCAAACCACCACCCCCGATGGACCCGCAGCAATCCGATTCAGATTCAAAGCCTTCCAAAGAAGCACTTGACAAAATGAAAACTACGTACCGCTCCCTTGATGAACGGCTCGCCATTCAGGAGGATGATGGATGGTTAGTAGTCCTGTTCAAAATAGGGCTACGCCTTTTGGGTGTGCTCATCTTGATTTTACTCTCTCCCTTTTTGCTCATTGGCCTATTATTTGCTTTCCTGGCCGCGTTATGAGAAGGAAATTATGGTGGGCTGCCCTGGCCCTGCTGCTTCTGCACCAATGGGCGCAAAAGATCAAAGGCTGGCACAGCGGCCTGGCCGACCACTACCTGGACCCGCTGCTTTGCATGCCCCTGATCTTGGGCCTACTGGAATGGGAATGGGGCCGCCGGTTGGGCAAACCTGCGCCCCAGCCTTTAGAAATCGTTATGCTCACCGTATTATTTGCAGCCCTCTTCGAATGGGGGTTCCCCGCCTGGCACCGGGGGTTCACGAGTGACCCGTGGGACCTGCTGGCGTACGCTGCCGGCAGTTTAATCTACTGGGCGCTTCTGCAAAAAGACAGCGCCAGCTACCCCCAATCGGACAGCCGGCGCTAGACTCCGCCTCAGAGGGGTGCAGTCCCTCAGTCATCAGCTTACATCATATCATCGTACATACCAGCATTAGCTGGCGCTCCTTTCTCCTTCTTCTCGGGAGCCTCATTAATGGTGCACTCTGTCATGAGGACCATGCCCGCAATAGAAGCAGCGTTTTCAATAGCAATCCGGGCTACCTTGGCCGGATCGATCACCCCTGCATGCTTAAGGTCTTCGTATACACCGGTACGTGCATTATAGCCCTGATCCCCATTGCTGTCGAGGACACGCTGCAGCACGACACTTCCTTCCACCCCTGCATTTTCCGCGATGGTGCGTAGCGGGGCCTCCAGGGCTTTGCTGACGATGCTTGCGCCGATAAATTCGTCTTCGTTGTCGAATTTCACCTGGCGCAGCGCGCTAATTGCCCGGACAAAAGACACCCCGCCACCCGGCACAATACCTTCTTCTACAGCAGCACGGGTAGCGTGCAGGGCATCATCCACGCGGTCTTTTTTCTCCTTCATTTCCACCTCAGTCGCTGCCCCAACGTGCAGTACCGCCACGCCACCGGCAAGTTTAGCCAGGCGCTCCTGCAACTTTTCGCGGTCGTAGTCGGAAGTCGTGCTCTCAATCTGCTGCTTGATTTGATTGACGCGGGCGTTGATTAGCTCTTCCGACCCGCTGCCGCCCACGACAGTGGTATTGTCCTTGTCAATCTTGACTTTCTCGCACTGCCCGAGCAAGTCGAGGGTTGTATTCTCCAGTTTATACCCCCGCTCCTCGCTAATCACAGTGCCGCCGGTAAGTACCGCAATGTCTTCCAGCATCGCCTTGCGGCGGTCGCCAAAGCCAGGCGCTTTGACCGCCACTACTTGCAACGTGCCCCGCAGGCGGTTGACGACGAGCGTGCTCAGTGCGGTGCCCTCTATGTCTTCGGCGATGATGAGCAGCGGCTTGTTTTCCTGGGAAGCCGCCTCGAGCACCGGCACAATATCCTTGACATTGGAAATCTTCTTGTCGTGGATCAGCACATAAGGGTTATCGTACTCGGCCACCATCTGCTCTGTATCGGTAGCAAAATAGGGCGACAGGTATCCGCGGTCAAACTGCATACCCTGGACCTCATCCATGTAAGTTTCGGTACCCTTGGCCTCTTCTACCGTGATGACCCCATCGGTGGTCACCCGCTCCATGGCATCAGCGATAAGCTTGCCGATTTCCTCATCGTTATTGGCCGAAATAGTCGCCACCTGACGGATTTTTTCGAAATTCCCTTGGATGGGCTCTGCCTGGCTGTGGATGCTATCGACGACGATCTTCACAGCTTTGTCGATGCCTCTTTTCAGATCGATTGGGCTGGCACCGGAGGTCACGTTTTTCAGGCCGGCAGTGATCATAGACTGCGCCAGTACGGTAGCCGTAGTGGTGCCATCCCCAGCCAGGTCTGCGGTCTTACTGGCCACTTCCTTCGCCATTTGGGCCCCCATGTTTTCAAGAGGGTGGGACAGCTCAATCTCCTTAGCCACGCTCACGCCGTCTTTGGTCACCCGGGGCGCGCCGAAGCTCTTCTGTATGACAACATTTCGCCCTTTAGGGCCGAGGGTCACTTTCACAGCGTTCGCAAGCTTATCGATACCTGCTTTAAGGTGTTCGCGGGCACCATTGCCCCAACTCAATTCTTTAGCTGACATGTTCAGAATTTTTTAGGTTAAAGCAATTGGGTTAATTCAGGACGACCAGAATATCGTCCTCGCGCATGATGAGGTATTCATCTTCAGCGTACTTGAGCTCCTGGCCGGCGTATTTGCCGTAGAGCACGCGGTCGCCGATGTTGACATTCGGGGCGGCCCCCTCTTTGCCAGGGCCCACGGCTACTATCTCGCCCTGCTGCGGCTTTTCCTTAGCCGTGTCCGGTATAATGATGCCGCCTGCGGTCTTGTCTTCTGCAGGCAGTGGTTTCACGACCACCCGGTCGTTGATCGGTCTGAAATTCACTTTACTCATGTCAAACAGATTTTAAGTTTAAAATGCCTGACACCAGCATTAAGAAAGGACGGTGTCTGAAAAACTACTTAGCAAACCAAATGCCAAATGACACCCTGTCGGCTGCTTTCGCCTATTCCCAAAGGGAAAACCACCCCAACTACTGACAAAGGAGCAGCCACTTCACCCCTTACAAGCGATTTCGGCTTGACTTCCAGGCAGATACCTGCACAACTGGGCGCACCGCCGCATCAACTGCCAAAATGACAGCTGCGTGCTATTTGTCATCCACCCACCGGCTGCTGCGGACCAGGTGCTCAAACTGCCGGCGCCGGTGCAAGACCTCATTATGCCCGAGGCCAGTAGACCAAAACACCGCCCCCTGCTGCGGCAATTCGGGCAGCAGCTGCCCCGCTTCGCTCCGGAGCTGAACCGGTTCTAGCCCCCAGGCCTGCAGGCTACGCCGGAAATCAAGGGATATTGCTTTAGTGCCGCCCGAGGGCGTGTACAGGTTGACAAAACGGGCACCGCCTCGTTCCAGCCACATGGCATATTTCTCCAATTGCCCATAGAGCCCATCGAACAGCCACACTTCTTTGATTGCCCCACGGAGCCCCCCGTGCAGCAAAATATAGCTCACAACGCGGTAGCCCCCGCTGTGCGCCGACAGTACGATGTGCCGAGGCGGGGCGGCACGAAGATGCAAATGGCGGGCCACTACCCGGCTCACCTGCTCCATGAAACGCTCAAACCCACCCCTGCCCTCTAGCTTGCCGCCATTAGAGTCCGGGGCCAGTACCGGACCCTGCGGCACGACTAAAATGGCGTTCTTGCCCGCAGCCTGCAACTGCGCCGCCAACTCGAAAGCCTGCAGAGTGCTGTCTACCGTATTCCACCACCCATGGAAGTGCACGATGTAGTCTACTGAGTCGCTCCGCCTAAACCCCTGAGGGATGAAGAGGGCAACCGTGCTGTTGGCGTAGTGCACCGACCGGCTGTAATGCTGGCCATCGTAAACGTGCCCGCCCGAGCGCGAAACAGCGGGGAAAGGCGCAGCCGGCAGAGCCGTTTTAAGCAAAGTGCCTTCGGGCAGCGCATGAGCCGTCGTGGGCTGAGCGGGCGCGCCCACCGGCAAAAAGAACAACAAAAGCAAGGCCTTGAAATGATGCATAGCGGTTTTTTTATATCCTTAATGTTAGCCGTCAAAAATAAATTTCGTTTCTTCAGGAAGTAATCATCGGATCAAAAAAATGACGGCTACCGTACGTACGAAAAACCAACGCCTGGTTTCGCTGGATATCTTCCGGGGACTGGCCATCGCCGGCATGATCCTGGTCAACAACCCAGGATCCTGGTCTACCGTATATGCCCCCTTGCTGCACGCCAAATGGCATGGGTGGACGCCCACCGACTGGGTTTTCCCCTTTTTCCTCTTTGCCGTCGGCATGGCTATACCGCTGGCACTGGGAAAGCGGCTGGGCCAGCCACAGGGGAAACTGCTCCGCAAAATTGGCATTCGGAGCCTGCTCATCTTCGGCCTAGGCCTCCTTTTGGCGGCCTTCCCGCACTTTAAGCTGACCGGGCGCACCCCCGGCAGCCTGCTCTGGTTGCACTACTTCCTGGCTGCTATTTTTGTCATCAGCCTCTTCCTGCGCGGCGCTGCCCTTGGCCAAAAGCCGGTGCGGGCCCCACTCGCCCGGCGCGCGCTTTACGCCGTGCTGGCTTCAGGGGCAGGCATTGCCCTTATCGGGGCATTTTACGCCGACTACAGTACCCTGCGCATACCCGGGGTGCTGCAGCGTATCGCAATTGTATACGCCGTTTGCGCCGTTTTATTCCTCAATACCAGTTGGAAGGGGCAGCTGGGGTCGGCTATCGCTTTATTGCTGGGCTATTGGGCTGTCATGTCTCTGGTGCCCGTGCCGGGGGGCATCGCCCCTAACCTGGAACCTGAGTCCAACCTGGGTGCCTGGCTAGACCGCACGCTCCTGGGTACAGGCCACTTATGGAGCCAATCCAAAACCTGGGACCCGGAGGGCCTGCTCAGCACCCTGCCGGCCATTGCCACAGGCATCAGCGGCATGCTCGCCACCCACTGGATGAAGCAAGCGGGCAGCGCCAACCGCCGGCTTTTCGGGCTGCTGGGCGCTGGGCTGGTACTGCTGGTTGCAGGCACGCTCTGGGACCTGGCCTTCCCCATCAACAAGGCATTGTGGACAAGCTCTTATGTACTGCACAGCAGTGGGGTAGCTCTCATTATACTAAGCCTGATCTACTGGCTGGCCGATGTAAAAGGGTACACCGGCTGGGGCAGGCCTTTCTACATATACGGCGCTAATGCTTTATTTGTATTCGTCCTTTCGGGCTTTGTCGCCAAACTCAGCTACACCATCAGTTGGGTAGCCGACGGACAGGCCGTGACACTTAAAAACTGGATTTACCATACTTTTTTCACTTCCGTTCTGAGCCCGTATAACGCCTCCCTGGCATTTGCACTGAGCAATGTGGTGGTGTTCTGGGTGCTGGCCTGGCTGCTGTACCGGCGCCAGATTTACATAAAAGTTTAACGAACCAATATCATGAGACCAAGCTTACTCCTTTTGCTTTGCGGGCTTGCCCACTTCGCCTTCGGGCAGGGCACGCCCGAACGGCCCAACATCGTTTTCATGATGGCCGATGACCACGCTTACCAAGCCATCAGTGCTTACAGCGACCACCTTATTGAAACGCCCAATATCGACCGGCTGGCAGAAGAAGGCATGCTATTCACCAATGCCTGTGTGACCAACTCCATCTGCGCGCCTTCCCGGGCGGTCATCCTCACCGGCAAGCACAGCCACATCAATGGCAAAATCGACAACCGCTTCCCGTTCGATACCACGAATGTGACCTTCCCGCAACTGTTGCAGGCCTCAGGCTACCAAACTGCGATGTTCGGCAAGCTCCACTTTGGCAATAACCCCAAGGGCGTGGATGAATTCAAAATCCTCCCGGGCCAGGGCCATTACTACAATCCTAAATTCATCACGAATACGGGCGATACGGTCATCAACGGCTACGTCACCGATATCATCACCGACCTCACCCTGGATTGGATGGACAACCGCCGGGACCCTGACCGCCCCTTTATGCTAATGTATCTCCACAAAGCCCCCCACCGGGAGTGGCTGCCCGCTGAGCGCCACTATACGGAGTACCTGAAAAAGGACTTCCCCGAACCCGAAACCCTCTTCGACGACTACGAGGGGCGGGAAGCCGCGCAGCAAGCCGAGATGAACCTGCTGGAGCATATGAACTGGGCGGGCGACTCCAAGATTTACCCGGAAGTAATGGAAGAATTGGGCATCCCGCCCACCTCCGACTGGGACCTGAAGGCCCTTAAGTACAAGCTGGAACGTATGACACCGGAACAGCGAGAGGCCTGGCACGCTGCCTATGGCCCGATGAATGAAGACTTCAAAGCCCGCTTCCCGGCTATGAGCGAGGAAGAAAAGATGCGCTGGCGCTATCAGCGCTATATGCAAGACTACCTGGCCAGCATCGCTGCAGTAGATGAGAACGTTGGCCGCTTGCTCGACTACCTGGAAAAGCATGACCTTATGGAAAACACTGTCGTAGTATATACTTCTGATCAGGGTTTCTACCTGGGCGAGCACGGGTGGTTCGACAAGCGGTTTGTGTACGACGAATCTTTCAAGACCCCGCTGCTTGTGCGCTGGCCGGGAAAAGTAAGCCCGGGGAGCGTTTCCACAGAGATGGTGCAAAACCTAGACTTCGCCCCTACCTTGCTTAATGCCGCTGGCGTTGCAGTGCCTAAAGATATGCAGGGGGAAAGCTTGCTGCCCTTGCTGGAAGGCAATACCGCCGAATGGGACCGCGAAGCTGTGTACTACCACTACTACGAGTACCCGGCAGTGCATATGGTGAAGCGCCATTATGCCATTGTGACAGAAGACTACAAGCTCGTCCATTTTTACTATGATATTGACACCTGGGAATTGTACGACCGTAAGCAAGACCCCCTGGAGCTCAATAATGTCATTGATGACCCCGCCTACGCTGACGTCCGGGAAAAGCTGGAAAAAGAGCTCGCTGCCCTGCGAGTCAAGTACAAAGATTCTGAGGAGCTGGACCAGTATTACATCGACCTTTACGAGCAGCAAAAGTAAAATAACCCTGCACCACGGCAAGCGCCCGCCTCAGCCCGCCCCGCCATAGCGCCGGGGCGGGCTGTTGCTTTGCCGAAAGCCATTCCGGGCCAACTGCCATTTTTTCACCTCTCCGAACATTGGTATCTATTTTGCCTATTAATAAGCGGAAACTATACGCTTAGAAGAGGCATTGGCGAGCCCTGTGCCACGCCAACGCCCTCACAGCGTGCCTGCAGCCCTAATAAGTGGACTTCACAAGGGGGCAGCAGATCTCAGCAAACCATTTAAAAGCAAGGATAAGCTATGAAAAAGCAGATGATCTTTTCAGGGCTTACCGCACTATTCGTCACACTCGCCACCCTCGGCATTTACTTTGCGGTAAGCGACACTCAGGAACCCGTTACGATTGAGCACATCAGCCAAACACCGGCACAGGCCGCTGTTTGGCAGCTCGATGAGCATGGCGACCCCATCCCCCTTGATTTTACGGAAGTGGCCGATCGGGTAGTGGATGCTGTGGTACACATTAAGTCAACGCAGCGGCAAGGCCGCCCACAGGCGCAGCAGCAGCGGCCCCGTGGCATGGACCCCTTCCGGGATTTTTTCGGGCCTGACCAGTTTTTCCGCTTTGAGCAACCGGGCCCTTCTCAGCCAAGCGTAGGCACCGGGTCCGGCGTAATCATCAACGAAAGCGGCTATATCGTGACCAACAACCACGTCATCGACAATGCTGCCGATATCGAAGTCACCCTGACCAACAACAAAACCTACAAAGCGACGGTCATTGGCACCGACCCCAGCACCGACCTGGCACTCCTGCAAATCAAAGCCGAAAACCTGCCCACCCTGAAGCTCCTCGACAGCGATGAGGTGAAGGTTGGAGAATGGGTCATGGCAGTGGGCAACCCGCTGGGGCTCAACTCCACCGTTACTGCCGGTATCGTCAGTGCCAAAGGGCGCAATATCAATATCCTTAAGGAGCGCTTTGCAGTGGAAAGCTTTATACAGACCGATGCGGCCATTAACCCTGGCAACAGTGGTGGCGCGCTCGTCAATTTAAATGGCGGCCTGGTAGGCATCAATACTGCCATTGCCAGCCCGACAGGCGCTTATGCCGGTTACGGCTTTGCAGTGCCCAGCAATATTGTCAATAAAGTTGTCGAAGACCTCTTGCAGTACGGCAGCGTACAGCGCGGCGTGCTCGGCGTCATGATCCGCTCCGTGGACGGCAATTTGGCGAAAGCGGAAGGTTTATCCGTCACCACCGGCGTCTATGTCGATAGCTTGCTGCAAAACAGCGCTGCTGGAGATGCCGGGGTAGAACCCGGCGATATCATCACCGCTGTGAATGGCCAGGCCGTAACCAACAGCTCAGAGCTGCAAGAGCGCATTGCCCGGTACCGCCCCGGCGACGAGGTAGAACTTACCCTGCTGCGCAGTGGCAATGAGAAAACCCTGAGCGTGACGCTCCGCAGCCGTTTCGGCGATACCGCCCTGGCAGAAGGAAACGCGCCCAATGCCGTCCTGCGCAAGCTCGGGGCAACGCTTAAAGCCCTTTCCGAGGAGGAAGCCAAAACCCTGGGCATTGAGGGCGGCGTACAAGTCGTATCCCTATACGGCGGCAAACTGCGGCAGTTTACCAATATGCGCGAAGGCTTTGTGATCACCCGCGTAGACGGGCAGCCGGTAAGGGATGAAGCCGATCTCATCAGCATCCTAGACAACAAGACCGCCGGCGGAGTGCTGATCGAAGGCGTATACCCCGATATGCCTGGCGAGCAGTACTATGCATTTGGCTGGTAAACCGCATATAGTAAAATAGGCGCAGGCGCGGCTCTGCCCGCCGGTGGAGCCGTGCCTTATTGAATTACTACAGAGCCAGGCGGCTCTCCTCAAGATACATGAAGCTATGAAATCCTACTCTATTGGCTTGGTGTTGTCTGGCGGTGGCGTCAAGGGTATGGCACACCTTGGCTTGCTACGGGCTATGGAAGAGCATGGAATCGAAGCAGACATCATCTCCGGCGCCAGTGTCGGGGCCATCATCGGAGCGCTGTACGCCGATAGAAGTTCCATCGATGAAATACTTACATTTTTTGAGGAGACGCCGCTGTTCCGGTTTTCCTACCTCTCTGCCGCCAAGCCGGGCCTGTTGGATACGAATAAGTACGAGGACAGCCTAAGGCGCCTATTCCCCGGCGATCGCTTTGAAGGGCTGGCCAAGCCGCTCTACGTTATCACCACCAATATGGAGAGCGGGCAGTGGGAAGTGCACGATAAAGGGCCGCTGATCTCCACCCTGCTGGCTTCTACCTCTATGCCGCCGCTGTTTTCTCCAGTAGAGATCAACGGTTGCCTGCACGCCGATGGCGGCGTGATGAATAATTTCCCTATCGACCCACTGCTGGACCAAGAGTTGTTCATCCTTGGCAGCAACGTAGTACCGCTTGACCCCGCCCCGCCTGCTGATTTGCGCACTTCTATGTCGCTGCTCAACCGCGCACAGGCGCTCACCTGGCATTCGGGTATTCAGCCGCGGCTGCAGCTCTGTGATTTTCTGTGGGAGCCGGCGGGCATCAACGAGATTCAGTTTCTGGATTTCAGCCGTGTGCGCGAAGCCTATGAACTGGGCTACGAAAAGGCCAAGCAGTGCCTCCCCGCGCTGAGGGCGCAATTGCAACAATCGGAAACTGCTTCAGAGTAAAACTGGCCTGCCGCGTGCCACTTACAAAGTGCTCATCCAGTGTACCACCCGGCTCCAGGCCGCTTTTGACTGTCCATCTTCGTAACGGATGAGCCCAATCGAGGCCAGCACCGCCCCGTACTGCTCGATGAACTCCTCCGGCACCCCTTCTTCCCAGGTGGAATTCAGCACCGCGATCGCTTCGGGCGACCAGTCAACCAGCTGGAAGACGAAAGCGGCGCGCATCTGCGGCTCCTGCTGCATGCGGCTGAAGAAAGTGTCGAAAAAAGCCGCCTGTATCTCCTCCGAGCTGTTGAGCAAATCGGTATTGCTATGCATGCCTACTTCCTGAAATACAATGGCTTTGTCCTGCGCAAAGCCGAGCACCGCATCCATTTCGGCCTCTATTTCTGCTGCCGTGTAGGGTTGGTCGATGGGGAACAGCCCGGAGCCGTAGAGGTTAAAGCACACAATATCCATCTCCGGGCGCAGCAGTTCCATCTCTGTCCGGCTTGCGGGCATATTGCCAATATTGAGCGTGACAGTCACGGCCATTTCCGGAGAAAGGCCACGGATGTGTGCACGGCTTTCCGCCAAAAAGGTGCGGATTTGTGCCGCCAGCCCCGGCCTTTCGGCAAAAAAATTGTCAGGCTCATTAGCAATTGAAATGCCCCAGCCGCTTTCTTCGACCAGCATGGGAATCACCCAGTCCATCAGCTCCCCAAAGCGGGCGATTACCTCCGCATCATCCATGCTTTGACCCTGCAAGTAACCGGGCAGTACCGGGCCGTCGCTGTCGTAAACCGATAAAGTAAGAAAGGGCTGTACGCCCCGCTCGGACAGCCCCTGCAGTGCGTCGCGCAGAGCCGCTTGATCGTACTGCCCCGGTGCGGGCTCCAGCTCCGGCCAGTCAATCTGCGGCCGCCCTATCGACATGCCCGCCGCAATTGCCTCTTCCCATCGGGCAGCTACTGCATCTTCCGTCGCCGCCGGCTGACTCGGGTTGAAACCGGTGATCATACCGGCGTACTGCCCGGCGGGCAGCAAGGGGAGCTCCGCAGCGGAGACTTCCGGGGAAGGCGAAGGAGAATCTTCATCACAAGCTCCTAATGACAAGGCTAACAGCGCCATCAAAGCTCCAAATATAAATTGTCGCATCGTTTTTTAGTAAAGACGGTCTAAGGCCGAATTTTGCTACAGCAAAGCTGCGCTTTTTTGGCAGGCTTTGGACAGAGCCCGGAGTCATCTTTCGGACCAGACAGCCCCCTTCCTTTTCATTTCACCTCAATCTCTACCCGCCGGTTGGCCGCCTGCTGCCCTTCGGAGATGGCTTTAGGATAGAGCATCTCCCAGTTGCCGTGCGCTGCCCAGGACAAGCGCGCCGGGGCTATGCCCTGCTCCGTGAGGTAGTCATAAATGTAGCGCGCGCGGGCTTCCGATAATTGATAGGATTCAGAATTTTTGGACACCGGCGGGCTATTGGGGACATTAACATGGCCGTGGATGGTAATGACAAGGCCGGCGTTGAGTTGCATAAAGCGCCGCAGGCGGTATAGCTCGGGTACCGATTTGGGCCGTAACACGGCCTGGCCACCCAGGAAATGCAACCGCTTCACCGGCAGTTTCACCCCCGCCTTTGCAGAAGGCAGGGGCAGGGTGGTGCGGACAGTACTGGCAGCGGTATCCGCTTGTAAGATCTGGGTATCAAAAAAGAAACCCTCTGCAAAAGCATCCATTCGCACTGTTTCCAAAGCCGGGATACTGCTGCTGAAGCGCCCGGCGGTATCGGTCCGCAAAGAGTCCGACCAGGTAGGCGTGGACAATAGCACGGTAGCCGCTACCCCTTTGCCGCTCTCTTTACTGGTAACCTGCCCACTCAGAGGCCGCATGGGAAGGCTGGTATGCACCCTGACCTCCACGCGCCGGTTTTGCTGCCGCCCCCCGGGCGTGTCGTTATCGGCTACGGGGGCTTGCTCCCCCTGTTTTACCTCCTGAATGGCTGTGCCTGGAATCCCCGCAGCGGAAAGGAGCCGGGCGACCATCTGCGCCCGCCGGCCCGATAGCTCAAGATTGGCGCGCGCACTGCCGATAGCATCGGTATGGGCAGTAAGCCGGACCTGCAGCCCGGGCAATTCCCGGATGTCTTCGGCGAGCTGCTGCAACCGGCGGCGGGCAGGGGTATTCAAGCTGTCCGCACCAAAGTCGAAATAGACTGGAAGGTCGCAGTAAAGCGTAGTATCCGTGTATTGGGAAAAGACTGGAATACACAAACTCAGAAGCAGGACCGTGAGTAGGGAGCTTGGCATGGATTTTTTATCCTCTTAATGCTTTGTTGTCCAATTGGTTACAATGGGGCTTCCGCCAAACCGGGCCAATAGTTCTCTTGCAGCCGCTCGCCATCTTTTGGGCACAGGCCTAATGCGCGGCGGGCGGATTAGAGGGCACTCCCAGAGGGATTGCCGGAAGCCGGCAAGTCTCCGGGAGTGCTATCTGCCAACAGAAACGATAGATAAACTCCGTACCTAAAAAATCAGTTCACCGCAGGAGTGATGACAAACTTGCGAAAGTCAATCGGCCCATGATCACCCTGAATCATAATAGGGCCGGGCTCCCCTTCGTTGCTGTCCAGCGAGCCGCCCGTAATGCCGGGGATAGGCCGGTTAGATATCACCTCCACGCCGTTGAGGATGACCGTTACGTGCCTTCCCACCAGTGTGACTTCGTAACGCTGCCACTCTCCCGGCGGATTGGCCGCATTCACCGATGGAGCGATAAAGCCGTAAATGCCGCCGATGCTTACATCATCCGCTCTTCCCTTCGAGTCTTCAATCTGCAGTTCATGGCGCCCGCGCAGGTAGATGCCGCTATTGCTGCCTTCTGGATACCGGAACTCGATGCTGAGCTTAAAGTCATCAAACTTTTGCGCAGAGACCAAGTTACCGCCCTTTTCCGGGTTTACCAGGATACCATCGACCATCTTGAATTTGTTGTTCTCCGGGATGATCCAGCGGTCCATATTATCGGTCAGCAGGTTAATAGGCGTGCCCCAGACGGGCGGCTCCTCCCGCTCCAGGCTTGGTGCCCGCACGCCGGTAAATTTGAGCTTGTTGCCATCGAGCATCTTAAAGCCCGATAGCTTGTCGTCTTCCAGGCTGAACTCAAAGTAAATGTCGTCGATATCCATCCACTGCGGCGGGATAGTGAAGTGGTATTTACCTTTTTCTTCGTCGTAGTGTATTTCGGCAATCGGCCGTGCACTGCCTTCGTATCCTACATAGTAACCGACCAGCGTGGAAAAGCCGGAGAGCTTCACCTGTAGCCAGCCGGGGAAGCCGTCTTTAGACATCAGCCCGTGCCGGAAAAGGCCGAGGTTTTCAATTTGGTCCTCCTCCATCATAATGGTGAGGTCCCATTTGCCGATCAGGTCTGAATCGCTTTCCACCCGCTGTGCGGACAAGGTGGAAAGGCCAACTATTGCACAGGCTGTTAAAAGCAGCACACGCTTCAAATTCTTCATAATTATCTCTTTGGTTTTGATTATCAATATGGTGGCTAATGGCTTGAATTATTATTGGTGCTTTTCTAAAAAGGGAGCAAACGAGCTTAAAAACTGCTCGGGTTTTTCTACAAAGGGCGTATGGCCGCAATCTTCGAAAACCACTTCCTTGTAGGCGCCGCCCTTGCTTTGGTATTGGTCGAGCACATAGCGGGTTTGGCTGACCATAGGCTGCGGCGGGTAGGCTTCTTCGCCAGGATAATTGGGGATTAACCCCAGTTTGCCAAGCGTGCCAAAATCGAACATCGAATTATCCGAAACGATCTGATCCTCTGCCCCACGTATCCACAAAATGGGCGGCTTGGCTGTAGTATGAATGAATTTTTCAACCGAATCGCCTATGTACTTTGGCGAGGTGGAGTTGATAGGCCCATATTTTCCGGGGGCCACGAAGGGGTAGTTTTCGGAAGGCACGAAATCGCCGGGGTACTTGGTGTCGCCTGTCTTTTGGCTCAACAGCGAGCTCAGGTATTCTTCCTCCCGTTCCGGCTTGAAGGGCGGCTTCCAGTAAAAGGTATTCATGACTACGCGGGGCGAGGCTTGCGGATTGTCGCTGCTCCTATCGTTTTCGCCCATTAATTTGGCAAATTCAGGGTTGACAATGCCTCCACCCGAGCCAGCAAAGTCAGCATGGCTGGGTGTCCCCCTTTCGTCTTTCGTGCCTCCAAAGCCAAAGGGAAAGCCCGGTGCCACCAGGGTAGCCGACAGCACCCGTTCGCCTTCTTCAGCAATGAGTGGAAAAAGGAATGCACCGCCCAGCGAATGCCCGGCAATATGGTAGCGTTCAATGCCAAGCGCCTCGCGCAAAGCCTGAAAGTCCGCTATCCAGTCGGCCATGCCCCGGGTAGCATCTATCAATTGGTCTTCCGTATCGCCGTAGCCGCGCAGGTCAGGCGCTATGCCCCTAAAGCCTTCGGGCAGGTTCTGCATGGTTTCTTCCCAAAAGAAGGAAGAGCTGCCATTGCCGTGGATGAAAAATACAGGGGTGCCGCTTTCGCGGAAAAAGCGCACAAACTGCTTCAGGCGGGGCGTGGAAATCGTTTTGTTGGTTAGCATTGGTATCATTTATGATTGAGGGCAAGCACTAATTTAGCGAATATGGACGTATCAGAGCCACGCTATGGCAGATAAATATTTAGCTTAACTATTACCGGTTTTGCTCAATGAAGGCTGCCACATCCTGATTGAATTTCAGCGTTTCTTCAAACATCGGCGAATGAGCCTTTTGCGCATAAATAATCATTGATTTGCCCTGTTCTTTAGTGGAAAAATTATCAAAAGTATCTTGAGGCCGATGCGTATCTTTTTTCGTCTAGTGCGACTAGACCGAATTATTTGATAGTCTTTTCATGCTCAAGCCTTCTGTAGTGCCTGGTCTTTAACTTTAAAATATTTACGGCTCAATCCACTAGAGTTTTGTACTTCGGCAGATATACTTCGTAACTTTTCAGTCTAAAAATAAAAATCAATCCAATGAGTCTATTTTCGCAAACCACTTTTAGACTGTTTCTGATAATGCTTATTAGTGTGCCTGTACTTAGCAGCCACTTACATGCTCAACTACCCGATCTGATCGACCGCGAGGTATTCTTCGGAGACCCCGAAGTCACCGGAGCCCAGCTATCGCCTGATGGTAAATACATGAGCTTCATCAAACCGCACCTGGGTACCCGCAATGTATGGGTTAAAGCGCTTTCTGCACCATTCGAGGATGCCCGGCCCCTAACCGACAATACTGACCGGCCGGCAGCTGGCTATTTCTGGTCGCGCGATGGTCAATACCTGCTTTATGCCAAGGATCAGGGCGGAGATGAAAATTTCAATATCTATGCGCTCGATCCACAATCCCCAAATGCTGAAGGCAGCACCGTTCCTGAAGCCAGGAAGCTGACCGATCGCGAAGGAGTAAGCGCTGTGATCTATGCCGTCCCTGAGAGTGACCCGGATCTGATGTACATCGGTCTCAATGACCGCGATCCAGCCTGGCACGATCTGTACGCCCTGCGCATTTCAACCGGAGAACTCAAGCTGTTGCGTGAAAATACCAACCGTTTCACCAGCTGGATTTTTGATAATGACGACCAGCTTCGCCTGGCTACCCGCTCTGCTGACAATGGCGATACTGAAGTGCTTCGCGTAGATGAAGATGGGTTTACCCAAATTTATAGCTGCGATGTGCTCGAAACCTGCGAGCCTGTTCGTTTTCACAAAGACAACAAGCGCTTCTACATGCAGAGCAACAAGGGCGCTGATCAAGACCTCATCGCCCTTTTCCTGATGGACCCGACAACCCAAAAGGTCGAAAAGGTCGAGCAAGACCCTGAGGGCCGAGTTGACTTTGGTAGCGCCTTTTTCTCTGATGTGTCCAATGAATTACTTGGCACAAGCTACACCGATGATCGCCGCCGCCGTTACTGGAAAGACAAAGAAATTGCCGATGACTACAAATGGCTGCAGGAGCAGCTTCCTGGTAAAACTATAGGGTTTGGCTCTTCAACTGCCGACGAAAACTTCTGGCTTATTTCGGCTTACGGTGATACGGACCCCGGAGCCACCTATCTTTACGACCGCAAGGGCAACACTTTGGAGTTCCAATACCGGGGCCGCCCTGACATGCCCATCGAAGACCTGGCCGAAATGCAAGCGGTTCGTTACAAGTCCAGCGATGGACTGGAAATCCTGGCCTACCTGACGGTACCTAAAGGAATCGAAGCCAAAAACCTGCCTGTCATCATTATGCCTCATGGCGGACCCTGGGCTCGGGACTATTGGGGCTATAACCCCTACCATCAATTCCTGGCCAATCGGGGTTACGCTGTCCTGAGCCCGAACTTCCGTGGGTCAACCGGCTTCGGCAAGGCTTTTCTGGATGCTGGCAATGGCGAGTGGGGAGAACTCATGCAAGACGACCTGACCGCTAGCGTGGAATACCTGATTGAGCAAGGCATCGCCGACCCGGAGCGCGTGGGCATTATGGGCGGGTCCTATGGTGGTTATGCCACCCTGACCGGGCTCACCTTCACCCCGGAAGTTTACGCAGCAGGCATCTCGATTGTGGGCCCCTCCAACCTGGAAACGTTGCTTAATAGTATTCCCCCTTACTGGGAATCGTTCCTTAAGGTCTTTCATATCCGTATGGCTGATCCCAATACGGAGGAAGGATTGGCGCAGATAAAAGCTCAATCCCCACTTTATTCTGCCAACAAAATTCAGGCACCGCTGATGGTGGTGCAAGGGGCTAACGACCCACGCGTGAAGCAGGCAGAGTCTGATCAGATTGTAGTTGCCATGCGCGAACTGGGCTTACCAGTGGAATACCTGGTTGCTGCGGACGAGGGGCACGGATTTGCCAAGCCCGTCAACAATATGGCTTTCCTGGCGGCTGCGGAAAAGTTCCTCGCCAATCACCTTGGTGGCCGGTATCAGGAAGATATGCCTGATGATGTAGCCGAGAGGCTCAAGGAACTCATGGTTGATATCAATACCGTGAAGCTTCCAGAAAGTATAGACAACGTGAGTATGGACTTGCCGAAGGTAGCAGCCGACCTGAAAGCAGCCGAATACAACTATACCGGTTCTATCTCGGTTGCGGGTCAGAACATTGACTTCAATACCACGCTGACTATTAAGGAAGAAAATGGCAACTGGGTATTGAATGAAATTGCCAATACACCAACGGGGCAGATGGTCGATAAAGCGACCCTGAAGAAAGGCAGCCTTGAACTGGTAAGCCGTGAGGTCAAGCAGGGGCCGGTAACGATCAATATGGATATCAGCACCGATAAGATTACCGGGAGTATGAAGACGGGTGGAAACAATATACCCATTGAGCAGGAACTGGAATCCCCCCTCTTTGCAGACGGTGGCGGAGCAACCCAGGTCATGGCGCAGTTACCGTTGGAGGAAGGCTATACCGCCTACTTCCGAAACTATGATATGCAAAGCATGCAGGTCAAAACCTTTAAACTGGAAGTAGTTGGTACCGAAGAAGTAACGGTACCTGCCGGTACGTTCACCGCCCATAAAGTGGAGGTGGTTTCTGCTGAAGGTGATCCCGGCAGCCGTACCCTTTGGGTGGCTACCGATGGCAGCCGCCGAATGGTGAAAATGAAAGCCGTTGTCCCTCAGATGAATGGAGCTGTGCTGACCTCCGAATTAAAGTAAAGTGCAGCGGTCTCCAGCGGAGATTCTATGTCTTTTGATAAGCTACACGGCTTGATTATAGTTGAGAGCCTGCCGGTGTTTACCTTTAAAAAACCCGGCAGGCTCTTACCATTCATACCACTTACAGAGGCGGTTCCTCAACGTTCCGCCTTCATAACCCTGAACCGTTAATCCAACCCTTCCACCCAGGGGCCTCCGGACTTAACAATAAGCGCTCCGATTTCCTTAGCCTCCCCTTTGAGCTGCGCCAGCTTATCGTTCATGGACTGCCATTCCGATGTGATAATCCCGACCGTTTCCAGGTGGGTGGGCGTCGGGCCGTAGGTAGAGGTGGAAATGCCCCGGTTCAGCGCAAAAAGCCGGCTGCCGATCGTCGGCTTCCCTTTTTCGCCAATCTCATTCTTAGCGGGATTGCCATTGAGCTGTGTGTCGAGGGCATCGAGGCCTGCCTGTAGAGTAGCGATGCGCTCCAGGACCTCACTGCTGACGGCAGCGCTTGATGTTGCACGGAATAAATTAGAGCTGGCTTTGCGGGCGTTGGACAACTGCACAGACAGGGTATTCACATCCCGGGTCAGCTGTTCGTATTTTCGCCAGAAAGCGACCACCTCTTCCATTGGCTTGCCCGGCAGCGCGGGTTCGCCCAGGCGCTCCACCTCCACGTCTACCGGGCCCGCCAGGCGGATGCTCTTCCCTCGCTCAAAGGCGTGAAGCGTGGCGGTATAGTCACCGGGCGCTACAAGCATAGCCGTCAGAGGCTGTTCTTTGTCATCGAGCATCAGCGTTCCGGAGCCGCCTACCCTTAAGTTCCAGGCTACACGGTTGAAGCCGGGCTTATTGCCTGCTTTTACCCGGTTGACGACCCGGCCCTCCGTATCCTGAATCTCCAGGTACACATAAGGCTTCATTTCCCGGGTTTCTTCTTCGAGCGCTGCCCAGCCGGGGAAGGCAAGATTGGTGGCGAATGAATCTTCCAGGTCTTTGCGTACCTGCTCCAGGCTCTTCACTTCTTCCTTCAGGTAGTAGGTCAGCACTGCCCCGAAATCCGGATTGGGCGCCACGAATAGCTGCGAGCCTTGTGAGCCTCTTACATCGTCAAAGTCAAGGACAGATTTCTCCATATACCACCAGGCTTTCCGGGGCTCAAACAGGCTGGCTGTTTCCTGCAGCTGCTCCTTGTTTACGCTTCTGAGGGCGGTGTAATCATCCAGGATGTAGAAGCCTCTGCCGAAGGATGCCGCCACCAAATCATTTTCCCTCCGCTGTATGGCAAGGTCGCGGAAGGAGATGGTGGGAATGCCCCCGTTCATTTCCGTCCAGTTGGCGCCTCCGTCTACGGTGAAATAGACGCCAAACTCTGTGCCCAGGAACAGCAGGTCTTTATCCACATGGTCCTGCACAATGCGCCAGACCAGGTTTTTCTCGCCCAGCCCATTGGACATGGCCGTCCAGGTCGCGCCTTTGTCCGTCGTTTTGAACAGGTAGGGCTTGTAGTCGCCCTCTTTGTGGTTGTCCAGGGCTACGTAAAAGGTACTTTCGTCAAACAAGTCTGCTTTGATGTCATTGACATAGCAGCGCTCCGGTATGCCGAGGGTGCTGACTTCGATCTTTTTCCAGTTCGCACCTTCATCGGAGGTAATCTGTATCAGGCCATCATCGGTGCCGATGCAAATGACCGAGGCGTTTTTTGGCGAGACCGCGATAGAGGTGATGGTATTGAAATTAGACATCGCACCCACATCCCAGGGAGAATCCCAGCTCTGCACCGCTCCCATAATGGGCAGCGCCAGCCGCTCCTCATCTCTGGTCAGGTCTCCGGAGAGGGCGGTCCAGGAGTCGCCCCGGTCGGTGGACTTCCAAAGCCGGTGGGAAGCGTGGTAAATCGTAGTCGGTACATGCGGAGACACCAGGATGGGCGCATCCCAGTTGTAGCGCTCGTAGTCTTCGCCTGCCCCGGGCTGTGGCATGATGTCAATGACCTCCCCGGATTTCAGGTCGATGCGGGAAAGGGTGCCCTGCTGCCGCTGCCCGTACATGATATCCGGGTTGCCGGGCTCCGTCGCCGGCTGATGGCCATCCCAGTTCAGCACCACCTTCCAGTCAGCATTGCGGATGCCGTGGTGGTTGTCGGTGCGGGAGGGCCCGCCTTCCGTGCTGTTGTCCTGCGTGCCTCCGTAGACATTGTAGAAGGGCTCGGCATCATCGACTGCGACTTTGTAGAACTGCGTCAGCGGTAGGTTTTCCATGTAGCGCCAGGAAGCCCCCAGGTCAAAACTTTCGTAGACGCCGCCGTCCGTTCCCACCAGCAGGTAGTTGGGGTCAGACACCTTGAAGGCTACGGCGTGGTTGTCCCCATGCTTGGCGGTTTCGTCCATATTGGTAAACGTTTTGCCGCCATCTTCCGACTTCATCAGGCGGTTGTTCATCAGGTAAAGGCGATCAAATTTGTGAGGAGAAGCAAAGATTTCCTGATAGTAGTGTGGCCCGGTGGCACCCGCTACAGCATCCGACATCTTCGTCCAGCTGCCACCGCGGTTATCAGACCGCCAAACGCCGCCTTTGGTGCGGTTGAGTTCTATAGCGGCGTACAGCACATCGGGGTTTTGGGGAGAGATAGCCAGCCCGGTCTTTCCCCATTTGCCTTTCGGCAAACCCGTCTCCAGCTGCCGCCAGGTATCGCCGGCATCATCAGAGACGTACAGGCGGGATTTTTCTCCACCGCCCATCCATGCGGCTACTGTGCGGTGGTGCTCCCAGGTCACGGCGTACACCCGGTCGGGGTCACGTGGGTCGTAGACCATATCGGTCACGCCGGTATACTGATCGTCGCCGAGGGTTTTCTTCCAGGTTTTTCCACCATCCGTGGATTTGAAAAAGCCCCGGTCGCCGCCCGGGCTCCACAGCGGGCCCTGTGAAGCGACCATGATGACATTCAAATCATCAGGGTGGACGATGATTTTGGAGATGTGCTCGGAGTTTTTCAGCCCCATATTTTCCCAGGAAGCGCCCCCGTCAAGGCTCCGGTAGATGCCGTCTCCGAATCCGGCGTGCCGCCCGCCTACATTTTCACCCGTCCCCACCCACACCGTGTAAGGATTGTTAGGGTCAAGGGTTACGCAGCCGATGGAGTAGACCGGCTGATCGTCAAAAATGGGGGTAAAGGTGGTGCCGGCATTGGTGGTTTTCCAAACGCCCCCTGAGCCCACCGCAACGTACCATACGTTCTCGTTGGTGGGGTCAATAGCCATATCGGCAATGCGGCCGGACATAAAGGCCGGGCCGATGCTGCGGAATTTCAGCTCGTCAAACAGTTTGGAGTCGATGCCCTGCCCGCCGGTTGGCTTCTTTTGCGCAAAGCCCTGCGGGGCAGCAAGAACGAACAGGAACAGGAACGTGAGTATGGAGCAATGTTTCATTAGAACAAGATTGGATTGACAATTTTGGAGAATCGGAACTGCAAAATAGCCAATTTTGGTTTTCTGAGCTATCCATCCATTGGCTTATCCAAACTTGTATAGTCTTCTGAGACGTTATAATGATTGATTCAGCGCAGAGACCTGATGGTGAAAGCTGGAATCTCTTCAGTTAGTGGGGACAAGTCGATATCCTTCATTTTCTTCTGCGTTGAAATAGTTTATCCCGGAGGGGATTCTTCCTGGGGGCCATCAGGCCTGTTGCTCCGCTTCGTAGGCAGCTATTATTTGCTCCACCTCTTCGACGGTTAATTCAGTTATATCGGCAATATCGGTTACAGGCATACCTTTTTTGTACGAACGGATCGTTACGGTGCGCTGTTTTTGCTCGATGCCCTGCTCGATGCCTTGCTCCAGGCTCTGCTCACGCACTTCCTTCAGAATAGCTTCTTCGATTCCCATAGGTTCTCTGGATTTGGTGATTTTACGTACTTCCTCTTCAAATTTAAGCTTATTCTCCATATTTTGAAAGGACACGTAAGTGTGGATAAAATTATACAGCCGCCGGATTTTTGCTTTGCTTAGCCCGCACGACAGCAGATGCCGCATCATATCCAACTTGCTGACCAACAGCTGCTGGTCATCTTTGCTGCCTATATCCAGTGCATTGCGAGCCGCCTCGAGGGCAAAGCCAAAGGGGTTACCGGAGGCCCGTAGCTCCTCAGCCGTGTGGTCTATCAGTATAAACGATTGAAAACGATAAATTTGTTCCGTACCTAAAAAATTAGTCCGATAAGCGGTGGCGTGGTAAGCCCGGTTCGTATCCGTATAAATGACGACAGCCGTGACCGGCTTGTTGTACCGGTCAAGGATCCGATAATAATATTGAAACATCCGATAACCAAACTGATCATCCGGATAGCCTTGTACTTCTACATGTACCAAAAACCATTGTTCCTGCCCGTCCTTTAGCCAAGCCTTGAACAGTTTATCCGCATGCCGCCGTTTGGTATCCGCTTCCGGCATAATGCGCTCCAAATCCTTATCCAAAAACTCCAGCCCCCGGCTAAAGTCTATCCGGTCAATGTATTTGGAGAAAAAGAAATGCAAAAAGTCTTCTGCTAAATCTTCAATAATACCTTTCCAGAGTATATCGCGCCGTATCATGCAGGTAAGATAAGAACAAATCGGATAAAATGCAAATAATTTGAATTATTTTGTTTCAATCGTTATTCGTAAACCATTGCGGCCAGCTTTGCCCGGTAGTTCTGCTCCAACGCACTCGCAAATGCAGCTTTATCCCTGCGCATCGACTCCATAGCTTCCCCATCCACGATAGACGGGTTCAGGCCCCTGAGGTGGCTGTCGCTCCAGGTGGCCAGCTCCACGAGTATGGGCGTCAGGGCTAAGCCCATATCCGTTAGAAGATAGAGGTTGGTCTTTTTGTTGCCCGGCCGTTTGGTCTTGATGATGATCCCCACCTCCTCCAATAGCTTGAGTTTGGTGGAAAGAATGTTGGTCGCAATGGCCTCATCACTTTCCGTAAAGTCCTTGAAGGTCTCCTTGCCTTCGACCAGCATCTGCTTTACGATCACCAGCATCCACTTATCCCCTAAGATGTCGAGGGCGGAAGTAAACGGGCAGTCGCATCTGAAATCCTGTGGCATATGTTAAGCTCCTGTTAAATATTGCTTTCAAAATGAAAGTAATTTTGTTTTTACTTGCAATTTGAAAGCTAACGTGTAATTTTGCTTGCATAACAAAAGTAATAAACTTCAAGCAATGAAAAAAGCAATACCTCTTCTACTGCTGTGGGGCATTTTAGCCTGCTGCAGCCCTTCAACAGCGCAGTCCCCCGCGGCTGCTTCATCTGATCACGCTAATGCAAAACCTTCAACCATGAGTACCAAAGCAACGGTAGGCACTTTCCTTGGCGCCGTTTTACAAAATGACCCGGCGACGATGCGGGAACTGGCTAATGCCGATTACATCCAGCACAACCCGTTCATCCCCACCGGGCTCGAGCCTTTCATCCAAATGCTGCCGGTCCTGCAGGAAAACGGCACCACAGCCGAAAACATCCGGATGTTCCAGGACGGCCAGTACGTGTTCATGCACAACATCTGGCGGAATGCCAAACCCTTTGGGGCAGACGAGATGGTCTCCTTTGATATCATCCGGCTGGATGAACATGGCAAGGTAGCCGAACACTGGGATGCTATGACCCCATTGGTTGCAGAAACGGCCAGCGGAAGGACGCAAACGGACGGCCCCACAACGGTTGAGGATTTGGATAAAACCGAAGCAAACAAAGCCCTGGCGGTATCCCTCGTTGAAGATGTATTGATGGGCAAAAATCCAAATAAAATTACGGACTACATCAGTGCTGAAACTTACCATCAGCATAACCCAGACATCAAAGACGGATTGCAGGGTATTGTAGAAGCAGTCGAATATCTAACTGCCCGGAATAACATGTTTCAGTACACCAAAATACACAAAGTACTGGGTGAAGGGAATTTTGTTTTGACGGTAAGTGAGGGGCAATGGAATAACACCAGCAATGTCTTCTATGACTTATTTCGAATTGAGAACGATAAAGTCGTGGAGCACTGGGATGTCATTCAGCCCATCCCCACCGAGGGGTTGGCGAATGACAACGGGATGTTTGGATTCAAAAACGACTAACGGAGGAGCTTTTCTGTACTTTTCCTAACGTTGTGTGACGGCTCCGGCCTCAATGGTGACCTTGGTGACTATTGGGGCTGGCGTCTTTATACCGACGACGAAGTAGTTTCCCCGATAGCTATCCCCAATAGCCATCGGGGCCAACCATGACTTCGTGTCGGCATACCTGTGCGTACCGGCATACTCGTGCGTCGGGTTTGTGCATTACGCCCAAACCTCTCCGTTCCGAGTATACCCAACTTGCAATATACCGGCTGCACCGCTTTCCGTAATTTCATTTAGCCTTTCCGGGAAATCATTTAATGCCCTCCCTTTGCTCAACTGATATTTGTGGCACAACAGTAAAAACAAAACGCAATGATCAGGAAAGTACTCGGAATAGCACCCACCAAAGAAAAAAATGGCCCCGGCTATATCCCCTCCCCAATGGGAAGAAAGTTTGGTGTAGACAAAGTAAGCGGTTACAAAGCGACCGATTTTGAGGGCAGGAAGTATCAAGGGAACAAGAAGGTTTTAGTGCTGTGCACCGAAGAGCGCTACTTTGAAATGGCCAATGGAAAGCTCTTTTCCACAGGAAATAATGTGCAGGAAACTATGGTTCCATTGATGCATCTCGTCAATGGAGGGTTTAGTTTTGATGTAGTCACTTCAACCGGAAAACCGGCGATCCTTGAAGAGTGGTCGGTACCCATAAAGGATAAGGCAGTACTGGCATTCCGGGAAGAATATCAAACCAAATTTGACACCCCTCTCTCCCTAAAAGCGCTCGTTGCAGGCAATGCCTCAAAAGGGGAGTCGGATTATATCGCTCTTTTTCTTCCGGGTGGGCACGGCTCTATGGTCGGGCTACCGGACGATAAAAATGTTGGCAAACTGCTCCGCTGGATAGAAACCTCTGACCGGTACCTTGTTGCCGTTTGTCATGGCCCTGCTGCTATGATAGCAAAAGACCAAAGCAATACACCCAATCCTTACAGAGGGTATAAAATGGTGGCTTTCCCGGATAAATTCGATAAGCAGTCACCTTCACTGGGCTATCTGCCCGGGCAGTTGACCTGGTTTCAGTGTGAAGCTTTAGAAAAAGAGGGCATTGAAGTAATCAACGATAAAATAACGGGAGCCACTCACGTCGACAGGAAGCTCATTTCTGGAGATAGCCCCAAGGCTTGTGATGAACTGGGAAAGATAACGGTTGCCGCCCTTTTTAAAGAATTGCAGGTTCGTTAACAGCCCTTCAATTCACCAAAAACAGAAGTTCTCAGGCAGTTGGAAACTTACACCGCTGCCCGGAGCGCAACGGTAGTACAGTTTTTTTTTGCGTTAATAAACTCTACAAACATGAATAAGACCATTTTAATTACCGGAGCAAGCTCTGGAATCGGAAGAGCTACTGCCAGGTTATTCCAGGCAGAGGGGTGGAATGTGATCGCCACCATGCGTTCGCCCGAAAAAGAAACTGAACTTAAGGCACTCGACAATACACTTGTTACCCAACTTGATGTATTGGAATTAGACACCATAAAAAGCGCCATCAAGGAAGGTATTGAGCAATTTGGTAATATTGATGTGGTGCTCAATAATGCCGGGTACGGGCTCATGGGCACCTTCGAATCTGCGAGCCGTGAAAGCATCATTCGACAGTTTGGTGTGAATGTGCAGGGGCTATTCGATGTAACGCAACAAGCATTGCCGCACTTTAGAGCAAACAAAGACGGAATGTTTATCAACATTTCTTCAGTTGGCGGAAGAATGACGTATCCGTTAATGCCTTTGTATCATTCCACTAAGTGGGCTGTGGAGGGTTTCTCTGAATCCCTGCGATGGGAAATGGCACAAATTGGCGTAAAAGTGAAGATAATTGAGCCGGGAGGCGTTGCTACCGATTTTGGAGGCCGGTCCCTGGATATGCAGCACAATCAGGAGCTCAGCGAATACAATGCATTCGTAAATACTTTTATGGCTGCCATGGCACAAGCTATGAACCCTGAAACGATGACGCAGCCTGAACAGATTGCTGAAGTTATTTTTGAAGCGGCAACCGATGGTTCGGACCAACTACGCTACAGAGCGGGTGCAGATTGCGAGCAATTGCTGGGGGCAAGAGACAAGATGTCTGATGAGGAATTCTTCGCTATGCAAAAACAGATGATGGGGATGTAAATCCCGCACTACAAACCTACACTTTGCTTATTCCCTAATAAAAAGTGACCGCATGGAATACTATAAAATAAATTCAATTACTCAGGCGCATCAGGCTATGGGGCTGCCCTCGCCAAAGCATCCTTTGGTTACGGTAGTGCTAACCAAAGATTTTAACGCCCAATTCGATTTTAAAGGGGTGAAAGTCATCAACAATCTTTATCAGGTTACGCTGAAGCAACCTGGGTGTGGCAATTTGCTATACGGCAAAAACTCCTACGATTATGAAGAAGGAACCTTGGTTTTCACTGCGCCGGGCCAGGTTACGGTGTCCGATGGCGACATGCCGGAATCAGAGGATGACCACAGAGGTTGGATATTGGCCTTTCATCCGGATTTAATCAGGAAATCCCCCATATCCGCTAAAATAGATGGGTATTCATTTTTCAATTACGATGTCAATGAAGCCCTTCACCTGTCAGAGGAAGAATTAGATACGATAGAGGGGCTGCTGGATAAAATAGTGAAGGAATACAGTCAAAATTTGGATAAGCACAGTCAGAACCTGATTATATCCAACATCGAACTCTTGCTGGATTATTGTACCCGGTTCTACGACCGTCAGTTTTATACCCGAACCAATCTCAACACCGACATCGTCTCAAAATTTGAGCGGCTTTTAAAAGCTTATTATCAAACAGATCAAGTGCATGACTCAGGCATGCCGAGTGTACAGTACCTGGCAAAAGCATTAAGCTTCTCTTCCAACTATCTGAGCGATCTTTTGAAGAAAGAAACCGGAAAGACTGCCCAGGAACACATACACCTCTTTGTCATTGAGAAAGCGAAAAATATGCTCTTAAGCTCCAATCACTCCATCAGTGAAATCGGGTATGCTCTGGGATTTGAATATCCTCAGCACTTCAGCAACTTATTTAAGTCAAAAATCGGCGATTGCCCGGTTGTTCTGCGCCTTCATTTGCCGGTCGAGCTGTTTTTGCAAGCTTTCTTCGTTCATATATGCTGGTTCTGTCTTTAGGGGTCGCGCAACAATAACTTACCGATTTAGACTCGTTTTTTTGCACGCTAACTGCGCCTGCCTGGCTAACGCCAACGGCAGACAGGTTAAAAAGCCTCACCGTCCGTACGGATGGTTACGTTTTTTGCCTTGTTAGCGCACAAAATAACTTCGCCTATTCTAGGTAACTTGTTATTGCGCGACCCCTA